>CAZQBA010000106.1:0-1519 GCA_964591635.1 uncultured Gammaproteobacteria bacterium | reverse complement strand
GGAACTGCTCCAGCTCTTCTACCTGGACATCGCGGGCACCGACCCGGCGGATTTCACGCTCTATACAAAGATCATCCACGACTATCACTCGTTCCTGGATGCGCACCCGCGGCCCCAGAAGCCGCTTCTCACTGGCCATGAAGTGATGGAATTGCTGGGCCTGAAGCCGGGAGCGGAAGTGGGTCGCGTGATCGGGCTGCTACAGGATGCGCAGATCAAAAAAGAGATCACGACCAAAGGGGAGGCGAAGGATTTCATCCGTTCACTCAAAAAATAACAAGGCTGGCCGGCGATCCGAAAGGACCGCCGGCCGGAAGCTACTGCGCGGCCAAGGCTGCGATAGCGGCCCGGGCCGATTCTTCGGAGCAAAACAGTTGCAGAAGCTGCACATTCAACCCATTGCACACTGCAACGGCATGTGTGCGCAGCGCTCGCAGCTGTTCGCGCAGGTTCTGCTGCATGCGGCCGTGTTCGATAATGTGATCGAGTGAGTTTGACTCAACCACAACCGGGAACCCGGCGGCTTTGACGGCGACCGCGAGCGCGAGGCCGCTCGCAACCACCAGCGCAGGCAGATCCTGCGACGGTGTCGGGGGCGTGGGCATCAACGGCACCAGCAAGTCGATGATCACTCCGCTGACGGAGGTCAGATCCAGCGTGCGCTGGACCTTCCCGCCGTACGCATCCATGAGAGTCATCGTTACCGGCGGAAGAAAAGTCGCCCCGCCTTTCGGCTTCATCAGCGGGAGGCAGGCGTGCATTTCCACGACGCTGTGGATGTGCACGGTATCGACACCAAGCGGACCGAGGTACCGTTGGAAATCGGAACTACCTGCTCCGCTGGCGGCGGCGCAATGCACCACTTTCATGCGATTCAACATGCAAGGCTCCTGTAAAAGAATGAGCAGCCAACAATTCAAACGCATGTATATAATAATATCTTTTATTTTTTAGTCAAAGTGACGCGATTTCGAGACGGATGCCCAGGATTGCCACCGATGCCAGCTGGAGCAGCGCAGGGATGTAGGAAATCACCAGGAGAGCGCCAAGCGTCGCGAAAAGTACCCATAGGAGGTGCTGAAGCTCGGAACGGGCGGGGTACAGCCGGCGGGACTCAAAGGTTTTTGGCATGAAGTAGCCAAGTATGAGTAGTTTTCGCGTATTGTCAATAGGACATTTATATGATAAAATGTCAATAAACCCACAAAAATGCCGAGATACATCAAAACAAGCGGAATCACCCCAATGGACGCTGTCATCACAGCCGGTTCGGCGCTGTTTGTGCTGACGATGGTTCTGCAACACACGTCATTCCTTGCCGCATCGCTCTTCCCCGACGTCCCCGATACGCACGTATACAGCAACGAAATCAATACGGTGAAGCAACGGAGGATATTCTACGGCCGTCCCGACGGTACCTTCGGCCCCGACGACACCATCAACCGCGCCGAAATCACCGCGGTTATTTTCCGGACCCGTGGCAACTCGCTGCGGCCGTGCGGTCAGCCGCCGTTCCCCG
>CAZQBA010000105.1:0-1522 GCA_964591635.1 uncultured Gammaproteobacteria bacterium | reverse complement strand
ATGGAAATCGCCGGCCGTTTGGGGCAGGCGGATCCGCGCATCACCTCGTTCCACCTGGGCGAACCAGGCCGGGGACGGGCCTTGGCCAAGGCCTGGAGCGATGCCAGTGAAGAGGTGCTCTGCTATATGGACGTCGATTTGTCAGTCGACCTGCGCGGCCTGCCGTATTTGTTTGGCGAAATCAAGCGTGGGGCGGATGTGGTGTATGGTTCGCGCTTTTTGCCCGCCGCGGTGGTGGAACGGACGCTGTTGCGTGAGGTGCTTTCCCGCGGCTACATTTTTTTGGCACACGCCCTCCTGGGTTTGAAAGCAAGTGATGCCCAGTGCGGCTTCAAGGCCATCACCAAACAGGCCTGGACGCGATTGGCGCCGGAAGTCCGCCACACGAGCTGGTTTTTTGACACCGAGTTATTAGCCCGAGCGGAACGGGCCGGCATGCGGGTCCGTGGTATTCCCGTGAATTGGGTGGAGTTGCGCGATTACCGCCGCAAGAGCACGGTGAAGATCCTTTCCAGCGTCCGGGATTTTATTCGGGCCTTACTGGCGTTGCGTCGGGAGTTCCGGCAGAAGGGGTGATGCGGGCAATAGTGACTGCTGGCCCCAGAGCTTCAGGCCCAGTCAGTTCTACCGTGGTGCTGCCGAGGATATCCAACGTCGGGATCACCGTGCCGCGCACCAGTTCAGCCTGGTAGGTTACAGGATCAGTCGTTTCGAGCGTCGGAAGTTCAGGGAGCGGAAGGGTAATGGTCGTGCCCGGTCCCCAATCAAAGGTCGGTTGCAAACGGAAGGTGTGGGTCACCGCCGTTTTTTTATTTCCAGCCGTGGCCGTGATGGCTAGGAACAGCTCTTCTGATATATCGTGGTCGGTTTGGAAGAGCAGCGTGGTGCAGACGCCAGCATTGCCTGGGCAGAGCTCGGGAGTATCAGCCACGCTCATGCGGATGCCGGGAGCAATGGCCGCGTACTGGTCTGCCGAAAGATCAAAGTGTGGTCGTTCCACACCCTTCTGCCACACGCTCACCGTGCCGTCGCGGAAGACGAGTCCGTATCCGTCATCAATCAAGCTGCGCAGGCGGGCAAAGCTGCCGGGATAGGCATCCTTGGTCCAGGCAAGGTCGGCATCACCGGCGGCAGCTACAAAGTCTGCATCATCAAAGAGGAGGAAGTCGGGTGCGGGTGGGTTATATTCGGTAGTGCCGAACTGTTGGCGACCGAGCGCCAGGTAGCGGAGTGAGATGAGCTCTTGGCGATGCGCCAGGTACGGCAGGAGACGGGGATGGGCAGCCACACTCGCTCCTGTTGGAATGGTTGCGACCGCCCGGGAGATGGCTGTTGCCGATGGCGTTTGGGTAATGACAAGTGGTGCTTGGAAGAACGGGCCGAGCATGGCTGCAGAACCGACGAGTGCCGTTCCCAGGATCACGGCGATGAGTCGACGGTCGCGGTTGAGCAGTGTGGGAAGGCTTTCCAGGCTCGCCAAGATGATGCCAGCCAGCGGGATGATAGCGTAGTGCATGCGGAG
>CAZQBA010000104.1:0-1529 GCA_964591635.1 uncultured Gammaproteobacteria bacterium | reverse complement strand
GAGGTCACGGCCACACGCACCCGCTGGCCTTCAAACCCGCCAGGCTGGAACAGGAAGAAGCCAGCCCAAGCCGCAGCCGCCAGTAAGCCAAAAAACGCCACGAGCCCAATGAGGATGGTCCGCGTCCGATTGCTCGGCGCCCGGTCCAATGATTTCAGGTTTGGCAGCTTGCCGGAGTCATCGGCATAAATGGTCCGCAGCTCTTCGTCGAGCGTCTCTTCCTTGCCTTTCTTCTTTAAACGCAAACGCTGCAACAGCCCCTTCTTCGGTTTTGCCGGCGCCTTCACCTGCTCAGGCGCCACGGGCAATCCCGCCGCCGGTTCCCCGCCGGCGTTTTTTGCCTTCGGTGCTTCCGGTGGTTGGGTTGCGTCAGTTGGCACGGGTTCTTTTTTTTCAGGGGGGCGCATACGATCGATCGGGTGAAGTTAGTGCTGCTCCAAAAGGACGGCGTAATACCGGTCGCTTGCCAGGCGGTCTTCGGGCAAGGTCACGGTCTGATCCGACACCGTGAGCGTGTTTGGCACGGTGAAGACCGGCCGGGTGGTAGGTGGAACCGATACCGACAGCGCGTACGAGCGCTGCTCGGCACCAGACTGCTTTTGGACGAGTAGACGGTAAGCGCTGCGCTCGCTGCCGCCGGTGAGCGCGGCCCACAGGTTTTGCTTTGGCAGCGCCAGGCGGCCTGGCAGTTCGTATTGGAAACGGACGGTTTTGGTTTCGCCGGGCAAGACCTGCATCCAATGGGCGAACACCGTCTTGCCCGATTCTTCCAGGGTCCGGACGCCGCTCTTCGCATCTTCCAAACCGGTCAGTGCGGCCCGCACATCTTCATCGTCGCCAAAGGCCGGGTCGCGTGGCACAAATAGGTTGGCGGGCGGGGTGGCGAAGTCGCCGCTCGCTGCGAGCAACCGACTGCCGAGCGGCACATAGGCCCGCAGGTAGGAAATATTGCGCACGCCGGTTAAGGGAACGCCGGCTTCCCCGGTATGCGTGCGGGTAAAGGTCACAGTGTCCACCACCTTTCCATCAGCGCTGATCTCCACGTGATGGCTCACCACGTCGTGCATCATGGCATCGCTCTTCTCACCGCCGATATTGGTGGTAACGACGGCCAGGGAATCGCCATCGGTCGCCTGTATGCCCCCATCCCAGCCGCGGGCGGCAAACACGTCCTGCACGTCCGGGTCATGGGCATACAGCTGGACCCGCTTTTCCTTGAGCCCGCGGGCCAGGAGCTCAGCCAAGGCCAGGGTCTCGTCTGGGTCTGGTGCCTGCAGGCGGTCGAGCAATATGGGGAACAGGTCGGCCAGGATCTGTTTGGGTGCGGCAGGGTCGCTTGGTGCCAGCTCCACCACGCGCTGGACCGTATCGAGTACGTTGTCGGCCGTGAGGGTGACGCCATATGCCGGCATAGGCACGGGCCCGGTCACGCGCAGGATTTCTTCGAGCATGGTGGCGTTCACGGCAATCACCCCGTCCACGGTGGGGCCGCCGCTCTTTTCGTAAAACCAAGCCAACTTCTCGGCTGA
>CAZQBA010000103.1:0-1544 GCA_964591635.1 uncultured Gammaproteobacteria bacterium | reverse complement strand
TTCCGCATGGAAGACGGCAAGGTCTTGGAATTTCAGCCGGCGGTGGACGGCATCACCGTGGACTTGGAAGCGACCACGGCCCACCTGCGCACGGCCATCCTTTCCATGGCCAGCACCACAGACATCGTCCGCAGTGTGAAGCCGGCCGCAGTCACGACCGAAAGCGTCAATGCCTTGGGCATCAAAGAAAAGCTGGGCACCGGCGAATCCAGCTATGCCGGATCACCTGGCAACCGCATCAAGAACATCCGAAACGCCGTACGAAAACTGAACGGCCTCTTGATCGCTCCCGGCGAAACCTTCTCGCTGATTGCCGCCCTCCAACCCTTCACCACGGCCGGCGGCTATTTCCCGGAGCTCGTCATCAAAGGCGACAAAATCACCCCGGAAATCGGCGGCGGCGCCTGCCAAATTGGCACCACTACCTTCCGGGCCACCATGAATTCCGGCCTGCCGGTCGTCGAACGTCGCAACCATTCGCTCGTGGTGAGCTACTACAACGACCCCTCCAACAACAACCCGGGTACCGACGCCACCATCTACGAGCCGTCCCCCGACTACAAATTTTTGAACGATACCGGGCACCATGTGCTGTTCGAAGCCCGCATGGATGAAACCAAACAAAAACTGTACTTCAGCTTCTGGGGTACCTCGGACGGGCGCAAAGGCAGCTACTCACCGCCCAAGCTCCTGCGCTGGATCGGCACCGGCCCGGAAAAAATCGTGGAGACTACCAACCTGCCCGTGGGCAAACGCGAATGCCAGGCATCCCACCCCGGAGCAGACACCACATTCACCTATACCGTGGTCCTGCCCGACGGCACCAAAAATGAGGTGGTCTTCGACAGCCACTATCGGGCCTTGCCCCGCATCTGCCTGGTGGGAGTGGCCTCACCCACCCCCCAGGCCAGTGAAGGCTTCTTCTTGGATCCCAGCGCCGCAGCTGACGCCGGGGCACCCGCACAATAACCAAAACAAAAGACCCCCGACATGCGGGGGTCTTTTTCATGCTTCCCAATGAGCTGCGCACAAGAAGATGCATTGAAGGGAAAGTCGAGTCCGAAGACCAGAGCACCCCTTCTATCCATCCCCATGCTTGTCGTGTGCGCAGGTCGCAGGAAAGCACTAGAAGACAGCGACCGGGAGGAGACCATGGTGGTCCTCCTCCCGGACAAGGCTTGAACCTATCACACGCGGGGGATAGTGTCAAGGGTTACTGTTTTCAAAGGATTTTAGGCGTCCTTGGTGATGATTTTGTCAGCCAGGCCGTAGGCCACGGTTTCTTCGGGAGACATGAAGTAGTCGCGGTCCGTGTCCTTTTCCACCCGATCATATTTCTGCCCGGTATGCTTGGCCAAGATCTCGCTTAGCCGCTTTTTTACTTGAAGGATCCGCTCGGCATGGATCTTGATGTCCGTGGCCTGACCGCTTGCTCCGCCCATCACCTGGTGGATCATCACTTCGGAGTTGGGCAGGACCAAACGTTTGCCTTTCTGCCCGGCAGCCAAGAGGACGGCAGCCATGGAAGCGGCCATGCCAATGCA
>CAZQBA010000102.1:0-1604 GCA_964591635.1 uncultured Gammaproteobacteria bacterium | reverse complement strand
CCCGCCCGGCAATAAACCCGTACTGGCCGCGGGCGTCCGTCACTTGCACGTCCAAGGGCACATGCTCCTTGGCTTCCAATAAATACACGGCTGCACCTGCCACGGGCATGCCGCTCCGGGCATCGCGCACCACACCCAACACGCTCGACTGGCGCCGCTCGGCCACAACTGCAATGAGGAGCAAGGAGGCAGCCAGGGTAACAAGCGCGGCCAGGCCTGGCGGAGTGGGTACGAGTAAAAAGAGCGGCAGGAACAAAATAAAGCAGATAAAGGCAGCCAGGGCATGGAGCTGCTCGCGCAGAGCATCGGTAATGGATTGGCGGGGCAGGCGCGATTCCGGAGCCGGATCAATACCGATGTTCTTGGTCACGAACCCAGGTGCCCGAAAAGTGAGCGTGTTCGTGTACAAATCCGGATACGCATGGTCTTCGCTCTTGCCATGCAAAGCACTGCTCGGGAACCGGTAGCCGCGGGCAGCCACGCGCAATTCGTACTTGCCGGGCAACACCGAAAACCGGTAGCGGCCGTATATGTCGGTCACGCACGTGGCGACTGGCCGGAAGTCGCCGTTCCTATAGAGCCGGACTGTGGCAAGCGGCACTGGCAACTTGCGCAGGGCATCAAACACCACGCCATAGCCCGGCAACCCGGCTGGCGCCAACACCAAGCGCGGCTGGGTCACTACCAGCGCGGCCAAACGGAACAAACGGCGCAGGCCCACAGCCAAGAGCAGGTTTAAAAAACCGATCCCGACAATGGCCATGGCCGTTTCCACGGCATGCTGGGTCACATACTGCTGGATGGGCACCACCACCGTGCGCACCATGCCGTCCATGAGCAGATCGGTGTTGGACGCATGGCGGGTGACCGGGTTCGGCACCCACACGCTCAGGGCGCCGACGGACACGGCATATACCACCACCATACCAATAGCAGCCCACACCATGCGGCTCACATACCGGTGCAACGGTGCATACTGCACATAGGCCGGGGCATTGGGTGCAGCCAGCAAATGCTTGGCAAACGTTTCCGCCGGATGCCGGGTCAAGGCCGAACGCAAGGCCGCCAACGACTGCCGTTTGCCCAACGTCCGGGTGTGCCGGAAGAAATCTACCAACCCAATAAGAAGCAGGGCCACGGCAATGCCCGTTGCAATATCCAACGCACGGCGCAAGGCATCCACGCCCGTGCCGGCCGTTTGCACAATGCCGGTTACCTCCATAATTACCGGTATGATACCAGAACGAATGTGGAATATCGAATATGGAATCTGGGGACTGGTCCGGATGAGGCTTCCTTCCTCCTGACCTCTCTGAATTTCTCACCTTCAGTTGGTGCATTTTTTGCACCAACTGAAAACTCACCGCAACGCCTCAAAAATCTGCTCTTCTCCAAAACCCCATTCCTTTAGTTTATTGAATATCTTGATATTGATGATCTTATGCAAGTCGAACTGAATGGTGTACTTCGTTCCGTTTTCAGGATGCTTCACAAGAACGTGCCCGCCTTTTCCACGATTGGTAATGACCTGCAGACCAAGCTTGCGACAAGCCCGGATCCAATCACGTTGCCGAACATCAGCCAAGCTTTCGCTAGGCATAGAC
>CAZQBA010000101.1:0-1610 GCA_964591635.1 uncultured Gammaproteobacteria bacterium | reverse complement strand
ATCGGACAGACATGATTGACCCCGGGCTTCCCGTCTGGTATGGTGATGCGGCTACGGAAGCTGAAGAGAAGAGGCGATTTCGCTTAACTCAGCAGAATTCATGGCTCATCCAGTAAAAACTTGGCTTATTTCCTTGCTCGTTCGCGTGCTGGGGATACTGACCTCCGCGGACAGTCCAGTAAGTCGCGCTGCCAAAAAGGCGGCGCAACCTTTCCTGGCCCTGGCTCGCGGCGTTTTTCGTTATGTCGTGGTGCCGGTGTATGGCCTGGGTTTTTATGCCAAGCGCACCTTGCGCCGGGTGGTGTTGCCAGCCAAGAACCAATTCATGTTCGTGGTGGCTAACCGCTACGTGGTCCATGGCTTAATTGTGGCCGTGACCATTGTGACGTCGGTGGCGTCGGTCCATGCCCGGGAAGTGCGGGCCGAACACTTGGGGGAGCAGAGTTTACTCTACAAGCTCGTGACCGGAGATGAGGATGAAATCATTGAAGAGACTGCTCTGCCGGAAGGCCCGCAGACTCTTTCGTATTTTGACCCGGCAGCCGTGACGGATGAGCTGGGGACGGACGACATTAACATTGTTGATGAATCGGACACGAATGTGTCGGGCGGCGGTACGGCCGTGGTCCAGCCGACCATGACCGATCCGCACACCACGCCGAGCGGCCAGCGCACGACGACCGAGGTGTATGTGGTCCAGGATGGTGACACGCTCTCTACTATTGCCAGCCGGTTCGGTGTGACCATCAACACCATCCTCTGGGAGAACAAGATGACGCCGCGCGACTTTATCCGCCCCGGCGACAAGCTGACGATTTTGCCGGTCTCTGGTATTTCCTATGCTGTGAAGAAAGGGGACACCTTAGGGGCGATTGCCCGGAAGTATGCGGTGTCTGAAGACAGTATTGTGACGGCGAACCGTTTGGCTTCGGCTGCGGATTTGCGGATTGGCGAAAGTCTGGTGCTTCCTGGAGCCGTGCCGCCGAGCGTGCCTGTTGCTGCGGCACCGCGCCGTGTGCCGGCCGTGACCCAGGTCTTTAGCCCGGACCGGGGCGGCACTGCGCCACCCTCCAAGAGCCCAACCGCTGCCACGCGCATGGTCTGGCCCACGGACATGCGGGTCATTACCCAATACTTCAGCTGGCGCCACAGCGGCTTGGACATTGATGGCCACTACCAGAACGGCATTTACGCCTCGGAAGCCGGGGTCGTGACCCATGCCGGATGGGGCCGCACCAAGGGCGGCTACGGGTATTACGTGGACATTGACCACGGCGGCGGCATCATGACCCGCTATGCGCACGCTTCCAAAATCTTCGTGGGCGTGGGCGACCAGGTTACCAAAGGCATGACCATTGCCATGGTCGGCACCACCGGCCGCTCCACCGGCACCCACTTGCACTTTGAAGTGCGCGTCAACGGCCGCGTCACCAACCCCTTGGATTGGACGCGATAAAAAAAGAACCGCCAGGGACGATGGGTCGAAGCTAGGGCTTCGACTTTTTCGTTTCGGGCGGGATGACCACCTCCATGGTTCCGGATTTCCGGGGGGCCGGACGCGACGTGCGAATGCGGCCGGTATCGTCTTCGCGCTCTTTGCGCGGCGGTGG
>CAZQBA010000100.1:0-1623 GCA_964591635.1 uncultured Gammaproteobacteria bacterium | reverse complement strand
TTCGAAGCGGACGAGTTGCAGGTCCGTTAGCCCACGTCCGCCATCCCTGACGAGTTCCTTCGGCCTCTCTTAGCGAATCAGCCTCAGATGCTGTGCCTATATGCCATGCACAGCATTTTTCTTTTCTAGGAGTTATCCGTACAATGCCGGCGATATGCAGATGGTGGCTGTTGCCTCGCAAAACCCGGTAAAGATTGGTGCTGCAGAAATGGGCTTTCTGAAAATGTTTCCGGAAGGGTCTTTTGTGTTTACGGGCGTGTCTGTGCCGTCTGGGGTGAGTGATCAACCGCGTGGCAGCGAGGAATGTTTGTTGGGTGCCCAGAATCGGGTGAAGGCGGCGCTTGTTGCGGCACCAGACGCGGCTTATGCGGTGGGGATTGAAGGATGTGTGGAAGATGATACGTACGGCATGCTGGGGTATGCCTGGGTGGTGATTCAATCGCGAGACGGAAAAGAAGGGCGGGGCCGGAGTATGGCCTTTTATTTGCCGCCGGCCGTGGCTGCCTTTGTGCGGGCCGGGGACGAATTGGGTACGGCCGATGACAAGGTGTTTGGCCGGACTAATTCCAAGCAGCAGAACGGAGCAATTGGTCTTTTGACGGACGATGCTATTGAGCGCAAAGACTATTATGCCGAAGCCGTGGTGGCCGCGCTCATCCCGTTCAAAAATCCGAAGTTGTACACATAGCATTTTTCTGGAAGACCGTTATACTTTGGCCGGAGGAGCTAAACATGGATCACGTTCAAACCGATTCGCAGCCGCCCAAGCCCCTGTCGTCAAACAGCGAGGAGTCGGATGAGGGCAACTCACCGACCGAGGCCTGCGGTCGGTTCCAGCACGTGGAGGAGTGCTTACGCGAGCTGGTGGCCAAGGAATCCATTCCGCATTGGCGTGCCAAGACGCGCGGTCAGCGGGGTTGGTCACGGAACGAGCAAGAAAAGCCGCGTCCGTCGATTGGCTGGGAGGTCGTCCCAGGCGCCTACATGGTGTACGTGGTCGGAGAGGGGAAAGAAGTGGAGGTGCAAACGGAAGCGCTGTGCGAGGCAGTGAAGAGCTTGGTGGAGCGCACGGTGCCTGGGAGTGCGGTGGTGCTGACCTCACGTTTCATTTCCGACTACAAACGCGACGACGCCCTCTTTGGCAGGTACCTGCGGGTAACGCTGCCCAACAACTAGCGAGGCCTGACTCATAGGTCAGCCTCTTTTTTTATACAAAACCGTCCCGTAGTACGGGACGGAGGGGGAGCGCTAGGCGCGTTTCTTTTTTGCCGGCAAGGGAGCCGTCATTTTACCGACGGTTTTGGCAATGTCCTTCCAACCAGAGACCAGGCGGTCTTCAATGCCGTCCCAATCGGCCTTTTTGAGCGTCTTCTTTACTTTGGCCTGGACCTTCACTGCTTCTTGCACGGCTTTGCGGTACTGGACTTCGCTCACTTTTTTGGCCTTCACCAAACGCTTGGCCACGTCGGCCTTCACTTTGTAAAATGCCTCTTCAATATCCTTGCGCGTTTCACTCCCTTTCTTTGGCGCAAACAAAATGCCGACCAAGGCACCGAGCGCGGCACCGACCGCCAACCCCTGGGCGAGCGAGGCGAGTGAACCTTTCTTTTTGGGTTTGGTGTT
>CAZQBA010000099.1:0-1771 GCA_964591635.1 uncultured Gammaproteobacteria bacterium | reverse complement strand
AACCCATTGTCCTCATTTCCTTGGGCGGCTCCTTGATTGCGCCCAAAGAGGGGATTAACAGCGCCTTCCTTCAGGAATTTCGCAAGCTCATAGAAAAGCACGTGGCCCGGGGCACGCGGTTCGTGCTCATCACCGGCGGCGGAAAAACTGCGCGCGAATACCAGGCCGCAGCCCGCGAGCTGGGTGAATTGGATCGTTCCACCCTGGATTGGATCGGTATACACGCCACGCGCCTCAATGCCCACCTGGTGCGCACGATTTTTGGCAAGCACTCCCACCATCGGGTGGTGACGGATCCTAAGGGCAGCCGCAGTTGGAAAAAACCCATTCTCGTGGTCGCTGGCTGGAAGCCGGGCTGTAGTACCGATCATGACGCCGTGCTCCTGGCGCGCGAACTTAAAGCTGGCATGCTCATCAACCTTTCCAACATCGATTGGGTTTACACCAAGGATCCGAACAAGTTTAAGGACGCCACGCCCATCAAAGCCACCAACTGGAAGGAGTTCCGCAAAATGGTCGGCACCACCTGGGATCCCGGCCTCCACGTCCCCTTCGACCCCATTGCCAGCCGCCTGGCCGAAAAAATGGATTTGCGCGTGGTCATAACGAACGGCAAGGATTTGAAAAACCTCGACGCAATTTTGTTGGGGAAGACCGCCACAGGGACGGTGATTAAGAAGTAACGCGTCATTGACAACCCGCCCAATCTCACCCAGGATGCGTGGCGGAGGAGACGCTATTGAAAAAGAAAGAGACAAACGAAGGGGAGCCGCAGCGGGCGAGCGCCAGCTTTTCGCCGGAACAGCTCTGCCTCTTGTACCGACTGATCCTGGCTTTGCAGTGGCAGGAGGACGCCCGCCCCATCATCAAGGACCCGGCATATACCGGCCTGTTCCAGGTGGTGAGCGCCATGATCAGGCGGAGCGGAGTGCCGCGCCTGGAGTTGCCAGATCCCGAGCCCGAGGAGCCGGAAACAGACCTGCCGCTCACCCGGGAAGAGGTCGACATCCTGGCCTACGTCCTCAAGACCCTGCTCTGGAATGGTGACCCCAGTGGGGTGCGGCATCGGCGGGCGTTCCGACCGCTCGCGAAGAAGGTCAATGCCATGAACCAGGAAGTGAATGCGGGAACGCCACCGCAAGAAGGCGTCCGCCGGGCCTCGTCCGGCTAAACCGTCCGTGTATTTGACACCCGGACGGTCTTTTTTTATTGTCCGGGAGGAGGAATGCTCTATGTCTGAAGCAACTATTGGTGTGGCCGTGCTGCCGTCGCCGCAGATCGCACAGGCGGTTGTGGATATGGCGGGGAAGGTGGGCAAGAAGTTGCCGCTCACCTACCAGCACGACCGGGAGCGGTTCCATCCGCACCTGACGCTGTACCAAGGGGTGGTGGCGGACCGTGATATCGCCGTCCACGCCATCGTTGGTGCGGTGCAGCAGGCCGAGCCGGGGAGTTCGGTGACGATCCGCCAGTTGGCACACTTCGGTCTTGGTTTCCTGTTTTGCGACTGCACCGTGTCGGTGGCGCTCCACCAGACCCACGTGGCAATCGTCGACGCCATCCAACCACTCGTGGTCCGTGGCCCGGAACCGGTTCCGGGCAATCCGCCGCCCGGGCTCACCGACGACCAGGCCCAGTTTGGCTGGAAATATGGCTACCCGTTTGCCAAGAACCTGTTCCGCCCGCACATCACTATCGGGCGGTTGAACGCCGGTGATATTGGCCCTGCTGACTGGTCCGATATCCAAGTGCTGATCAGCAAAGACATGGA
>CAZQBA010000098.1:0-1827 GCA_964591635.1 uncultured Gammaproteobacteria bacterium | reverse complement strand
TCGCCGCGCCTGCTTTCCATGCTGCCGCCGCATTTGTCCGGCCATGCCCTGCGCCGTTTGGAAAAGCTAGGTGTGAAGGTGATGCTCGACACCTGCATCAAACGGGTGGAGGACCACCACGTGATCTTGGCACCACGGCCTCTGAAGCCGGGTGAAACCACCGACGGTTTGCTCTGTGAGTTCCGGGCCGAAGCGGAGCGGGCCTTTGAAGCTGATGTGTTGGTGTGGTGCGGCGGCGTACGCGGTTCGGCCTCAACCAAGCTTCTGGGGTTGCCCTTGGATCGGAAGGACCGGTTGGCTGTGGACCAAACGCTGCGCGTGCCTGGGACAAACGGGGTCTATGCAGTAGGCGATTGCGCCAGCCTGGTGAATCCGGTTGATGGCAAGCCCGTACCGGGCTTGGCCCAATCGGCCATAGAAATGGGCCATGTGGCTGCCACCAACATCCTGCGCACCTTGCGCAACCAAAAACTGTTCCCGTTCCCGTTCCACCCATATCCCACGGTGATCCCGCTCGGCGGCAAGAACGCCCTGGCCCATCTTGGCTACATCCATCCGCGCGGGGTGCTCGGTTGGAGCGTGCGCCAGGCAGCCACCGTGCTCTACTACGTCACCATCCTGCCGTTTTTCAACTCGGTTTTCACCTTCATTCGCGCCGTGTTTTCCTACACCCGCAACGACTGATATGCGCCTGAAGACCATGGACCGCATCAAAAAGTGGCATGGCCTGCCCGTCGTCGTACGCGTTGACTTTAACGTGCCCATGGACGGCAAACGCATCCGCGACGATTGGCGGCTCACGCGGACCCTGCCCACGCTTTCCCGCTTGCTCAAAGCTGGGGCCCAGGTCGCCCTCCTCAGCCATCGCGGCCGGCCCGACGCGCGGCGCCTGGCATCGGCTTCGCTCCAGCCGCTGGCACCACACCTCTCCAAGCTCTTAGGCAAGCGCGTGGGGTTTGCCCGTGATTCTGTGGGGCGTGATGCCGAACGGGCCGTGGCTACCTTGCGTCCAGGCGAAGCCGTGCTTTTGGAAAACCTGCGCTTCCACGCCGGAGAAGAAGACAACTCGGCTGCGTTTGCCAAACAGCTGGCAGCGCATGGCGATCTTTTTGTAAACGACGCCTTTGCCACTGCCCACCGGTCCCACGCCTCAACCGTCGGCATTACCAAATACCTTCCGTCCGTAGCCGGTTTGCTCCTTGCCGAAGAAGTGAAGAACCTGGAAACCGTGTCGCGCAAACCCAAGCATCCGTTCGTTGTCCTCATGGGTGGCGCCAAGATCGACACCAAAATCGGGGTCATGGACGCACTCCTCACCCGGGCCGACCGGATGTGCGTGGGCGGGGCCTTGGCCATTCCGCTCCTCAAAGCAGCCGGGCACAGCGTTGGCGCATCCACCGTGTCTCCCACCGAACTGCGCATTGCAAAAACACTGGTGCTGAACAAAAAAGTGCTGCTTCCTATTGACGTCGTCGTTGCTCCGTCGCCGAAGGCTGCGGCACGCGTGCGATTGGTTGAGGAGGTCGCGAAGAACGAAAAGATTTTCGACATCGGCCCCGAGACTATCCGCCTCTACGCGGCCGAATTGCGCAAGGCAAAAACGATTGTCTGGAATGGGCCGATGGGTTTGATGGAACGCAGCGCCTTTGCCCATGGTACGCGCGCGTTGGCCCGGCACATTGCCACGCGTTCGTCTGGTCCGGCCTATGGATTAGTCGGTGGCGGCGAAACCGTTGAAGCGCTCCATGCCACGCGCATGGTTGATTATGTGGACTGGGTGTCCACGGGCGGCGGGGCCATGCTGGAATTCCTGGAACGCGGTACCCT
>CAZQBA010000097.1:0-1883 GCA_964591635.1 uncultured Gammaproteobacteria bacterium | reverse complement strand
TGATGCCGTCCACCGCCGGCTGAAATTCCAAGACCTTGCCGTCTTCCATGCGGAAGCGGGCGTCCTGCGGCGGGACATCCAACTCAGCCGCAATGTCTGCCACGAATTTTTCCGTAGCCGTGGCGGTGACGGTGAGTGTTGCACCGGCACCATCGGGGGCGACCGACAGCCAGCTGGCTATGGTGGACGGGGTGACGGTCCATGAGGTGTTGTTCGGGCCGGTGAGCAGGAGCGGGGAACGGGCCACCAGGCGCTCCGCTTCCGGGAGGAGCGGTTCGACCATGGCTTCCGTGACTTCTGGTTGTTCTTGGGTCCGTTCCAGAACAACGGGCTGGAGCGTGCCCGAAGCCAGCATAGCCCGCACGTTCATGACCGCGTCTGTGGTGTTATATATGTCGCCGGTCTGGGAGGGAGTGACCCGGAAGCGAATAGGGTTGGTGCCCTGGGGCGCGAGCGAGGCGTTGACGACCGGCTGTTCCGGCCCGGATCCCGGCAAAGCATTGAATGCCGCGGCGAGCCCGGCTTCGTCTACGGCCACGACGAACGGCAGGTTGGTGCGGAAGAAGGTAGATCGCAATGTTTCCCAGGCACGCTGCGGCAACCCGCCTTGCCTGCCGACAGCCCGGGCTTGGGCCATGGTTGATTCAAGATCCAGTAGGATGAGCGGCCGGCTCAAATCCGGATCATTAGGTGAAAAGGATTGCAGATCAACGGTGTGGTTGCGGCCGTCCTTGGTGGCGACGAGCCCGTTCTTGGTGAGCTGGTCAAAGGCTTGGCCCAAAAGAATGTTCGCGGCTTCGGGCGTTTTTCCGGCCACTGACACGCCACCCACCCGGATGCCCGGTACCAGAACGCGCGACCAATAGCCATCCAGGGCCACGGCACTGCCGGCAAACAAAAGCGCAATCACCACGACCACGCCACCGACAATCACGGCCGGAACCGTGGGAAATGGTTTTTTTTCGGGAGCGGGGGTAGCCGCGCTCGGTTCCATATTATTCCTTGAGAAGTTCGTTCAAGACGCTGCGGCCCATGGCAGCCCGCGTCGCTTCTCCTTCGGGGCCCGTGAGGACCGCGAGCGTAACTTTGGCACCAATAGCAGTGTCGGCCGGCAGGAGAGCGGCATTGATTCGGATTTCCTGGCCATCGGTCAATTTCAAAAACGCGCTGGAACCATCCAGCCGGAGAAGTGTGGCATCAAGTGCGGAAAATGGTGTACTCATGGGGTGACGTCGAGCGGGATGGAGGTGCCGCGGGCTTGTTTGGGCATGCGTACGGTGAGCACGCCCTGTTCAAAGCTGGCGCGGGATTTTTCGAACTGGACGGTGATGGGTAGGATGACCGTGCGGGAAAAGGAGCCCCAGTGGCATTCGCGTGACAAGTACGTCCGGCCGGCGTCTTCGGTATCCTGCCGTTTGCCGCGGATGGTGAGCATATCATTGGACAGTGAAATGTCCAGATGCTCGGGTTTGACCCCGGCAATGGGTGCCTTGACCACTACATCCGTGGGCGTTTCATAGACGTCCACGGACAGTTTGCCTTCTTCCTCTTGCGGCAGGGCCGGGTGCTCGCGGGCCGTGAGAAAGGCCTTCATGTAGTTGTCGTCGGGCGGGGTGAGCCAAGGGGCGTTCATAGTCCTCCTATTATATAGAAGCTGAGCCACAGTTCCTAGACGTTCCAGGCATGGATGAGGGGCGGGATGAGGCTGAGCACAATGTTGAGCCCAACCACGAGTGATCGTTGGAAGGAGTTGAGTTTGAAGGAATGCAACAGCACGATGGAAGAAATGATGGCAGTGATCACCGGCTGGGCTAGCGGATAAAAGGCTCGGGCAAACACGCCGGCCACAACGCCCAGGAACACTGCCAACAAAATGCGCGTGA
>CAZQBA010000096.1:0-1938 GCA_964591635.1 uncultured Gammaproteobacteria bacterium | reverse complement strand
TGTCGATGTCCGAAGATGCCCGTTCGGTGCGTCTGGTTTTTTCCAAGGAATTGGACGCCAACATCGGCGGTTCGTGCCGGGTCGGCAGCATTGCCCGGCAAATCCGCGCCACGGTGACGGAAGAAGTCGGCCCTAAGGAAGTGATTATCGCCGTCGAAGGCAAGCCGGATAACGAAGTACTCCAACCATAATATGCGCCGATTGATTTCTACCCTAGCCGTGTGTGCAGCGCTTTCAACCAGCCTGTTGCCCCTGGCCGCGTCTGCCGCCGAGCCCATGGTCGACACCGATACGGATGGGTTGAGCGATACCGACGAACTGGTCCGCTACCATACCGACCCGTGGCGGGCCGATTCGGACGGCGACGAGCACACCGATGGCCAGGAAGTGTCTGAAGGGTTTTCGCCGCGCCACCTCGGGAAGAAGTTGGATGAGGTGGATTCGGACAGCGATGGTTTGAATGATTTGATGGAACTCGTGCTTGGATCGGACTTGATGAACAGGGACACGGACGGTGATTCCTACCCGGATGGCGATGAGGTCCGGCACGGCTACTCACCGACCATTCCCGAACCAGTCCAGGTCCGCAAGCGTATTGAAATCACGTTGAAGACGCAGCGGCTAGCCTACTATTTTGGCGATGCCAAACTCGGCGAATTCAAGGTCTCTACTGGGAAGCGTTCCACCCCAACACCCGTCGGCGAATTCAAAGTCCAATGGAAGCATCCGCGGGCCTGGAGTTCGAGCGCCAAGCTCTACATGCCGTGGTGGATGAGTCTGGGCCGCGGGTACGGCATCCATGAATTGCCCGAATGGCCGGGTGGCGCCAAGGAAGGTGCGAACCACCTGGGGATTCCTGTTTCCCACGGCTGTATCCGGCTTGGTGTCGGTCCGGCCAAAACCTTGTACGACTGGGCACCGGAAGGCACGCAAGTGGTCATTAAGAAAGAATGAAACACAAGCTTTTTTGCCGGGTCCATTGCGTGGCCGGCTATAGTGCAGTCACGGTGACGGCGTTTATTGGCGCCGCCTGCATTGTGCTTGTGGCAGCTGCCGCCCTCCAAGAAACAGTTGTGAAAGAAATCGTTCCTGTTTCCGAAGAGCCGAAACCGGAGATAGTGCATGCCGCCTCGTTTCTGTCACCAGAATTTTACGATACGGCGTACCAGCAAGCACCGGAGTTGGGGAATAGGGAATATGGAATTTCGAATATCGGGACAAGTCCCCAAATTCGAAATTCGACATTCGAAATTCGACATACCGCCGGCCTCATCTTGCCGCATCACCTCATTGCCGCACCACTCATTGCTTCCACGCTCGAAGCGGTCAAAAAGAACAACTACACCCGCATCATCATTATTGGCCCCGACCACCTGTCGCGCGCGTCGTCTGGTGCGATCACCACCACTGGCGGATTCAAGACGGGGTTCGGGGATGTGGAACCAGATAGTGCGACGATCGATCGGCTCATTGCCCGCGGCGTGGTTTCAGAAGAAAGGTCTGTCTTCGATGCGGAACACTCCATCAATGCCCTTGTTGGTTTTGTGAAGCGCTCCATGCCCCGCGCCCGCATTGTCCCCATCCTCGTCAATCCGAAACTCACGCCAGAACACGCCGAACGATTGGCGGCCGCACTCCCGAACGACCGTCGTACGCTGATCATCGCGTCCGTCGACTTTTCCCACTACCAGCCTGATCGTGTGGCTCGTTTGCACGACCGCACAAGTACAGCAGCACTGTCGTCTGGAGATGTGGTTGGGCTCGACGACGTAGAAGTCGATTCTCCGGAGAGCCTGCGTGTGTTTATGCACGCCATGGAAGGACGGGATGCGTTGCGCATGAACGTGGCCTGGAACACCACGAGTGCTGAACTGACTTCAACCCCAGATGCACAAGAAACCACCAGCCACCTGATTGCCTTGTTCGGAACAGGTCAGC
>CAZQBA010000095.1:0-1976 GCA_964591635.1 uncultured Gammaproteobacteria bacterium | reverse complement strand
GCGCAGCCGGAGCACAGCGCTTAGTCGTTGTGGTTGGTTCGCACGCGGCCGAAGTCCGGGCCCAAGTGTTGGCCTATGCCCCAGACGTGACCATTTACGAAAATCCCCGCTACGAAGGAACGGGAAACCTGCTTTCTTTGCGCGCCGCATTGCCGCAGCTGACCAACTCGTTTTTAATGGTCAACGTCGACCATATATACGCGCCACCCATCGCCCAAGTCGTGGCCCGTCAGCGCACGCACGGCGTCGTGGCCTTTGTTGATCACGACCGCCCGCTCGGTGACGATGATATGAAGGTCTGGGCCGAAGGCAACGAGCTGTTGCGCATTTCCAAAAAACTCACGGACTGGAACGCCGGCTATGTGGGCATGACGTACGTAGATAGTGTGATGCTGCCGGCCTATCGCGCGGCAGTGGATGCAGTCGTTGCAGCGCGCGGTGACCAAGCGGCAGTAGAAGAGGTTCTCGGTCAACTTGCGGCGTCTGGCCAAGGCGTGACCTTGGGCAACATCAGCGGTGTGGGCTGGTATGAAGTAGACACGCCGGATGAACGGGCTCGGGCGGAAGCTGGTGTGCAGGCCGATGCGCGTTTTGTTTGCACATCCCCGACCTCCGCACATCGTCAGAAGCGCAAAATTTGTGTGGTCCTTATTAACCGGGCCAACTACGGCCGGTTGAAGCCGCTGCTCACGGCCATTGTCCAGCATCCGGACTTGGAATTGCAGCTCGTCGTGGGCTCCTCCATGTTGATCTACCGTTTTGGTCGCTCGGTGGATGTGGTGGAGGCCGATGGCTTTACCGTATCCGACCGTTTGTACATGCACGTGGATGGTGAGACGCCGGTCACTATGGGTAAGTCCATTGGCATGGGTCTCTTGGACCTCCCGAGTATTTTTGAGCGCCTGCAGCCAGATGTGGTGTTGGTGAACGCTGACCGCTACGAGACATTGGCCATTGCCATTGCCGCCGCCTCCATGAACATTCCGGCCGCCCACACCTTGGGTGGGGAAATCACCGGCACCTTCGACGAATACGTCCGTCACGCCGTGACCAAACTTTCCTCTATCCATTTTGCAGCCCACCCCAATGCTGCGGACCGCATTGTCCAAATGGGTGAAGATCCACAGACCGTGTACTTGGTGGGCAACCCGTCTTTGGACGTGGCCCGCCATTTGGACCTGCGCATGGATGCTGCGGATTTTTGGAAGCGCAATGGGGGCGTGGGCGCACCCTTCGACTTTTCCCAACCCTATATTCTCTGCATGCAGCATCCGGTGACTACCGAGTACGGTGAGAACCAGGCGCACATGGCTGAGACCTTGGAAGCATTGGACGCGCTCGGGTTGCCCTGCATCCTCCTCTGGCCAAACAACGATGCCGGCTCCGACGAAGTCTCCAAAGCGATGCGTTCCTTCCGTGAAGCACGCGACCCCAAGCAGATGCATTTTTTCCGGAACCTCTCGGTGGAAGATTTTTGGCGGGTACTCGCCAATGCCAAGTGCATTGTGGGCAATTCATCTGCCGGGATTATGGAATCCGGATTTTTGGGCGTGCCGGCCGTGAACATTGGGACGCGCCAAGCGGGCCGGGAACGCGGCCCCAACGTGAAAGATGTGGGTTATGATCGTCAGGCGATTTTGGCTGCCATGCGGGAGCAAATCCAACACGGTCGGTATCCGGCTGACACCTATTACGGCGACGGCGCCGCTGCGCCACGCATTGCCCAGGTCTTGGCCACGGCGCGTATGCCTCGGCAAAAGCAATTCGTCCACCGTCCGCTCACCGTTAAGAACGATTCGGTGGAGCTCAACATTTCCCACCGTGCGCCATGACCCGCGCCTTTGAAGAAAAGTGGCAGACGGCAACCCGACCGGGAGGAGACGAACGGTCGCTTTTTGTTCCGCCCGGACAGGTGCCCGTGACCCAGCGCCAGTTCAATCTTTTTTCCTACTACCAGTCGATCGACCGCCTCCTCG
>CAZQBA010000094.1:0-1976 GCA_964591635.1 uncultured Gammaproteobacteria bacterium | reverse complement strand
GCGCAGCCGGAGCACAGCGCTTAGTCGTTGTGGTTGGTTCGCACGCGGCCGAAGTTCGGGCGCAGGTGTTGGCCTACGCGCCGGACGTGACTATTTTTGAAAATCCGCGTTACGAAGGAACAGGCAACCTCCTTTCGTTGCGCGCCGCATTGCCGCAGCTGACCAACTCGTTTTTAATGGTCAATGTCGATCATATTTACGCGCCGCCCATCGCCCAAGTGGTCGCCCGCCAGCGCACGCACGGCGTCGTCGCCTTTGTGGACCACGACCGCCCGCTCGGCGACGATGACATGAAGGTCTGGGCAGAAGGAAACGAACTCCTGCGCATTTCTAAAAAACTCACGGATTGGAACGCCGGCTACGTGGGCATGACCTATGTAGATAGCGTGATGCTGCCTGCCTACCGTGCGGCAGTAGAAGCAGTGGTTGCATCGCGTGGTGACCAAGCCGCAGTGGAAGAAGTGTTGGGGCAACTTGCGGCGTCCGGCCAAGGCGTCACTTTGGGCAACATCAGCGGTGTGGGGTGGTACGAAGTAGATACGCCGGATGAACGGGCCCGGGCGGAAGCCGGGGTTCAGGCTGATGCGCGTTTTGCTCGGACGACTCCGACCGTTGCACGTCGTCAGAAGCGCAAGATCTGCGTCGTCCTGATTAACCGGGCCAACTACGGTCGCTTAAAGCCGCTTCTCACAGCCATTGTCCAGCACCCGGATTTGGAATTGCAGCTGGTTGTGGGCTCCTCCATGCTGATCTACCGTTTCGGTCGCTCGGTGGATGTGGTGGAGGCCGATGGCTTTACCGTGTCCGACCGCCTGTACATGCATGTGGACGGTGAGACGCCGGTCACCATGGGCAAGTCCATTGGCATGGGCCTCTTGGAACTCCCGAGTGTTTTTGAGCGCCTGCAGCCCGACGTGGTCCTGGTGAACGCCGACCGGTATGAGACGTTAGCCATTGCCATTGCCGCAGCCTCCATGAACATTCCGGCGGCACACACCTTGGGTGGGGAAATCACCGGGACGTTTGATGAATATGTCCGTCACGCCGTGACCAAGCTTTCTTCCATCCATTTCGCGGCCCACCCCAATGCTGCGGACCGCATTGTCCAAATGGGCGAAGATCCGGAGACGGTCTACTTGGTCGGAAACCCATCTTTGGATGTTGCCCGTCACTTGGATTTGCGCATGGATGCTGCGGACTTTTGGAAGCGCAACGGGGGCGTGGGCGCGCCGTTTGATTTTTCCCAACCGTACGTCTTGTGCATGCAGCATCCGGTGACCACGGAGTACGGGGAGAACCAAGCCCACATGGCAGAAACCCTGGAAGCATTGGATGCGCTCGGGTTGCCCTGCATCTTGCTCTGGCCAAACAATGACGCTGGGTCCGATGAAGTGTCCAAGGCCATGCGTTCCTTCCGCGAAGCGCGTAATCCCGAGCACATGCATTTCTTCCGGAATCTGTCCGTAGAAGATTTCTGGCGGGTACTGGCCAATGCCAAGTGTATTGTGGGCAACTCATCTGCCGGGATCATGGAATCTGGATTCTTGGGCATTCCAGCCGTAAATATCGGCACGCGCCAGGCTGGCCGGGAACGCGGCCCCAACGTGCGCGATGTGGGCTATGACCGCCAGGCAATTGTGGCGGCCATGCGTGAGCAAATCCAACATGGTCGGTATCCGGCCGATATGTATTATGGCGATGGTGCTGCTGCGCCGCGCATTGCCCAGGTGTTAGCCACGGCCCGCATGACCCGCCAAAAGCAATTCGTCCACCGCCCGCTCACCGCCAAGAATGATTCGGTGGAGCTCAACATTTCCCACCGTGCGCCATGACCCGTGCCTTTGAAGAAAAGTGGCAGACGGCAGCACGACCGGGAGGAGACGAACGGTCGCTTTTTGTTCCGCCCGGCCAGGTGCCCGTCACCCAGCGCCAGTTCAATCTTTTTTCCTACTACCAGTCGATCGACCGCCTCCTCG
>CAZQBA010000093.1:0-2015 GCA_964591635.1 uncultured Gammaproteobacteria bacterium | reverse complement strand
AATGACTGCGGAACTCACAGTCAATGGAGAGCGGCTTACCGAACGGATTTTCTTTGAGCAGCGCTTCGCTCTTTACCGTGTTTTCTGCCAACAAGTGGTTGAAGCCAACTAACACCGTCGTGTCCGGGTGTTTACGGACTTCGTCCACGAATTCGCGCATGCCGTCGAGCGTGGGCGAACAGAGCGGCTTTTCTATTTGCAAAACCTTCGGTGCTTCTGTTTGCAGCACCTTGGTGGCAATCGGCATGTGCACGTCCGGCGGCGTGCCAATCATGATCACATCAAAACCACCGACCGGTGCCGTTTCCGGGGTGTGCAGCTGGATGGCATCGTCCCAGGCTCCGTACCGCTTGGGGTAAATCTCTTCCTTCATGCGGCGCAAGGCCTCTTGGTCACGATCCACCACCACCACATCCCAACCCATAGCCCGGGCAGCCTGGGTGTGATGGTTACCAACCGACCCGGCTCCGATGATTTTGACGCGTGTGGGCATAAGAACTAATCAAATTGATGACGGCCCCAGTTTACTAATTTCGTCTTCCGCTCTTCACGCGGCATGCGGGCCACGGAACGGTCCTCGTAGTGGGAATCATCATTATAGTGCGTGGTGGAGACTTCCTCAAAGATGGCGCCGGTGTCGGTCCAGAAACGGTGCCACACGCCACGCGGTACCAAGAGGGTGTCACCAGCATAGAGGGTCTTGCGCCGACCTTCCAACTCTACTTCCAACTGGCCCCACAACATCTGGAAGGTCTCTTCCTTCTTCTTATGGTAGTGGGTGGGATGCCGTTGGCCGGGCAACTGGACCAGGATCTTCTTGCAGTATTCGCGGTTAATGCAATCAATAATGGTCACGCCCACTTCCGGGAAGTTCTCCACGCCATAGTGGTGGGACAGTTCCACGAAGAATTCCACGCCCACTGGGATCCGGGCTTCGTTCAACATGCCCTTCACGGAATGGATGGTGGAATAGATGATCTGGCGCTTGTTGTCCGCTGAAACAATGGCTTGTTGGGAAAGCGGATCACCGGCCTGGTAGTCGCGGTCGGCCACCATGCCCGGCTTCCACTCGCCGGCGAGCAGTTGCCCCTCTTGAAGCGGGAAGGCAAAGAAAATGTCTTCACGGTTGATGGCAGCGCCCTTGGGCGTGATCTTGCGCAAGAATGTGCCGCGCATGTACTCACGCAGCTGGCGGTGTTCTTCCGCTTCGTGCGGGGCCAGCGTTTCCGGACCAACAGCCGCAATCGCTTCTTTATATGCACCGAGCCAGGCATCCACCTGCTCAGGCGTGGCCGAGTAGGTATTCAGTTTGAATTCGCCTTCGGCAATGCCCACGTGCTTTTCGAACATCCGGGCGCCCAAGGCATAGGCCATGCCCACCCAATGCGTGGCATCTGGTCCTTCGTGCGTGGAATACCCCACGGTCACGCCGGGGTAGCGGTTCTTGAACACGGCAATGCGTTGTAAGGCCAGCTTGTCCGTTGGCGTGGGATACAAGGCCACGCAGTGCATGATGGCAAAATGGATGCCGCGGTGCTGAAAGAAAGAGACGATGCGGTCCACCTGCGGAATTTCCAAACCAGCCGTGGAGCAGACCACCGGCTTATCGGTTTGGGCGATGCGTTCAAAGAGCGGCCAATCCGTAGCCGAACAACTGGCCACCTTCAGGACGTCAATGTTCAGACGCTCCAGCATGTCCACAGATGGCTCATCAAATGGCGTGGCCATGGTGATCATGCCTTGCTTGCGCACTTCATCGGCCAGTTCGCCAAACTGCGCTTCGCTCAAACGCGTGGAAAGCAGGCGGCCGATGAACTTGTAGTCCTGGTTATCTTTGTATCCAGGATGGATGAATGTGTCGTAATCCCGAAATTGAAATTTGAAAGCAGCGCGCAGGCCATGCTTCCGAGCCAAAGCCCCCGCCTCTTGGATAATCTTTTTGGCGTGCGGGACCGACCCTTGATGGTTGTTGGCCAACTCAAAGGTAATCAGCCCTTCAAACGGAAACTTATCTC
>CAZQBA010000092.1:0-2058 GCA_964591635.1 uncultured Gammaproteobacteria bacterium | reverse complement strand
TGGGTTTCCGAGCCGCGGCAGCCGACCATGCCCCGCACTGGGTCGAACGGCTCCAGAAAGATCTGGTCGTTCGTGCCATCGCAGCAGCCAATGCCTGGTGCGGTGGAGCAGGGCGGCGGACCGCTGTCGGTGGGCCCAGTATCGGGTGGACCGGTATCGGCCGGGCCCGTGTCTGCAGGTCCCGTATCCGGATCCATGAAGGCGTCCGGTGCAGGTCCCGTATCCACTGGTCCGCTGTCTACCGGCCCTGTGTCCGGATCGACCCACGCGTCTTCGATCGGCCCACTGTCCGAGGGGCCCGTGTCTGGATCGCTCCAGGCATCGGGCGTTTCTCCGGCATCAGGTCCGGCATCATCGGCGGGTCCCATGTCGGGGTCGGTTGGTCCGGTATCGTCCGATCCGGAGTCGTCCAAAGTGGCGCTATCGGCATCGGGGCCGTCAGCGTCTACGGGCGGCAGCACCGTGCTGTCGGCCGCATCGCGTGCGTCGGCGCCGGTTTCACGCACCACCTGGGCATCGGCGTCCGGCGGCGGTGGGGGAACGACGGCATCGAGATCTGCGTCCCGATCATCACTCCCAGCATCACCAGCATCAGCCGTGGTGCTGTCGGTGACGCCGTCGAAGCGGAGGTCGTCGAATCCGCTTATCAAGGTACATCCAGACAAGACTGTGGCCAAAGCCACGGAAAAGAGCGCGGTTCGCATGGCTTTCTCCTCCTCTTGCAGTGGCCACACATCCAGGATGCACCAGCATCCAGGACCGCGCAATCTACCAAAAAAACAGCCCCATGTCAACCCTTCCTAGGCGGAGGGCAGGTGGGGCGGGGGTGGCGATTCTTTTTCAAAAAGGGCGGGGTTGGGGGAATAGCGGATATTGCGGATTTTCCATTGGGTGACGAACTGGCCAATTCCTTGTCGGTTGGACTTATTCCGAACCGTGGCCGCTCCTTGGGACCAGCGGACCAGGCTCTCAAAGCTGATGCGGTAGCGGTTCCGGACCACCACGTAAACGACTTCCCGTTTAGCAATGGCTCGGCGCACGGTTTGGGCATTTACTCCAAAAAGGCGAGCTGCTTCGGAAACAGAGACGCGGATAATCGTGTCAGGAGAAGCCATACTTGTATACGCCAGTGTATACAAATGATTTGGTCGTGACAAGTGTAGAGGTAATTCATGAATTACCTCTACAGCCGATTCAACAACAAAATAGTGGTAAAACCCTGCATCTTTGCTAAAAACTCAGAATTCACCTATAGTCGCTGTAACTTTTTCCTGCTTTAGCCGTCTAATGCAATGTCGAACAGTCTTGCAGAAAAGCTTCTGCTCTTCCGCATGCGGCTCCGGCAGGATCCGGAGGCATTCGGAAAGCTGTATGACCTGTACGTCAGCCGGATCTACCGGTTCGTGTACTTTAAAATCCCATCTGTAGAGGAAGCCCAAGACATCACATCCGAAACCTTCCTCAAGTTCTGGCAGTACATAAAGGATGGCCAGCCTGTGGAACATGTGGGTGCCCTTTTGTACCGCATCGCCCGCAACCTGGTGACCGATTTTTATCGGGCCCGGGGGGCAGAGAACATCTCCATAGAAGCGACGCCAGAAATTGAACAGCTGCTCTCAGATGCCCGGGGGCTCATACGGATGGACCAGTCATTAGATGCCGGGCGCGTGCTCGGTGCCCTGCGTCTCCTCAAAGACGAATACCGCGAGGTGATCATCCTCCGTTACGTAGATGAGCTGACCCACGCGGAAATCAGCCAAGTGCTCGGCAAACCCGTCGGCAGCGTCCGCGTACAAACGCATCGTGCCTTGGAAACGCTGCGCGCCCTCCTCAAACAGCAATCACCATCATGAACAAAAAAGAAATCACTTCTAGCCTTTCGCATCTCCAGCGCCTGCGCGTTGGTGGCGAGCCGGATGCCGAGTGGGTGCGCACCACGCGCGAACACTTGCTTGCTTCGGTGCGCCAAGAGGCGCGCACGCCGTCCCGCCAGTCTGTCTGGGCCCAGTTCCAGGCCATGGGGTCGTTTTTCCCAATGGTCCAGAATCCGGCCTTGGC
>CAZQBA010000091.1:0-2060 GCA_964591635.1 uncultured Gammaproteobacteria bacterium | reverse complement strand
AGTTCAAAGCTAGGAAATCATGTTTGTTTACCAAAAAATGCGGGTTTTGTCAATGCTGGCAGGGGGAACATGGAGTGGGTAAGGGGTATTTGGATTGACAAAGTGGCTAAAATAAGCTAATGAAGAGGGGGTTCTTTGAGAATAAAAAAGTTGAAAGCGGCGTTTTGCTGCCCAGGGTCTGGGCGCCAGGAGGCCGTTTTCAACCACAAGAAGCGTCGAGGCGGATGGTCCGCTCAAGCGGTTCTTGTAACGGCGAGTGGAGGTCAAGCTATCATGGCTGAGCCTTTCAAGAAGATCCCGGGAGATGTGTTGGCGTCAACGAACGCGGCCTGTTCGGATGCGGGGTGGACGGATGTCCATGCTGCCTGGCTGCGTCGGCCGGAAAAGGCTTCGCTTGTCCTGAAGTTCATGGACGAGCAGATGGCCGCCGAGGCGGTTCAGCCAGAGGCAGAGCGCGTCGTGATCATGGCGTCGGGCTACACTGGCCCGTTCGTCAACGAGCGGGCCAAAGGGCCGTACTGGATGTACCCGAAGGGGTGGCAGCCCAAGTCCGCACTCGAGCGGTCGGCTATCCTGATGGGTTTCTTCCCGGGCCTCGACTTCTCCCACGTCGAAGAGCTCGCCCTGCGCTATTGTGTGGGTGAAGGTTCGGGAGTGTGTTTCGGAGGCGAGTCAGAGTCGGCCAATGGTGGCCGTAAGCTCGTTCTCCCCGAAGGCATGGACAGCGGGCTCATCGTGGTGCCGAAGCTCGAGGCGGTCGCGCGACTGGTCAAGAAGCCGCCGGCAAGTTGGAAGGCGAATAACGTCGCCATGGGGTTCCTCCTGGATGTATTCAAAGAGGCCGTCCCTGGCTTCCACGACTACACCCAAAGGAGCATCGGCCCCAAGTACGAGCGGCTCCTTGCCGCGACCGAGCAGGCGCTCCTCGCGATTGGGGCTAAGACCCCGGGAGACGTCCTCGTCCTGCCAGCGCAGACGGGCGCACTCTTTGCGGGGTATAGTCCCCGTTCGTCGCGCGGCCACATGTCGGCGCTTGTTCGGCACTTTCCTCTCCACGGCTTCGGTGGCGGGTGCCTCGCCCTGACCGATCCCGAGCGCTTCGCCAACGGGGCGTTGTGGATGGACTGTCCGGGGACTGAAAGGGCTCCGCACGGGGACGGCGATTTCTCGTGCTGCCCGTACTGGGGCTTCGACGACGGGCTCAAGTTCTACTCCCTCAGCGTGGGCGACCGCAGTCCGCTCTTTGGGTCGGCCTCGTTCGTCTCCCCGGAGTGCTCCGCTTAACCCTCATCTCCTCGCCCCTTCTTATCTCCTTATCTTCTTACCCCTTATCTTTTTCCGATAAGGGCAAGCCCTGCGCCACTTCCGGTGCGGGGCTTGTTCATTATCCCGCGCAGCGGGTAAGCTTTTTTTGAGAGTAGGGTCATGCACGTCGGATCACGGTCTGCCGTCCCCGAAATCTCACGATCTCTCAATGCCAGAATTCCGACGATCAAGGTCATCGGAAGCGTGCATATTCCACGGTCGTGCATGAGAGATAGTTGACACTCCTTGCTTCCATCTGGCGGAGGTGTCCGATGTCCATTGGACTGCTCCCACATGAAATTCAATTCTGATCCCGCGATCGGTGGGAAAAGAATGGTGATTCTGGATGGGTGGAAGCAATACAGCTCCGAACGAGGACGGCGATTTCTCGTACTACCCGTACTGGAACTTCAACGACAGGCTCAAGTTCAACTCCAACAACGTGGACAACCACAATCCGAACTATGGGTCGGCCTCGTTCGTCTCCCCGGTGCGTCACTCTCCAAAAAGACCCTGCCCCTCATAAAGGGCGGGGTCTTTTTACACACTGAGTTTTTTCCAAATCATCTTCGCCGCCTCGTCCCACGTCCGTGTCTGCGTTTGCGTCTTATAGCCTGTTGGATTTTTTAAAATGGTTTGGATCGCTGCTGCCCATAGGTGCGGTTTGTGGGGTGGGGCGAAGAGCGTTCCGGTGGGGGCGGTTTCGGGGAGGGAGCCGGCGGTGGAGGCGATGCAGGGCGTACCAAAAAAGGCGG
>CAZQBA010000090.1:0-2231 GCA_964591635.1 uncultured Gammaproteobacteria bacterium | reverse complement strand
CGGCATATCCTTCCATTTTCTTTTCTCCCTTGCGGCTCAGGAGTCCGCGCACCACTACCATGCGGCGAGTGGCCAAAAATGGTTGGCTGCGGATAGCACTGGAGAACGCTTCGGCCGACAGCTTTTCCCCATCCAGCCGGTCCACGTTCAAATTGCTGGGATCGTACTTTTTAGCAAAAGCAATCACCAGCTCCGTGGTTTTTTCCGCCACCCGGAAACTGTCCTCACCAGCAACAAATATGATCATATCTCGTCATTTACGTTGTTGGGCTCCGACGCGCCCCGTTCGCCTGCTGTAAGCTCCAGAATGGCGCAGGCTCAGGAGCGCATCCTCGCCCAACAACGTGCGGCGCGGCCAGGCGGCGTCCTCCGCAGGGTTGCGTCATTCCAGAGCTTACAGCAACCCGAAGGAGGCGCCGCTGGCCGTCGCACATCCAATCAGGAGAGTCCCCATCTTACCACTCAGGTCCGAGTAATCCAGGCCAGCTGGGCGCGGAGCGGCGGTCCATCGGCCCTGGCGGAAAAATAGGTTTCTTTGTAGCAGAACGTGCAGGGTGGATGAGAAAAGATGTGGGCCGATGAAACACCTAGGCGCATGAGCTGGAGGCGTGCCACCAGCCGCAAATCAACCGCTTCTCCCATGACTGCTTCCATGCCCACAGCGTGGCGCACGGCATCCCGCACGTTTTCTCCCACTGGATAGTGACACGGGCCAATAGACGGGCCGATGGTGACATGTAGGTTATCCGGCTGCGTGCCAAAGTTCCGTCGCATCGCTTCAAACGTCGCGCCAAGTACACCCGCGATACCCTGGTTATGCTGGAACGGGTTGCCAAAATGCATGCCGGACACTAAACCCCGCCAACCCGCATGAGCTAAGCCGATTGCACCGGTAGCCGAGTCCGAAAAAAATACCGGCAAACAATCCGCTGCCGTCACCGTCAGCACCACGTCGGGCGATTGAGTGACGAGCGCGTCGGTTCCGGGAAACACGAGGTCAGCCTCATTGCCACGGATCACAATCACATTCGTACCATGGACCAAGAGGGGGATGGCCGCCCGTTTCCCCTTCATGCCTACCGACTCCAGATATGCCGCACGCCGCTCCACGAGGTCTGGTTCCGGATCCGTCGCCCGCATGTTGCCTTGGGCGCGACCAGACATACCACATTGCGCTCCTACAAGGTTTACGGTATGCATAAAGAAATTCCATCCTACTCCTTCCGCACTGTATGACCAACTGGAACACGCTCTTGGCCAGCCTCGGCTTCACCAACACCGAAGCCGCGTTGTATTTGGCAGCCTTGGAGCTGGGTCCGAGCCCGGTGCAGGTCTTGGCCAAGCGGGCCAGCGTGTCGCGGGCAACCACATACGAAGTGATCAACGCCCTTCTGGAACGCGGGCTCATGAGCAGCATCATGCGCAAGAAGCGCCGTTTCTACGTGGCCGAACCACCGGAGCGGTTGCTCGCTCACGTAGAGAGCCGCGTAAAGGACATGCAGACCACTTTGTCTCAAGCTCGGGCGGCTATTGAGGAACTGAGTATCACAAAACAAGGAGAGAAGCCGACTATAAAAGTGTATGAAGGTCGGGAAGCATTGCGCACACTCTTTGGCGATGTGTTAGAAACGAACCCGGATACGTATATAGAGTTTGGCAGCCTCGATGCCATAAACGATATTTTTGAGCGCGAAAAAGAAATAACACCATTCCAGGAAGAACTGGTCCGACGCAAAACGCTCGGGCGAGGCATCTGGCAAAAAACAGGACCGGCACGAGCGGTTGGGCCATTCAATCGAATCCGGCAACTCCCCATCCACGTGCCGACATTTTACGGCCACATCATGGTCTATGCGGACAAGGTGGCCATTTCCACTATGCGGGGCAAGCAAGTGTTGGTCTTAATCACCTCGCAAGACATGGCTGACATGATGCGGCTGTATTTTGAAGAATTGTGGAAAGCGATGCCGGAATAAAGAAAGCCCGAATGCATCGCACGCATCCGGGCTGGGGCCACGGGTTTTGCTTCTGCAGGTTCGGTGGCTAACCTAAACGCATGGGTGCACATAGACAACCGACTGCACGCACGGTCGCAGTGTTTATAGTCACTTCGACTAGCCGCGCAGGTACGGGACGCAACTACGCCCCGGATCCCATAACAGCACACCCCTGTCTGCTCCGGTCGATGACCGGGTTGGAATGCGCCTACGGCGTAGCAGGCTGGCCACCAG
>CAZQBA010000089.1:0-2237 GCA_964591635.1 uncultured Gammaproteobacteria bacterium | reverse complement strand
TCTTAATTGTTTTCCCATGAACCCGCCAAACATTTCGGCGCTGTTCCGGCAAATCAGCCGGTGGCTGGCCATCGCGGCCGCGCTCCTCATCCCGTTGTTCTGGTTGCCGACCACCATTGATGCTCTAGAATTCCCCAAACAGTACCTGCTGGCTGCACTGGCAATTCCTTCGCTCATCTTCTGGCTTTTGTCGGGCATCACCTCAAACCCCAAGCGGTTCCTGATCCGCCGTACGTCCTTTGATTTCGCCCTCATCGCCCTCCTGGTCGTCACCTTCGTTTCCAGTATCCTTTCGGACGAGCGGATGACCAGTATCTTCGGCGACCACAACGCTTTTACCTTCTCCCTCCTTTCGTTGGTGTTGTACGGGCTCGTGTACTTCCTTTTGGTCCAAACACATGACCCGGGCCAAGAGCGGAAGCTGGCCACGGTAACCGTCGGTGCCTTGTGCCTGTTGGCCGCCCACTTCGTCCTGAGGAACTTCTTCCCCAACTTGTTTGCGCACACCGGGATGCCGGGGTATACGCCGTTTTCCTCATTCGCCAGCCAACTCAGCTTGGCCTTGGCCGCGGGGGTGGTGATTATGCTCGGCCGCCTGATGCGTAAGGAATCCACGCCGCTGGCCCAAGGGCTCCAGGCAGCAGGGGTGGTGGTTTCGCTTGCGGCCATCACCATGGTCGGTTTCCAGGTGAGCTGGATCCTCCTGGCGGTGGGGCTGTGCGTGCTCCTGGTATACGCCGTCACCAAAATGAACGAATTGCGCATGCTGTGGGTGAGCGTCACCATGGGCTTGTTCGTGCCCGTTTTGCTCTTCATCTTCATTGGCACGCCACAGTTCCTGACTGTCCAACTTCCGGTTGAAATTACCGTTGGTAATGGTGTGTCGTGGGGGATCGCCCAATCGGTCATGACGAGTAATGTACTGCACTTCATCTTTGGAGCAGGTCCGGCCACCTTCCCCATCCAGTTCTCCAAATATCGCACGCCGGAATTAAACACGACCTTTGCTTGGAATGTTCGCTTTGACCACCCCAGCAGCGCCTTCTTCTCCATCGCTTCGGAAATAGGGTTATTGGGTAGCCTGGCCATGGCCATTCTGGTCTTGATCGGCATCGGCGTTATCTTCCCGGCCTGGGTGGCTCGGAACAATGCCGCGGCCCGACGGTCGGGTCGTGAGGGCGCATTGCCAGAAATCAGTAACGAATTCTGGGGAGTGGCTGCCGCCTGGGTCATGCTCAGCGTGGGCTTCTTCCTTTTACCGTTCGGCACCTCGTTGTGGCTCATGTGGTTTGCCACCACAGCACTTCTAGCCCTCCATGCCCGGACCTTGATGGGCAGCGAGCGGATTGTGGTTTTGAACCTCAAAACATCACCGCAGTACGCGCTCGTTATGTCGTTCGCCTTCATTGTGGTGTTTACTGGATTTGTCTCCCTATTCACGGTATTGGCCCGGCATTACATGGCCGAGGTGGCCTATGCCAAGGGGCTCACAGCCTTTGCAGCCAACACCCTCGATCCGGCAAATGCGGAATTGAACCGGGCTGTGACATTGAATTCCTGGCGTCCAGCGTATCGTTTATCCTTGGCCCAGAGCTACTTGGCCCAAGCTATTAAGTCCAGCCAGGCAGACAATCCGGATCCCAATGTCATCACCACGTATTTAGCCAACGCCGTGAACGAATCTCGCCGGGCCTCGGAAATTTCTCCGGCCCGGGTAAGTACTTGGGAACAACTGGCACTCATGTACGGACAGGCCCGGGTGGTGGCACCGGAAGCCACGGGTTGGGGCATTTCTGCCTTGGAACAAGCCATTGCCTTGGAGGAAACCAATCCGGTCTTGCACGTCATGTTGGGGAATTTGCGCCTGGCCAACGACCAGCGCGATAAGGCCAAGGAAGAATACCAGCGGGCGATTGCTCTGAAGCCGGATTTGGTGGACGCCCACTTGAACCTGTCCTTAGTGGAAGAGCTTGATGGCAACACGGCCGGAGCCATCTCGGAAGCCGAACTGTCTGTGAGCTTGGTTCCGGGGAATCCGGACGCCCAGTTCCAACTCGGACGCCTCTATTTCAATCGGAACGGGGAGGGCGATTTGGCTCGGGCCCGGACGGCCTTCAACACCGTCTTAGGGATCAACCCGAGTTATGCCAACGCCCTGTTTGGCTTGGGAGCTGTGTCGGAACGGGAACGGAAGATCAGTGAAGCGATTTCCTGGTACGACAAGCTCCAGAAGCTGA
>CAZQBA010000088.1:0-2251 GCA_964591635.1 uncultured Gammaproteobacteria bacterium | reverse complement strand
ACGGCACCCGGCCAGGTGGGATATGTGGAATTCACGTTACGGGCACCGCAAAAAACAGGGGTGTACTCGGAAAGTTACCAATTAGCCGCGGAGGATTTGCTCTGGATTGATGGCGGAAAAGTGACGGTCGGCATCACGGTGCAAGGAACGCCGGTGGCCGGAGCACCTCCTACGACCACGCCGGTTGCTGCCGCACCCACAGAAACCGCAAGTGGACTCCGTGCCATGAAACTTTTACAAAGTGCGCCAGCCGTCACGATTGCCCGCGGAGGCGAAGAAACGCAGTTCCGGGTGCTCATGAAAAATACCGGCGATGTTCCCTGGAATACGGCCCAACTCACGGCCGGCGTGCCCGGGGTGGCCATTGCCGCTGATGCGCCGTCTTTTTGGAGCACTGCCTGGACGAATCAGTCCGTGGCGTCCAACGTAGTCCAGCCCGTTCCTGTAGGACAGACCACCTTTTTCACGTTTACATTACGTGGTCCGCAAAAGCGCGGCTCCTACACGGCAGCCTTCCATATCCAAGTGGATGGTAAGCCAGTGGAAGGCAGCCTCATAGAGATTCCCGTGACCGTGACCGACGACGGGCCCAATGCCAACCCCACCCAGCCAGCCACGACGCCGGCTCCGGTAGCTGGACTGGCCCCGGAACCGGTCATCCGGGTCGGCATCCTCACAGTGGACGAGGAAACCAACTGGCAGGTGGTCCTCCAGAACCCTTCCGGGTTTGATGTGGTGGACGGCCTGACCAATGCGGTGCTGGCTACGGTCCCGGCTGCAGGCAGCGTGACCGCCGGCGTGCTCAATGCTGCCTATTGGTACGATGTGGGCAATGGGAAGCTGGCCTCAACCAACTACCTGCGCTTCGTGCCAAAGGAACCGAACAGTATTTTCACTATCACTAATTTTGACCGCCGGGTGACCCGCGGTTCGGCCTACACCGACAACACCTTCCGGCACATTTTGGAAATCCGCTACAGCCCGTCAACACAAAAGACCTGGATGATCAACGAGCTCGGCATGGAATGGTACTTGCGCGGCCTGGCAGAAACGTCCAACATTTCCCCCTTGGAATTCCAAAAAGCGCTCATCACTGCCGCTCGGACCTACGCCTACTACCATTGGGAACGGGCCACCAAGCACGCCAACGAGTTCTACCACGTCGATGCCTACCTTGATCAGGTCTACAAAGGATACGGGCAGGAGCAGCGCACGCCGAACCTGACTACTTCGGTGGAGGCCACACGCGGGCGCATCGTTACCTACGAGAACCGGACCGCTATCACCCCGTACTTCTCGCGCTCCGACGGCCGGACCCGCAACTGGGAAGAAGTCTGGCGGTCGGATCCAGTAGCCTGGCTGCGTGGCAAGCCCGTGCCGTGCGATGCCGGCAAGACGTTATGGGGCCACGGCGTCGGCATGTCGGCATCAGGCGCGCTCTGCATGGCCAACGAAGGCCAGACCTGGGACCAGATCCTCACCTACTTCTACACCGGCATTCAACTCACCCCGCGCTGGAACTAGTGAAAAAAATCCCCGGCCGATGTGGCCGGGGATTTTGTTTTTTATCTAGTAGCGGACTTGCTGGCCCCAGAACCGGTTATTGAAGAGGTGTTGGGGCATGACGAAGGCCCGCGGCGTGGTGGTGACCATCGAGATACCGGCAATGGCCGTGGTCCCAGTGGTTGCTTCCCGCGTGTCCATGGTCAGGTAGATCGGGATTTCGTTATTGCAGAAGGCCAAGCGCCCCTTCGACGGCGTCAGGGTACGGGTAAAGCTCACCCAACCGCGCCGCAAGATGCCGCTCGTCGGTACGGTGCCAGATGCCATTTCGTTCGGGACAGTGATGCTCTTCTTATAGACGCGAGCGATCCGTTCTGTCCCCGGACGCGCCTGGATGGTGGAGGACACCATGCCATCCATGGCCACGACCGTGCTTTGGCAGTTGCGGGGTGTGCTACTGGCCATGTACTTCACGAGTAGCTGGTTTGCGCCGCTCGGCAGAAGACCCGCCGGCGTGTCCGTGGCCAGGCGCATCTGGATTACGGAACAGGCTGTTTTTGATTGGATGCAGCGCGTTGGGCTGATGGAGGTGTTCGTCGGGTACGGGGCAAGGTTGGAATACGAGGTTGCCTGGTAGCCCATGAAGGCTGCGGCAAAAAAACCGACCGCACCGAACGACCACGCTGCCGTTGACCGTTTAGTAAGTTTTTTATGGAACATACTCCTAGTTATGAAAAAGACATGCATA
>CAZQBA010000087.1:0-2251 GCA_964591635.1 uncultured Gammaproteobacteria bacterium | reverse complement strand
TATGCATGTCTTTTTCATAACTAGGAGTATGTTCCATAAAAAACTTACTAAACGGGCAACGGCAGCATGGTCGTTCGGTGCAGTCGGTTTTTTTACTGCTGCATTCCTCGGCTATCAAGCAACCACCTATCCCGATCTCGTACCCTTCCCGACCAATACGTCTATCAGCCAAACACGCTGCGTCCAGTCAAAAACGGCGTGTTCGACCATTCAGATGCGCCTGGCCACGGACACGCCGGCCGGGCTCTTACCGAGCGACGCAAACCAATTGCTCGTCAAATACATTGCCACCAGCACGCCCCGCAACTGCCAGACAACGGTCGTAGCCATGGATGGCATGGTGTCCTCCACCATCCAGGCGCGTCCGGGGACAGAACGGATCGCTCGCGTCTATAAGAAGAGCATCACTGTCCCGAACGAAATGGCATCTGGCACCGTACCGACGAGCGGCATCTTGCGGCGCGGTTGGGTGAGCTTTACCCGTACCCTGACGCCGTCGAAGGGGCGCTTGGCCTTCTGCAATAACGAAATCCCGATCTACCTGACCATGGACACGCGGGAAGCAACCACTGGGACCACGGCCATTGCCGGTATCTCGATGGTCACCACCACGCCGCGGGCCTTCGTCATGCCCCAACACCTCTTCAATAACCGGTTCTGGGGCCAGCAAGTCCGCTACTAGATAAAAAACAAAATCCCCGGCCACATCGGCCGGGGATTTTTTTCACTAGTTCCAGCGCGGGGTGAGTTGAATGCCGGTGTAGAAGTAGGTGAGGATCTGGTCCCAGGTCTGGCCTTCGTTGGCCATGCAGAGCGCGCCTGATGCGGACATACCCACGCCGTGCCCCCATAACGTCTTGCCGGCATCGCACGGCACGGGCTTGCCGCGCAGCCAGGCCACCGGATCTGACCGCCAGACTTCTTCCCAGTTGCGGGTGCGTCCGTCGGAACGCGAGAAGTAGGGCGTAATCGCGGTTCGATTCTCGTAGGTGACGACCCGTCCGCGCGTCGCTTCCACCGAAGTCGTCAAGTTCGGCGTGCGCTGCTCCTGCCCGTATCCTTTGTAGACCTGATCCAGATAGGCATCGACGTGGTAGAACTCGTTGGCGTGTTTGGTGGCGCGTTCCCAATGGTAGTAGGCGTAGGTCCGGGCGGCAGTGATGAGCGCTTTTTGGAATTCCAACGGCGAAATGTTGGAGGTTTCCGCCAGGCCGCGCAAGTACCACTCCATACCGAGCTCGTTGATCATCCATGTTTTTTGGGTAGACGGGCTGTAGCGGATTTCCAGAATGTGCCGGAAGGTGTTGTCGGTGTAGGCTGAACCGCGGGTCACCCGGCGGTCAAAATTGGTAATGGTAAAAATACTGTTCGATTCCTTGGGGACGAAACGAAGGTAATTGGTGGAAGCCAGCTTCCCGTTCCCGACATCGTACCAGTAGGCGGCATTGACCACGCCGGCGGTCACACTCCCTGCGGCCGGAACGGTGGCCAACACTGCATTCGTCAGCCCGTCCACCACATCAAAACCGGAGGGGTTCTGGAGTACTACCTGCCAATTCGTTTCTTCGTCGACCGTGAGGATGCCGACCCGGATGACCGGCTCCGGTGCCAATCCGGCAACGGGCGCCGACGTAGTCGTCGGTTGGGTGGGATTGGCATTGGGTCCGTCATCCGTCACGGTCACCGGAATCTCAATGAGACTGCCCTCCACGGGTTTTCCATCTACTTGTATATGGAAGGCGGCCGTGTACGAACCGCGCTTTTGCGGGCCACGCAGGGAAAACGTAAAGAAGGTGGTTTGTCCGGCAGGGACTGGTTGAGCAACATTGGTGGCAACGGACTGGTTGGTCCAGGCTGTGCTCCAAAAAGACGGCGCATCGGCGGCAATCGCCACCCCCGGCACGCCGGCCGTGAGTTGGGCCGTATTCCAGGGAACATCGCCGGTATTTTTCATGAGCACCCGAAACTGTGTTTCTTCGCCTCCGCGGGGAATCACCACGGCTGGCGCACTTTGTAAAAGTTTCATGGCCCGGAGCCCGCTTGCAGTTTCTGTGGGTGCGACAGCAACCGGCGCAGTCGCTGGAGTTGCTCCTGCCACCGGCGTTCCTTGCACGGTGATGCCGACCGTCACTTTTCCGCCATCAATCCAGAGCAAATCCTCCGCTGCCAGTTGGTAACTTTCCGAGTACACCCCTATTTTTTGCGGTGCCCGTAACGTGAATTCCACATATCCCACCTGGCCGGGTGCCGT
>CAZQBA010000086.1:0-2285 GCA_964591635.1 uncultured Gammaproteobacteria bacterium | reverse complement strand
GGGACCCGTTCTTATGAGCAACCGCCACCTCGCCCGGACTATTGCCATGCAGGTGCTGTACCAGTGGGATTTTAACGGCCAGCCAGCCGGCGCCTTGCCCGGAATCTTTGCGTACCAGCAGCAGGAGTTCGCGCCGGAGTTTGACGACCACGGCTTTGCCCAGGAGTTGCTGGATGGCGTGGTTGCCCACCAAACGGAAATCGACGGCGTGATTGTGAAGTACGCACCGGAGTGGCCGCTTGAAGCCATCACCCTTGTCGACAAAAGCGTGCTGCGGCTGGGCATGTATGAGCTGTTATTTTCCGAAACCGTGCCGTCTAAGGTGGCCATCAACGAAGCTATTGAGTTGGCCAAAAGCTATGGCGGCGAATCATCCGGTCGGTTCGTGAACGGCGTGTTGGGTGCCGTGTACCGGGATCGGGTGGCGGAAGGGAAACTGAAACAAGTGGACATTGATCCGCCGAAGAAGAAAGAGAAGGATGATGAGAAGGGAACGGATGTTTCGGAAGCCTGATATGCGCACATTCGCCGCTTTGGAAAAACACCTGGGCATGAAGTTCAAGGATGAGCAGCTGCTGACCCAAGCCCTCGTCCACCGTTCGTATTTAAACGAGCACCCGGATTTTGCTACCGGCCATAACGAGCGGCTGGAATTTTTGGGTGACGCCGTGTTGGAACTGGTCGTCACCGAATATTTGTACGAACACTATCCGAACCCGGAAGGCGAGCTCACCAACTGGCGCGCGTCTTTGGTGAATGCCGTGATGCTTTCCCAAGTGGCCAAGGAGTTGGAGGTAGAAGACCACCTCTACCTGTCCAAGGGTGAAGCTAAGGATGCCGGCACCAAAGCCCGGCAGTACATTTTGGCCAATGCCTACGAAGCCATCGTGGGGGCCATGTACTTGGATCAAGGCATTGAGGTCTGCCGGAAATTTATTGGATCGTCCGTGCTTTCCCGCTTGCCGCACATCCTGGAAAACCGGTTGTACGTGGATCCGAAGAGCCGTTTCCAGGAAGCGGCCCAAGAAAAAGTAGGCGTCACCCCCAACTACAAGGTGATGTCCGAATCCGGGCCGGATCATGCCAAGCAGTTTGTGGTGGGCGTGTACCTGGGTGATGAATTGGTGGCCGAAGGATTGGGAACGAGCAAGCAAGAAGCACAAGTGGCCGCCGCTGAAAAAGCAATTTCCGTAAAGGGATGGTAGAATAGGTGTGTTCTATGCCAGGAGGAACAGGGAGGAAACCCATGGATGCGCTTTTTGCTGCGGCCGTGCAGGCCCGCGCTTCTGATTTGCATGTGGTCGTGGGTCGCGAACCGCACGTGCGCGTGCATGGCGACTTGCGTCCGGTGTCCGGCACGGAAGCGGTCACGGCCGCGGCCATGCAGGAGATGGTCACAAGCATCTTGTCGCGCGACGAGTGGGAACGGTTTGAGCGTGACCGGGAGCTTGATTTTGCCTATACCGCGGCCAAGGCGCGGTTCCGCGTGAACGTCCATTGGGAAAAAGGCGACATTGGGCTGGCGGCCCGTTTGATCCCGCAGGAGATCCCGTCGCCAGAGGAGTTACTGCTGCCGGATGTGATCACGGCACTCACGGATTTGCCCCATGGCCTCGTGCTTGTTACTGGCCCCACTGGTTCAGGTAAGTCCACGACCCTCGCTTCCCTCATCAACATCATCAACCAGAAGGAATCGGATAACATTATTACCTTGGAGGACCCGATTGAATTCCTGTTTCCCGAAGGCAAGTCGTTGGTGCGCCAGCGGCAGTTGGGCGGGGACATGCGATCCTTTGGTGAAGGGTTGAAGCATGTGCTCCGCCAAGACCCGGACGTAGTGATGGTCGGCGAAATGCGCGACTTGGAAACAATTGCCACCACGCTTACCTTGGCGGAAACCGGCCACCTGGTGTTTGCCACCTTGCACACGTATTCAGCGGCCACCACCATTGAACGCATCATCGACGTCTTCCCGCCGCACCAACAGAACCAAATTAAGGTGCAGCTCGCGTCCACCCTGCGGGCGGTGATGGTCCAGCAGCTCCTGCCCAAAAAAGGCGGTGGTCGGGTGGCAGCCCGCGAAGTCATGCTGAATATCTCGTCGAGCGCCAACATTATCCGCGAAGGGAAGACCAGCCAGATCCAAACCGTCATTCAAACCTCAGGCAAGCTCGGCATGTTCACCATGCAGCAGGATTTGAAACGACTGGTGGACGAAAAGGTGGTAGAGGCCTCAGTTGCCGACGCTATGGTGGTGGGCGGCCAAAAGGCCGCGAGCCGTTGAT
>CAZQBA010000085.1:0-2341 GCA_964591635.1 uncultured Gammaproteobacteria bacterium | reverse complement strand
GTAGCCGCATCACCATACCAGACGGGAAGCCCGGGGTCAATCATGTCTGTCCGATTTTTTCCGACAAAAAAACAACTGGCGGACCAGTTGTGTTCGAACGAAGAGGCTACTCGACCAGACTGCTCCGGCGGAACGCTTCAATCCCGTGCTGTTTCCGCAACATTCGGATGAGACGAGTCGAGACATTCACACAGGAAGCGATAACCGTATCCGGCAGCTTGCCGAGGTACGCCACCACCTTTTCCTTCCAGTCGCGCTGCTCGTCGTGACCGTACTCCACCTGAATCTGGAGGAATGCCGCCCGCAGCGTACCGAAGTGCACCTTGGCAGAATTGTACACAGCCGGGTACCGTTTCTTGAACTCCTCGATGGGGACGCGATCGCAGGAATGGAGCCAGTTGAGCGTCTGGCACGGACAGTAGAACGGCACCTCGATCCTGCCGTACCGCTCGCTCCGATACAACTTGGCCTCGAAGCGCTGTTTGCACTTCGGGCAGGTCGTCCGGAAGTCGTCCGGGTCACGGTTGAATCCACGGAGAATCTCCGCGGGTTCGAGCCGGTGCGCGCACCCGGGGCACTCGGCCTTGGGGTCGAACCGTTCACCGTATACCGCATCGATGAGTTCCATTCGAGCATGGAACACCTTGTTGTCGATGGCCATCCGTTGGGCCAAGGTGAGACGCTGTTCCATAATGAGCATCATGCTCATTGCCATTTCATCCTCCTTCCGTCAACCAAACCATTCAAGAGATAGGGTGGGGGCAAAACGCACGCGAACGTACGTGTTCCCCCATGTCCATTACGCTTATCGCCTCACTTGCCAAACACATCGCCAAACGTCTCCTGGAGACGGTCGGAAATCGCTGGATCATTAACGACCACGAGTGGGTTCTTCCCTAGGAGGCGCGCGCACCACCGCTGGATCGTCCCGGGCGTCACCTTGTTTTGGACCTCAAACGTATGTACTGGCATACGCCGGAGCACATCACGCACCTTGCGGGCCAAACAGAGGGCGTGATGATTCCGCTCCTCTCCCCGGAGTTTCCGAATTGCCAATGCGACGGGCGAGAAGGCGCTTAACGACCGTGCGAACACTGCGTCGCTGGCATACGACTGTGCCCACAGCAGATGCGCATCGGAAATGGTGTTCCCCCGCTCGTTGGCCGCTGCCTCCGGCAGAAGCATGGGGGCTGCCCGTAAAATCCGGGCAATGCCCTGGAGCTCTTCAACGATGCAGATGAGCAGACCTTCGATCCTGATTTGATCCTCGGCTCGTCGCCGCTCAGATATCATTATTTTGCTCCTTGCCTACGCGCCGCTACGGGGCTCGAGATTGTGCCCAGAGCGCGTTGAAGAAGAGTTGTTGTAACCGATGAATATGCACGTCCTCAACGATCAGCACGATAAGTGTTGGCCCGAAGGACACAAACGCCACTGAATGCGTGCCGAACAAGTAGAGTCGCGTAGACACATCCACATCTGCTGCAAGGAAACGATACGTCCGCAATCCTTGCGGAGCAGATCGGACTTGTCCTTTTGTCCATGCATCCTCAGCCACCAACACTCGCCGCTTCATGCCTAATGCGTCCTTACGACGCACCCACGCTTCCACAGCCTTATGTCCGACTGCATTCAAAAGCGGCGCTTCCGAACCGCCTAAATGGTCATATGGCGCATGCGTATCCTCAACTTCCTGCATCAACGTCCGGAACCCCTCAACACCTTCCATTAATCGCACCCGCGGTTTCCCCTGCGACTGGTAGAGCGCAAGGAATTCCGGCAAACGGGATTCAATATCCTGCGTCAGCCGGTGATGGCTTTCTTCCATGTCCACCGACATGCCGACCAGCCGCCGCGGTGAAGCCGCGACGATCTTCTTGCCATATGTTTTCGGTTCGCCCTCCAATAACCCTTTCGCCCGCAATGACTCGATGTATGGATACGCGGCGACACGATGGATCCGGGCCTTTGTTGCAATCTGCTGGACACTGGCAACACCCAATTCCAGGGCGGCCAAATAGAGACGGCTTTCCTGTGCAGTCAAGCCGAGCTTGTTCAGGAGCGATATCAGCGTATTGCTGATGGGCATACCATGCAGAATCAGGACTATAAAGTAAATTTGATTATTACTTTTACTCCACCATCTGTCAATAATTTCTCTAAGAAAAGACGAATTATAACTGAATTCAATGTAGTTGTAGAATTTACAAAATTAATACGCTAGTTCTATAATCGGACGGAAACCCAGGCGGTGCATAGGACTCGGGCCGTGTTTTTTGAGCGCGGCCAGGTGCGCGGCAGTGCCGTATCCTTTATGTGCGGCAAAACCATACGTCGGGTA
>CAZQBA010000084.1:0-2391 GCA_964591635.1 uncultured Gammaproteobacteria bacterium | reverse complement strand
AATGGAATTTCGAATGTGGAATATGGGGACCAAGGAGACCTTCAAGGGCACGGACGGTCGTGGTGCCGACGGCAACGATGCGACGTTTCTTTCTTTTCGTCTCGCGAATCAACGCCTGTGTTTTTGCGGGCACTTCTCCCCACTCGGCATGCATGCGATGCTCGGCCAGTGTTTCGCCCTGCATAGGACGGAAGGTACCAATCCCTACATGGAGCGTGACAAAGGCAAAACGGATGCCTTTCTTTTTTAGTTGCGCAATCAGCTTCGGTGTGAAGTGAAAACCAGCCGTGGGTGCGGCCACACTCCCCACCTTCTTGGCGTAGACGGTTTGGTAGTCAGCCACGCGCTGCTTTTGTGACACATATGGTGGTGTGGGAATCTGCCCGTGCTTATCGGCAAAGACAATGGTCTGGGCTGCGGAAAGCGGCAGATGGATTACGGCGGTGCCATCTGCTTCTTTACGGAGCACGCTTACCGGAAACCGTCCGAGTGTGAGCACATCCCCTTCTTGTACTTTCTTGCCCGGCTTCAAGAGGCACAACCAATCGCTCGTGCTTTTTTCTTCAGCCACCGGATGGAGCAAAAATACTTCCACCTTTCCCCCACTCTGCCGCTTTGCTTGAAGCCGCGCCTTAAACACCTTCGTATCATTCATCACTAAGAGGTCGCCCGGCTGCAAAAACGCACCGATCTCAAAAAAATGGCGGTGTTCCTCTCCCTTGACCGCTGGGTCCAACACCAGCAACCGCGCATGGTCACGCGGGGAGGCCGAATGCTGGGCAATCCGCTCGGGCGGAAGATGGTAGTCGAATACCGAGGTTTTCATGGCCAAATAGTACAGGAACCGGGGGTATTGCCAATCCTTTGGCCTTTTGGTACTATCGCCACGTTATGAAAGCCGCCATCCACCCCGAATACCACACCGAAGCCAAAGTCATTTGCGCTTGCGGCAACACCTTTACCACCGGCTCCACCCTGCCGACCTTGAGCGTGGAAATCTGCTCCAAGTGCCACCCCTTCTACACGGGCAAGCAGAAACTGGTTGACTCGGCCCGCCGCGTGGAAAAATTCACGGAACGCGTGGCCAAGAAGACCACGGTCGTTCGTGGTGGCAAAAAGGCCAAGGTGGCCAAGCGCGTGGCCCGCAAAGCCGCTGCCCGCGTGTCCGAAGACGAAAAAACCCCAGCCGAATAGCTTTTGCAGGCAGATGTCGGAAAACATCCGGCATCTGTTTTTGTTTCTGACGATGCATTATCGTATACCCACATGCAGCCCAACATCACCTCCCACCGCAAACGCCTGGTAGAGCTGGAAGCCGAACTGTCGGATCCGGCCGTGATTGGTGATAACAAAAAACTGCGCGATGCGACCCGCGCCTATAGTCTGGAAAAACAGATTGTCCACCTGGCCGACACGCTCGCTGCCGAACAACGCAAACTCTCCGAAGCCCGACAAAGCATTGCCGACGGCGACGCCGACTTGGCCGAACTCGCCCGGGCTGACATTGCCGAAGCCGAAAGCCGCATTCCCGAACTGGAACGTGAACTCGAGGACGCGCTCACCCCGCCCGACCCGATGGATGAAAAGGACATCATCGTAGAAATTCGAGCGGGTACGGGCGGGGACGAAGCCGCGCTCTTTGCCGCCGAACTCTTCCGCATGTACGCCCGCTTTGCCGAACGGCGCGGCTGGAAAACCACGCTTGTTTCCAGTAACCGCACCGAACTGCACGGCTTCAAGGAAGTCATTTTTGAAATCTCCGGGGAGAGCGTCTATAAACATTTGAAGTACGAAAGTGGCGTCCACCGCGTGCAGCGCGTTCCGGAAACGGAAAAGTCTGGCCGGGTGCACACCAGTGCAGCCACGGTGGCCGTGCTCCCCAAAGTGGAAGACGTGGAACTCGTCATTGACCCCAAAGACATCAAGATCGAGACCATGACGGCCGGCGGCCATGGCGGACAAAGCGTGAACACCACCTACTCGGCCGTGCGCATCACCCACCTTGCTTCCGGCCTCGTCGTCTCCTGCCAGGATGAACGCAGCCAGGCCCAGAACAAGGAACGAGCCATGGGGATTTTGCGGAGCCGCCTGTTTGCTCTCCAAGAAGAAGCGCGCCGCAAAGAACGATCCGATGCACGCCGCTCGCAAATCGGCACCGGTGACCGTTCCGAAAAAATCCGAACCTACAACTTCCCGCAAGACCGCATTACCGACCACCGCATTAAACAGAGCTGGCATAACCTGCCCGGTATTTTGGACGGCGACATTGAAGACATGGTGACCGCGCTCCGCACCGCCGAACGGGCCGGCACGTTGGGCGCAGCAACCGATGACGAAGCATAAGCTCGATCCTGCGGACGTCGCCATCTTGGAAGCGCATGCCTTTGGCAA
>CAZQBA010000083.1:0-2399 GCA_964591635.1 uncultured Gammaproteobacteria bacterium | reverse complement strand
TTTCGTCAATGGCCTTCCGTTTGGCGCGCATTTTGCCGAGGAGGGTGATGGTTTGCGGAATGGCAGCGAGGGAGCGCGGTTCCATCACGAGAAGGTAGGCCAGTTTGAAGAATTCAAAGGGGAGAAAATGGTGGATGTCGTGCAAGAGCGAACCGAGCGTGTCATTCTTTAAAAGGAGGAGCCAGCCGTTGCGCGTGGAATAGAGGTTCACCAACTTGGACTTTTCCCGGCGTTCGCGGATGGCGGTGAGGAGCGAGCGCTTTTCACTGCCTTTGGCCGTGCGGTAATGCCAAGCCACGGCTGAGGCTTGGTACCAGCTACCCATGCCTAAGCGCTGCAACCGCCAAGCCAAATCCACATCTTCTTTGTAGGCAAAAAAGTCTTCATCGTAATACTCGCGCGTGCCATCTGTTTTGGGCACGGCTGCTGCTTCCAAGGCAGCCAGGCGATAGCAAGCCAAGGCACCGGACACGCCAAAGACCGGTTCGCTGGTGTCGTAGGCCGGACCATTGGGTGCGCCAGCGCCGCGTTCTACTACGGAGCGGTTCTTGCGCGGTAGCAAACCGGTGGAGTCGATGAGTTCGGTTTTATGCGGCTCTTCTTTTTCGTCGGCCCGCACTTGGCTTTCTACTTTGCGCAGTTTGCCACCAAAGCTGCCGCATTCCGGATGGGCGTCCACGGCCTTCACGAGCTCTTCCAAAAAGTTCGGTTCAAGCAAAATGTCCGGGTTCGTGACAAGAACTAACCGATCTTCGTTGCGCGTGGTGTCACCATCGGCCGTTTGCCGGGCCCAGAGAGAGCGAGCCATTTCTATAGCTTGGTTGTGCCCACCCGCAAAGCCGCGGTTACGCACGTTGCGGAGCGTAGCAATAGTCGGGTAGGTGGTGCGGATAAATTCCATCACGCCGTCGTTGGAGGCGTTGTCCACGACGACCACGGAAAAATCACGGTAGGTTTGCCGCGCAATCGTTTCCAAAGCCTGCGGCAAATATCGCATGCTGTTCCAGGCCACAATGTGAATGGAAACGCGCGCCATATTATTTCACCTCAGCCCGTCGCCGCTTTTCCGTGACGTTGAAACCAAGGTACTTGCCCAACATCAATCGTGTCTGTGCATCCACGGCTGGCACGGAGCCAAACAAGATGAAAGTGACCGGCAGCAACAACCATTGCAGGAACATGAGTGCCCAGCGCCCCGGATGCACATGCTGCGGCCGGTGTGGCAACAATAAGAGGGAAAGCACGGCCGAGACAATCAACCCCACGTTGGCCATGATCATGATCTGCTCAATAGCAAACGGCGCATTCTGAAAAAAAGACAGATTCCGCACGTTGCCGATTGCCACATAAAAGGGCAGGCGACCCAAAAGGAACATGAGGATGGGCGCCGTGGCCCAGGCATACGAGCCCTCCCATGCGTTCCAAATGTATTTGGCCTTGACCATGAACGGCGTAGCTTTATCCCGCCCCATGTTCCAGACGAGCCACGGAAAGTGTTCGACTCCCCAAGCCCAACGCCGAATTTGCGCATAGAGCGCGCCCAAGGCTTCGCGGTAGTTTTCCCCTTCCACCATGTCCATGGAAACCGGCAGGTACATGGGCACCACGCGGTACGCGCCTTTGTAGTGGGTGATGCATTGTAAAGAAATACGGCTATCTTCGCTCACAATGTCCTTTTGCCAGAAGCCCACGTCTACCAACGCCTGGAACGGCATGGAGTGCGAAGAGAAGCTCACCAAGCGGTCTTGGCGCATCAGTTCGTTCATGAGCCAGAAGGTGGTGCCGAAGGCGGCCACACGCACCGGAGCCGGCGCATCCCAGATGTTGTTGTTATAGAGCGCAATGGGCTGAAACGAAGCGCGAGTCGGTTCGGGCACGGTGCGGTAGAGATAGGTGAGGAGCGCGAAGTATTGCGGGTGAGCGACTGTATCGACGTCAAAGGCCGACACGACGACGTCGGCATACGGGATGCCGAGCGCATCGATATGTTCCTGCACCTTCTTCCCAGACCAATTGAGGTTGGAACCTTTGCCCGGAATTTCGTTGGGCAGGTTCTTGGGGTGGGTGGTGACAAGGAACGAATGGAAGACGCCGGCGAATTCGGCTTTCAGCGTATCGGCAGCGGGGACAAAGCGGGCGTGATCGCGCTCCTCCCCCGCCAACACCACGCACATTTTTTCCTTGGGGTAGGCGGATTGTGACAAGCTCTTCAACGTGGCGCGCAACACACTGATGTCTTCTTTGTACGTCGGTAGAAAAATAACATGGTACGTGTCGTTAAAACCCGGCGCAGCTTTGGCCAAGGCAAGCCAGTCGGTGCGGAGCGCCCGATGATAGCGCCGCCACGCCAAGAACAGATTAATGACGAAACGCACCACCCGGAACATCCAGAGCAAATC
>CAZQBA010000082.1:0-2412 GCA_964591635.1 uncultured Gammaproteobacteria bacterium | reverse complement strand
GACGCGACGTGCGAATGCGGCCGGTATCGTCTTCGCGCTCTTTGCGCGGCGGTGGGTTCTTGTAGTCGCCGTGCTCCGGCTTGGGTGGTTCCGATGGGCGGAATCTCTTGAATTTTTCGGACATGCGTCTCCTTATATGGAACCTACCACGGTTCTGGCTGTGGATCAACGGGCAAAGTACGGTCGGAGTGCGTCGTCCTGTTCCAGCCGCGCTACGTTCTTTTTGTATTGTTTCCAGAAGCCGGGGTGGTGGGCCACTAAGATGGGGCGCTTGAACAAGCGGCGCCAGATTTTGGGTGGGGTTTGGTGGTGGGCAAACTCATGGGCAATGACCCGCAGGATGGCGTCCACTTTGCGTGGCTTCATGGTCCGTGGGGTGTAGAGGTCCACCGTCATTTCTTTGATGCCTGGCTTGGTGTAGCCCAGCCGCAGATAGTGGAATTTGCCCACGCCACGGCTTTTGCGGCGTAACGGTTTCAAGGTGAATCCGGAAAAACCAAGCACGCTTTCGGCCCGACGAAAGAGATGTTCCACCAGTTGTTCGTGCCGCGGATCCAGGATGTCGGACATGGCCAGAGTGTAACACGCACGGAGTGTGATAAAAAAAGACCACACCTGCCGGGGTGTGGTGGGCTACGGGGAAACGACCTTGGGCCGTTGAGCTGGTGCCTTACGGCGTCGCGCCGGCTCCTCGAGGAGCACGACGAGCGGGGACGACAACCAGTAAAACACGATGAGCGGGAGACCGATGACGACGATTACGCCGCCCAATGCGCCGATGCAAATGAGAGCGAGAAAGCCAAGGATCATCTCGACTGCCTGCGGAAGCGACCGGTGTCTGCTCGTCCAGGGCATGCGCGCCTCCTCCGTTGGTATGCGCAACGCGTGCCAATATACGGGCAACTGGCTCCGGCGTCAATCATTCCATCTTGGGGCGATACTGGAGAGCTTCTGCAATGTGGGCAGACGAGATGCGGGTGTCACCAGACAAGTCGGCAATGGTGCGGGAGATGCGCAGGACCCGGCTCCAAGCCCGTGCCGATAGCTTGAACCGTTCAACAGCAGAAGAAAGGAGCGAGCGCGGCTCGGTGGAGAGCGGGCAGAAGTCTTTAAGGAGGCGCACCGGGATTTCGGCGTTGCAGTAGAAACCACGGCCGCGGAAGCGCTTGTCTTGGATGGCCCGCGAGGCAGCTACCCGAGTCCGGATGCTGGCCGACGATTCAGCTGGCTGTTCGTTGGTGAGTTTTTCCGTGGGCATGCGTGGTACTTCCAAGTGGAGGTCGATACGGTCCAACATAGGGCCGCTCACTTTGCGGCTATAGCGGTCGCGGACATTGGGCGGGCAGGTGCAGGGCCGTTGGAGGTCGCCGGCATAGCCGCAGGGGCAGGGGTTTTGGGCCGCAACGAGCATGAACTTGGCTGGGAAGCGGACGCTCCCAGCAGCCCGGGCAATGGTCACGCACCCGTCTTCGAGCGGTTGGCGCAAGGCTTCTAAGGTCGGTCGGCTAAATTCCGGGAGCTCGTCCAAAAACAACACCCCGCGGTGCGCCAAAGATACTTCGCCTGGCCGCGGCGACGTGCCACCGCCCACGAGAGCGACACCACTTGCCGTGTGATGCGGTGCACGGAAGGGGCGTTCGCCTAAAAGTGCGATCGTGGGCGGGAGGACGCCGGCCACGCTGTGGATTTGCGTGACTTCCAAAGCTTCGGCGCGGGTCATTTGCGGAAGAATGGACGGCAGCGACCGGGCGAGGAGGGTTTTTCCCGAACCCGGCGGGCCACTCATGAGCACATTGTGTCCGCCAGCTGCAGCAATTTCCAGGGCGCGTTTGGCCTGCTCTTGGCCGCGGACAAAGGCAAAGTCGTAGTCAACGACCGGTGGCAGGGTGTGGTCGGCAACCGGGCGGGGCGCTGGGGGGAGGACGGTTTTTCCACTCAGGTGCTCGGCCACGGCACGGACGCTATCGACGGGAATCACCGCGAGGTCATCGACCAGTGCGGCTTGTGGCGCATTTGCCGTGGGAATAAAGAGCGTGTCATAGCCATGCCGGGCAGCCATGGAAGCTACAGCCAGGGCTCCGGGAATTGGCCGGACCGTTCCATCTAAGGCGAGTTCGCCAACAAATAATGTCTTCTTGGGCGGAGCCGGAATAGCACCAGAGGCCACAAGAAGGCAGATGGCAATCGGCAAATCAAAACCACAGCCTTCCTTTTTGATGTCTGCCGGCGCCAGGTTCACGGTGAGCCTGGTTTTGGGAAACTCCAACCCTGAGTTGCGGAGTGCCACACGGACCCGTTCGCGTGCCTCTTGGACCGCGGCGTCGGGTAAGCCGACCACGAAAAAATTGGGCAAGCCATAGGCAATATCGGCCTCAACTTCAATGGGGGCGGCATCAATGCCGACGAGTGCTG
>CAZQBA010000081.1:0-2441 GCA_964591635.1 uncultured Gammaproteobacteria bacterium | reverse complement strand
GCTATTACCACAGGTTTCCAACCTGTTGACGCGGGTTCGATTCCCGCCGCCCGCTAGTGAAAAAGCGCATCTCATTGAGGTGCGCTTTTTGGGTTGCATGGCGCAGCTTATTCACCAAACAGTTTCTTTTCCGAATCAACAGTGTGTCCGAGGGAGATGCCAAACTTTTTTCCCGCATCCCCACCAGCATGCTGTTGTATTTCTTGTTCGTATAATGTTTTTCGCTCAACAGGAACGCCAATTTCGTTGGCGTACTGTTCAATGGCTGTCGCTTCGTCTTCCGTCACACCGACAATCATTGCTTCTCCGCCCATGATTTTTACCTTGTTCCGAAATGCCGCCATTTCTTCCTTGCCGAATGACCCCTGGCCGTGTTCCGAATATCCTGCACCTTCGCGCATAATAAGTATAGGGTTAGTGTGATGAGTGTGATTCTACCGTTGCTATATCAGACGGACAAGTGACGAAAATGATTCATATGCTACACTGCCCAAACTATGGATTTCCTCCGCACTGTCCTCGACCTCTTCCTGCACATCGACGAACACCTCAGCACCCTCATTCAGATGTTCGGGGCCTGGACCTATGTGATTTTGTTCGCCATTATTTTTACGGAAACCGGGGTGGTGATTATGCCGTTCCTGCCCGGGGATTCGCTCATTTTTGCGGTGGGGACGTTCGCGGCCATGGACGCGCTCAACATTTGGATCCTGTGGGCTCTGTTTGTTGCCGCCGCAATTCTTGGCGACACCATGAACTATTGGATCGGCCACCAGCTCGGCCCCAAGGTCTTCCGGGAAAATGTCCGCTTCCTGAATAAGAAGCATTTGGAACAGACGCAGGCCTTTTTTGAAAAGCATGGCGGTAAAACGATTATCCTGGCCCGTTTCATGCCGATTGTCCGGACCTTTGCCCCGTTCGTTGCTGGCGTGGGTCGCATGCACTACGGCCGCTTCGTGACCTATAACATCGTGGGCGGGGTAGTCTGGGTCTCCCTCTTTTTGTGGGGCGGCTACTTCTTTGGCAACATCCCATGGGTCAAGCACAACTTTGAGTATGTGATTCTGGGCATTGTCGGCATTTCTTTTGTGCCGCCGATTGTCCACGTGGTGCGCGAACGGTTGGGGCTTATTCCGCAGGCAGTGGGAAAAACGCCAGAGGAACGGTAGACTGGTGGCATGAAGAAAACGCCTGCCCCCCAACGCCTGTTCCGCGATTGGATTTCGCCAACGCTCCAGACGGGTCTCCTTGACCCGTTTTTTTCCACGTTCCCTAAGGCCGAGCTCTATGTGGTAGGCGGTGCGGTGCGGGATGCGCTCTTGGGGCGGACCGGCAAAAAAGATTTGGACCTCTTGGTACGTGGCGTAGATGGCACGCGCTTGGAAAGTTTTTTGCGCAACCTGGGGCATGTGAGCTACGTGGGCAAGCGGTTTGGGGTGTGGAAGTTTACGCCAAAGGGGACGAAGGAGACCGTGGACATTGCCCTGCCGCGCACCGAAGTACCCAAGAACACCGGCGGCTATAAAGACGTGGTGGTGAAGAGCAACGCCAGCCTGGCTTTGGAAAAAGATCTGGCCCGCCGGGACTTCACCATAAACGCCATGGCCTGGTCGCTCAAAGACGGCCGCTTAGTTGATCCCTTCCACGGCATGCATGATTTGTCCCGCCGTGTGCTGCGCGCGGTGGGCAGCCCAGCGGACCGTTTCAAGGAAGACTACACCCGCATTTTGCGTGGCCTGCGTTTTGCCGTGGAATTGGATGCCACGGTTGCCCCCACCACCTGGGCGGCCATGAAAAAGTTTGCCAAGCAATTAGTGGCCGAAAAAAATGGTGTGCCTATTGTGGCTCGCGAAATGGTGGCGAAGGAATTCTTGACGTCCTTGGCCGTCCACCCGGCCGCCACCATTCGTCTGTGGGACAAGGCCGGTGTATTGGACGTGCTCATGCCGGAAGCCATGGCTATGAAAGGCTGCACCCAACCCAAGAACTTCCACTCCGAAGGCGATGTGTGGAAGCACGCCCTTCTTGCCGTCGAACAACTGGAAACCAAAAAGTTCGCGACGGCTTACCCGAGCGGCTGGAATGCCGAAACCGCGCTTGCGGTGTTCCTGCACGACGTGGCCAAGCCAGCCACCAAAAAGAAGATGCGCGGCAAGCGTGGTTCGGGTATGACTTTTTACGGCCACGACGTGAAGGGGGGAGAAATGGCTATCGAAATTATCGATCGTTTGGCGCTCACCAGTTGGAAAGCGCCGCGGATTGATATTGACCGCGAACGGGTCGCGTACGCCGTGAAGCACCACCTCTTGGCCATCCATGGCGACCCGGCCTTGATGCAGGCCACCACCCTAGAAAAGCATTTCTTCAACAACCTGCCGGCAGCCGACCTTTTGCTCAAGGTCATGTATTGCGACGGCTCAGCCACCATTACCTCCAAGGGG
>CAZQBA010000080.1:0-2560 GCA_964591635.1 uncultured Gammaproteobacteria bacterium | reverse complement strand
AGAGCCCCGCACCCTTGACAGATCCGCTGAAAAGGGTTAAGAGGGGGCCAGTTCCTACCCCAGAGTGGGGTACAAATTGAGGAGAACGCCAACAGGCGTCCGCCTCGGGAGAGCCAACATGCGGAAGTTTCTCGCATTGCTCGCCCTCGTGGCGAGCCTGACGGTAACTGCTTGCGGAGGCGACGACGCCCCGCCCACCATGATGCCGCCGCCCGACACGGACGGCGCCGTCCCGGTTCCGCCAGTGCCGCCCCCGCCCGACCAGATGGGGGCCATCATGCTCACGGCCGACGTGGACGGCATGGTCCAAATCGACGGCGTGGACGTGATGCAGCTGGCTGTAGGCCAGATGCCCTGGCGCTGGGAGGTGCCGGCCGGACCACACACCGTGACGGTGGCGAACCCCAACTACGTGTCCACCACCTGGACGGACACCGTAGCTGCGGGCCAAGACCGCACGGTCGAGGTCCGCATGGGGCCAGCCGTGGATGGCGTGATCTTCCTCTGTGAGACCTCGCCCTCCAGCCGGCAGGCGGAGGTGCGGATCGCCAACGACATGAACGAGATCCGGATCGGGAACCTGATTCCCGGAACCTGGGTCACGATGCGTGGCGATATCGGCTCCTACTCAGCCGGCGAAGGTGCCGGTGGATTCACTGCCGAGTTTGCTTCAGATCATCGATCGGTTCGCCTTACGGCAACTGATGGAACTGGGGCATCAGACTCCCACTCCTGCACTGTGCAAGAGTAAATCGAGTCTAACTCGGCACCAAAAAACCGCGGAATGTGCGCAAGCGCAAACCGCGGCCTTTTTTTATTTCTACGGATAGATAAGCACTCTTCCAGAGAACTCTGTATATGGTGACCTTGGATAAAGTCCGAATGTGTCGCTGGCTGCAGCACTAATATCACACTCATTCGGCAAACCATCCTCAACGTGATCCGGGTTTGTTGTTGAGTCGTAACAAGACGCACCAGCCGCACCTCCGGGGCAGGAGCCGTTGCAGAAACCCCAGTTGTCCTTGATTTGGACGTGTGGCTTGAAGATGCACATCTGCCGCCCAGCCGAATCCCGACCCACACAATTGCTGGTACGAGAAGCGGTGCATTCCTCCAGGACCGCGCGGTCGCAAGTGTAGACGTGAGTGAAGGTGAAGGGGTTGGTATCATCACAGGCTTCGGGCGAGGTGCCAAAGGTGCCGCCCGAGCAGCGGGAGACGTATTCGCCCGAGGCGAGATCTAACACGTAGCCGCGGCGGTTCTTGAAGCTGGAGCCGGGGTTGTCGCCCGTGCGCGTACCATCGCCCCAATCCACGAGCACCGAACGGATCGGCATTTGGTCGTTCTGGGCATGACCAAAAAAGTTGAGGGTCACACGCCGGAAGTTTTCGCCAGAAATTTCTCCGTTCGTCTGGCCGTTCACCTTCAACGTATTGCCTTCGCCTTCCAAACACTTACCATCCTTATCGCATTCACCGACGGTCACCACCACTGGCGGCTGACCAACCGAATCGCTCTCATCATAAATGATGGGTCCTTCGTCGGGGTTAGAAGAATCAACCAGGTCTGTGGCTACGGCCAGCCCTTCCGAGGAAGACGTCGGCACATATCGGCCCGGCCGGCCAAGGATGAGATCGGCAGGGATATAGAGGAAGGTCCGGAGTGTTTTTGCGAACAGCTGCTGCAAGAGCTCAATAGAACCACGACCGCCGTCATCCATGTCTGGAGAACTGAGCGGCGCATAACTCCGGCACCGGCTCCGTCCATCACAGTCACTGCCCTCAGATTCGGGCGGCACACCACTTGCCTCACACACACCTGATCCGTGGTCTAACGGGATACAGGAAAGGGTAATGCAATCGGTGGCTACGGCACAGGACCGTCCGGAAGCCCGTCCGGAACACCGGCCGGCAAATACGCGGCGGGTACCAGAGGCAGGATCTTCACAAGCGGATGGTTGTTGGAACTCATCGTCAGTTTCAGGACGGCTGCAGTGGGTGACACCACCGGTTTGCCCGGTGCACGAACCGAACCCGGCCTCACTGCATTCCCGGTCTCCGTCTGTTCCAGGCACGCAGACTTGATAGCAATTTGAGCCAGCAGACTTCGTACAGGAATTCGGATCATCAAAACGGCCATCGTATCCGGAACTGGTCCCACCATCGTATCCACTGCATTTCATATTTCCCTCAATGCCTGGCGTGCAGCTCGCAGTGCTTGTGTCACGACTGACCGTGATATTCATGTACGGCCGCCCTTCGGTGTTCACATCTTCAACGAGCTGTCCTTGGTTACATACCAGGGCCCCGCCATCATCAACGGTTGGTAGGCTCCACACGTTATTGACCTTGCACGTAGGCAATTCCACGGGTTGGAAATCGTTGTTCTTAATAGAGAACCGCTCAATATCATTCGAGAGGATAGAGCCGTACGGCGACGGAGCGCTGGCCCACAAGTACCGGAGTGAGGCGACCCGCGGGTCATTCAAGGCATACCGGCCCGGCGGCTGGACCCGACCGTTGCCAATGCGCCCGGTATACGCCTTGTTTTCGCCAAAGCG
>CAZQBA010000079.1:0-2585 GCA_964591635.1 uncultured Gammaproteobacteria bacterium | reverse complement strand
GAGCTGCAGAAGCGGAGCCTGAAGAAGTATCTCTAGGATTGACAACATCCGTTTCTTGTCGTAGGAATGAGGAAGGAGGTGGTAGTGTCCGAAGTGCAAGAGTATCCTCATCGCGTGGTTCTGGTCTTCAGGGTCAAGGCAGTTCGGCAACTGGAGGAGTTCCGCCGAGCAGCAGGTGGTGCCAGCAGAGCTGATCTGATCTCCGCCGCACTCCGTCTCTACGACTGGTTCACGCTCCAGTTGGATCAAGGGAAAACAATCCACAAGTTCAACCAAGAGGAGTGTTGGCAGGTCGATCTCGATTTGGATCCGACAGGATCCAAAATCGTCCGGAGCGATCCGTCAGAGGGGGACGAGTCCGTGACGCTCGATCTTTCAGAACAGGCGCATCGGTTCCTGGAGGAGCTTCGATCACGCGTTGGTGCCCCGAACACTTCAACCGTGGTGCGCGAGGGGCTGCGGCTTCTCGAGTATTGCCTGGAGCAGGCGCGGAACGGCTACCAGGTGGGCGCGAGCGAGGATGGAGGTGCGAACGTCCAGGTCCCAGAGCTCACCGGCCTGGTAACCGTGGTCGCATAGAGACAGAGAACACTGTCTCTATTATTTTTTCAAAAAAACCTGGCGTGCCAAATCCCAGTAGCTGGAGTTGGCGCGTTTTGTTTTCATGAAGTACCACCACTCCGCGCCCCAGAGGTAGTGGGTGGGGATGCCGGTGGCTGCGGCAAAAGAAATGTTCTTCTTAAAGATGGCCGGGCTCATGGTTTTGCTCCAACTGTCTTCCGGTGCTGCGCGCAGATCCGTGGGCGACCACGGTTCCATTTGGAGTTCGGTGTTCATGACTTGTTTGCGGGTGAAGAGGTGCACCAGGTCTGCTTTGAGGCGGTAGTGGGCTGGTGGCAGCAGGATGTGCGGTGCCAGGCCGAACACAGGGAAGAGCACGCGACGATAGATGCTGGTGGCGACCACATCGGCCTGGGTTGCTGCATGGCGCCAGGTAGACAGTTCGCCGCTTTCGGTCATAACAATCGGGCGGCTGTCGAGCGACCGGATGAGTTCGATTTCTTTTTTGATGAGGTCGCCGTTCGGTGGTGGGCATTTGCCAAAGAAGCGTAGGTACGGCTCGTTCTCAATTTGCCAGGCGGCAACGGCCGCATGGGTGCGGAGGTGTTCCACGGATGCCTGGAGGAAAGCGAGATGTGCTGCATCTTGCTCTTCCGGTGTTTTTGTGGCGAGCCAACTCGGATCATGGCACTCCGGCCAGCGGGGGAGACGGCGCCCCACACCCATCAGCACTTTTCCGCCCCGTTCCTCTACCGCATCCAGCTGCCAATCAATGTCGGAAAAATCGTAGGTGCCCTCTACCTGCTCGCTCTGGTTCCAGTAGGCGGACAAGCGGAAGTGGCGGACGCCGAGGTCGTCCAGGAGCGCGTTGAGCGTGCTATGCGGTTCAAGCCCCAGGTAGCGTGCATGCGGCGCACCAAAGGTCACGCCCCAGGTGATGGCCGAAACCGGCAGGCTGCGGCCAAACGTCCCGGCCGCGTACAAAAAAAGGGTACAGACCGCGGCTACCAATATGGCCACCCCAAACGTTGTCTCCCAGGAGCGTTTCATGGAAAGATATTGTATCATGCGCACACCCTATGGAGCACACCTGGAATAGCCAACAAACGCCCAATCCGGACCTGGCCAATCAGCGGACAAAGAACATTGTGCGGTTGGTTATTGTCGTTTTTCTCCTGATCGATCTCCCAGTGGGATGGATGCTGTATCAGTTCCATTTTCGGGGAAGTACGGATGTTCGTCAGAATACCGTGACTTTTACTATCACCTCTGGTGAATGGGCTCATCAAGTTGCACGCCGCTTGGATGAGGAAGGAATCGTCGGCAATGCCTTCCTGTTCCGCCTGGCTGCCAAGCTCACCGGGCGCGATGAAACTATCCATCCAGGGACGTTCATCCTGCCAGCCCGGACGTCCATCTTCTTTACGCTCAACACGCTCACCAACGCCCAATCCCAGGAACGGACGATCACTCTTTTAGAGGGATGGACGCTTCGGGATATGGCGACGTATTTAATAAAAGAAGGAGTCATCACGAACGAGGTGCAGTGGTATGACATCGTCGGCACGCCGCCTGGGCCAGGAAACAGAATGCTCCCAGCAAAGAGCACCTTCCTTGCTCAGTTTCCTGAACTCGCCGGTGTGTTTCCTGAAAATGGATCTGTCGAAGGCTTTCTTTTTCCTGACACCTATCGCATAAGTACCGATGCCTCGGCAGAAGATGTTGCCCGGCTCATGGTGCTGACCTATCTCAAAAAAGTGCCACGTCCGGTAGATGCGGGGAGCGAGTACGACCGCGTCATCCTCGCTTCTATTCTTGAGCGCGAGGTGCGTTCAGACGAAGACCGTCGCAAGGTGGCCGATCTTTTCTTGCGTCGCTTGAAAGTAGGTATGGCGCTCCAGGCAGACTCTACGGTCAACTACATCACAGGCAAGAAAACCGCCTCCATTACCCTGGATGATCGCGATCTGGATTCGCTCTGGAACACCTATAAGTATCCGGGATTGCCGCCGACCCCGATTAGC
>CAZQBA010000078.1:0-2641 GCA_964591635.1 uncultured Gammaproteobacteria bacterium | reverse complement strand
CGATGATAATACCGGCGGCCACAAAGAGCGTGATGTAGGTGAGCCATTTCCGGATCTTGGAACCGCGCTTTTCCGGATCCCGTTTGATGTCCTTAGCCAAGACCCAAGAGATAAAGAGAAACACTGGGAAGGCGATCATGAGGGAGGCAGTGCTCATGCGGATGGCTGAGAGATGGGAGCTCAGGTTGTAGTACGGGTCTTTAAGCAGGTCCGGCAGCCAGCGGTTGATGGTTTGGAAAAGAATCGTGCCGAAACTAAAGGAGCTGATATAGAGCGTGAGGAACAGGACCAGGTACATGAAGGCCTCGCGGGCCGAAAGGTACGGCCGACGGCGCGGCACCGGCACGGCAAACGGCAGTTCGGAAAAGCTTCCCAGGGCATGGTTGATTTCGTCCTGCGACCAGCCGGACTTTTCCAAAACCCCACGAATATCCTGGCGCGCCACCCCTTTGGCCAGGGCTTCCCGCACGAATTCCAACAAGGCATCAGCCATATGCCTGCAGCCTACACAGATTTCCGCTTTTTGTCTGTAATGTCGTTGACGAGCAAGAGCAGGTACTCCACGCGCTTGCCACCTGTGGTGAAAATGGGGATGCCGCGCCAGTGGCACCAGGTTTCCTGACCATGGGGCATGGAAGTGACACGCGTATCGGCTTCAAACGGTTTGCCGGACATGCCGCCGCGAACCGAGGCGTCCAGGCCGAGCAGCTTGAAGAGCGACATGCCGAAGGCGTTCTTGCCAATCACGTCGCGGGCGTCTTCCACACCGGAAAGCGCCACCATGGTGGCATTCCAGACTTTGATAGCTCCATCCCGGCGAATGATAGCCAAGCCCATGGGCATCTGTTCCAAGACCGAAGAGATACGTCCTTCTTCCTGCATCATCTTGTCTTTTTGGCTGTGCAGGCTCATGTGCAGGAACATCCACAAAAGCGCGGTGATAATGCCAACAAAAAGGGCGGTCACCACGGCAATGGAAGCACTGAAGGAAACGACATCGGAAAAATCCATGGACAACACCACAATGGCCATGGTGTAGCCGTCATCGGCATGAATCGGGATGAAGATGTCAGCCGGGGCGTCGGAACGTGGGAAGACAAGCGGCCGTTTTCCAAAGGGATGCGCGGCTACCACCTCGCCTTTCAGAGCCCGTTGGATTTCGGCATGGTCCACACCACCTTTGGATCCGATCCGTCCCATTTCCGAAGCCCAAACAATGGTTTCCTCGCGGTTATAGATGACGATGCGGCGAACGTCGGCACTCACCAATTCGCCCGCAAAACCAGCCATGGCCACTTGGGCCGGGCCATTGCGGTAATCAGAGAACATCTGTGGCATGAAGGCATGCCGTCGCGATTGGAGCTGGATCTTGTGGTAAAGGGCGTCTATGCGTTCGGACACCACGGCCCGGCCGGATACCTGGGTGACGAACACATAGTAGCCGTACCCGACAACGATCACGACGAGCCCAATGACCGCAATCAGAAGCAGGCGCCCGGTGCGCTGCGCCCCTGATACAATCTCAAACAGCTTTTTCATAGCTGCACATCCCCCACAGTATAGCACACTCCTCTGCTGGGTGGTTCAGGATTGACAAACGCCACTTTTTCTGGTATCTTCTCCGGTTCGTAACCGTGCCCATCTGCGCGTGTTTACGCGCTCTTTCACCTGGAGGTTTCCATGAACCGTATCGCCTTGTTGTGCTGCGCACTCCTCGTCGGTTGTTCGAGTGAAGGGCTCGTCGACGACCCGGTCGAGGCAGAACCGGATTTCGACTGGGACGGCATCCCCGACATGGTGGACAACTGCCCGGCCGACCGCAACACGGACCAAGCCAACCACGACCCCGACGAACGGGGCGACGCCTGTGACGAGGACGACGACAACGACGGCTGCCACGATGCCATCGACAACTGCTGGGTCGTTCCCAACCCCGAGCAGGAGGATCGTGACTACGACTTCATCGGCGACGCCTGCGATCCGGTGGAAGACCCGCTGCCCCCACCGCTCGTCGTGGACGGCCCAACGACTGTTCCGTCGGCAGTATGTGCCGGGGCCTGGCTACTGACCCGGGCCGAGACGATCTCGGAAGTGCCGCGCAGCAGCGTCATTCGCGGCGCGATGGACGCGCTGTACTGGTACGCGGCGGACGGACGTCGGTTCGTCTTTCCGAATCTGAACACGTTCCGCACCTGGTACTCGGGCGACGCCCCATGCCCGGTCATCTACGTCATCCCGGACGAAGTCCTGGCGTCCGTCCCCATCGCAGGGAACGTCACCTACCGGCCGGGCACGCGGCTCCTGAAGATCATCTCTGATCCGACCGTCTATGCCGTTGCCCATGGTGGGGTCCTCCGGCGCTTCGCTAGCGAAAGCGTCCCAGTGGCCTTGTTTGGGACAAGCTGGACACGCCTCCTCGACGACGTCCCCGACGCCTTCTTCGGCAACTATCGCGCGGGCGCGGACATCCGCACCGCTGCCGACTACAATCCGGAGGAAGAGCGGGTGCGCTCACCGACCATCGACCACGACCTCGGCTTGCGGTAATACGCAGGTACAAAGCTTTGCCGGCCCATCGTCTCCTCCACGATGCGGCCGGCTTCTTCTTTTATTTCAAAACAAAGACGGCTTCCCAGCCTAC
>CAZQBA010000077.1:0-2867 GCA_964591635.1 uncultured Gammaproteobacteria bacterium | reverse complement strand
AGATGCCGAGCGCAGCCCGCAGGTCCGGTGCCACGAACACACCAATCAACCCAGCCGCGATCCACAAACCACACGGCCACAGCCATGGGCGGATGCGATCCCACGGTAGGGGCAGACCCATACGTCTGCCCTTGATGAGCCACACACCCATAAGCACCACCCACAACAATTCCAACAACGTCGTCGGCACCGGACCAATAGTGAAGCGGATGAGGTAGGCCGGCATCAGCCCAGCAAAAACAACCATCGCCCGACGGGGATCCGTCCAGGCGATGATGGAAAAGATTGAGAGAATGGTGATGGCAAGAATAATCACATGTATTTTTCCTGTCCCGACATTCGAAATTCCATATTCGACATTCCTTCTTTATGGCAACAGTATGGCCAAGGAAACCACGGTCGTCCAGAGGCCGTTCCTATCGCCTTCGGCCGTCTGCGTGTAGTTCAAGGTCTTGATGATTTTGCCGGACGCCTTGTATTGCTGTTCGCGTTCGTCCCAGGCCGAGCCCGGATCAAATTCAATGCCGAGTGTGGTGGCCAACATGGTGGCGGCCAAGTCCTCGGCATATTCACCGGCCACTTTTTCCGACTCGCCATACGGATGGTGTTCGGACAGGTAGCCGTATTGGTCGGGATCGGCCGGGAGCGCCACGCCAATGGAGGAGGCAATGAGCCGGTTCGGTTCGTTCGTGGCATTGCGGGCCATCACGGCAAACGTCACTTCGCCCGGCAGGAGCGCTTTGACGCCTTCTTCTTTGGATAACTTTTTGCAGCGCGGTGGGAAGATGGAAGAAACGCTCACCAAGTTCTGGTGAGCCACGCCGGCGTCGCGCAAGGCCAGCTCAAAGGAGGTCAGGTAGTCTTTGTGACGACCAACACCTTTGGTAAAGAACATACGGGTAGGAAGCATCGCGTGTGTGTCCGAACGAAAACGTCGGAAATAAAAATAAGGGCTTTATGATAACAAAGTGCGGCGGCGTGTAAAGGGGGAGAGGATGCGTTTGAGGTCGTGGGGAGCAATCGCGCGGAAGAGAACAATGCCGGCCAGGTACACCACGCTGCCTACGATGAGTTGGAGCACGATGTGCGGTGCGTTGACGAAGCGGTTGAGCAGTAGAAGCGACCCGGCCATGGTTCCGGTCGCGAGCAGCGTGCGCAAAAGTGCGCCTGGAGCAAAACGGGTGCCGGCCTGATGCGAAACCACGAGCGCTGCGGCAATGGCAATGCCGGCTTCAGACAAGACCGTCACCCCGGCTGCGGCCCAGGCGCCATAGCGGGGAATGAGCTGCCAATACAAGAGGAGCGCAATGGCGGCGTCCGCGGCATAGAGCGGCAACATCTTTTTTTGCAGGCGCAAGGCGACCACCGCATGGCTCCAGACCGTTCCCCAGAAGATCATCATCACGCCAAAGAGGAGGAGCGCCAGGTATTGGCCAGAGGAGCGGAAGGCGTCTCCCGCAATGAGCGCCATAAGCGGTTGGCCCACAATGAGTCCGCCAGCGACGATGGGGAGGATAAGCAGGAAGAGGGCATCTTGGGCCCGCTGCATAATATGGGAAAAGCGTTCACGGTTGCCGCTGTCCCAAGCCAGGACCATTTGCGGCAGGACAATGCCCATAAAGAGGAAGGGGAGGACGGTAAGCACATCAATCACCCGGTAGGCAGCGCCGTAGAGACCCAGCTCAGCTTGCGGCCGCCAGAGGGAAAGGAGCACGGCGTCAGCCCGGAGGTAGATGAGGTTGAAAGCGATGGATAAACCAATCGGCCAGGAGCGGGAGAGGAGTGTGCGCCACATGGCTTGCTCAAAACGGACTTTGAGTGAGACCAATCGCTCTGCAGCCACGCCAGCCACCAAAAGCTGGATGATGTTGGCAAGCGTGGTGGCCGCCAGCATGCCCATGAGCCCGGCATTCAAGGCCAAGGCCGCGAACACCAAACCTACCAGCACGCACCGTCCCACCAATTCACTCACTGCCGCCGCTTTCATGGTCAGCCGTTTTTGGAAGAGCGTGATGATGATCTGGTGGATGGCAATGGACATGAAGGACAGCGTGGTAAAGGCAATGCCAATATGGATGTCCCGGCTGTACGGGAAGAGGAGCGCAATCAAGGGCGCGCTTCCCAAAAACACCACAGCAATGGCCAGGCGCAAGCCAATGGCATTCCCTAGGATTTTTCCTTCGTCAGCATTCGGTTCAGCCAGCATCTGCAGGCAGACAATCGTCAAACCAAAATCAACCAACACGCCAAAGACCTGGAGGAAGGATGTGATGGTGGTGTAGGCACCGTATCGTTCCGGGCCCAAGTGGCGGGTCATGGCGCCAATCGCGACCACGCCCAAAATGGTGCCTACGCCGCGCGCGCCAAACTGCAGTGCGGTGTTCTTTGCTACGGCATTGCCAACAGACATGCCGGCAGCATAGCGGAAATTGACGGAAAGGCCAAAAAATTGCTATGATAATTCGGCTCTATGATGCAAAAAAGGGGGATTGCAACTAAAAAAATCGGTTACCGCTTGAGTGCCGTGATTGCTGGCGCGGTGTTATGCACCGTCCAATTGTTTCCTCTGGCTCAAGCGCAGGCCGCGGCCTATAAGGCCCGAAAGATGGTCCAAACCCTCTACACCATGACCATGGCGCCGGGGGAAACGCGGACCTTCAAGGTTGGTTTTAAGAACGAAGGGACAACCACCTGGAAGGCGGCCGGGAAAAATTTTGTTTCGCTCTACACCTGGGAGCCAAAGTACCGGACGAGCCCCTTTGCGGACAGTTCATGGAAAGCGCCGCGCCAACCAGCGGCCATCAAGGCCGACACGGCACCCGGCCAGGTGGGATATGTGGAATTCACGTTACGGGCACCGCAAAAAA
>CAZQBA010000076.1:0-2913 GCA_964591635.1 uncultured Gammaproteobacteria bacterium | reverse complement strand
CATCCTCATTGGTGTGTCCGATTTTTTTGCCTCGTACTGGTGGTTGGTGATTATTCTGGCGATTGGTGCAGCCATTGCCGGGCGGTTCGCGGTGCACACCCCGGGCGGCCGGTTTTTGTGGGACGGGCTGAAGCTGCGGGTGCCGGTGTTCGGGGCGCTCTTTAAACGGATGGCTTTGGTCCGTTTCACCCGTTCCATGGAAACGCTGTTGGAAGGGGGTGTGGACCAGGTCAGCGCCATTGGCATTGCCGCTAACGTGGTCGGCAACCGGGTATATAAGGAAGTCCTTTTGCTCACCCAGAAGGAAGTTGAAGATGGCAATTCCATAACGGCCGTGATGGTTGGGCATCCGGATGTGCCGGCCATGCTTTCCCAGATGTTAGCCGTGGGCGAAGAAACCGGAAAGCTCGTGGATGTCTTGAAGCGGCTGACATCATTTTACACGCGAGAAATCGACAACCTGCTCGGCAGTTTGGTGACATTGATTGAGCCAATGATCATGGTGGTGATGGGTATTGGTGTGGGCATTATGGTTTCGGCCGTGATCTTGCCTATGTACAGCCTGGCGAATTCGTTCTAAACCATTTATACTAGAGTGGATTACTTATCCACATAACGCATCCAGGAGGTATGTTTATCAAACGAAACAAGGGGTTCACGCTCATCGAGTTGTTGGTGGTGATTGCCATCATTGCCTTGCTCTCCACGCTGGCAATAGTGGCTTTGAACAGCGCCCGCCAGAAGTCACGCGACGCCAAGCGCATTTCGGACGTCAAACAAATCCAAACGGCGCTGGAGCTGTTCCATGCCGACACCGCGGCGTATCCGACGGTTGATCCGGCGGTGGCTTTGGGGCCGGATGGAAACGGGGCCATGCTGGACGGCGCCGGATTCCATGCCACGGCTGCGGCAACTGCCCCGGTCTACATGGGTCAACTGCCGGAAGACCCGAACAACACGGGTGACTTTGTCTACACCTACGGCTGCGCGGGCGACAGCTGCCAAGCGTATGCCATCACCTTTACGTTGGAAGGGAATACGGGAAACCTGACCGACGGCGGCGGCGATGCAAATTCCAACCCGAATTGCACAGCCACACCCGACGGCATTACCTGCCTGTAAAGAGTGCAGATCCAAGGGGTGCGGGAAACCGCACCTTTTTGGTATACTGGAGGCATGGAATATATCCTCGCCGGCCTGCTGGGTGCGGTCTGTGGCAGCGCACTCACGGCTTTGCTGCACCGCCAGGCCACGAACCAATCCTGGTTCCGGGGCCGGTCGCAATGCCCGCGGTGTAAACACGTCCTTGCTGTTCGTGATTTGATCCCGATCGTTTCGTACCTCCTGGCGCGGGGCCGCTGCCGGTATTGCGGCCGGAAATTCGGCCGGTCGTATCCGGCCATGGAAGTGCTGACCGCCGCCTTGTTTGTGTTGGTCCTATGGGTCCGCCTGGGACCGGTCCAGGGTGACGTCTTTGCAGTGGATGCCCAACGGTGGTCGCTCATCGCCCGGGATTGGGCGGCCACGGTAGTCCTGCTGCAAGTCTTCTTCTTTGACTTACGCCATGGCTACATCCTGGATCAGGTGACCTTGCCGGCTGTTGTCGTCTTTTTTGTTTGGAACGTGTTCTTAGACGTGCGGGTTTCCGTTTTGTTGCTCGGTATAGTGGCGGGCGCAGCCTGCTTTGGCTTCCAATACCTGGTGTCCCAAGGCAAGTGGGTAGGGAGCGGGGATATCCGCCTTGGCGCGTTGATGGGCGCCTTGGTGGGTTGGCCGCTTATTGTCGTGGCTTTGTTTTTTGCCTATGTCGGCGGCGGTCTGTTCGGGATCTTCCTGCTCGCCACCAAACGCAAGTCATGGGGCAGCCAAATTCCGTTCGGCACGTTTTTGTCAGCGGCCACACTAGCAACGCTGTTGTGGGGCTACCCACTGGTGCGCTGGTACGTCACTACGCTGTTATGAGGCGCTTGGGATTCACGGTCATGGAACTGTTGGTGGCCCTCGGCATATTTGCCGTGATCTCTTCTATCGTCATGGTCAATTTCAATGCCGGGAATCGGAGCAGCGAATTGCGCCTGGGAGCTGATCTTTTAGCCAGCTTTATTCGAGATGCCGAAGGGCGCACGGCGTCGGGCAGCACTGCCTGCGCGTGCGTGACCGGTGGTGATGTGAGCACTGCCCAGGCCTGCTCGACCGGCCCGGTGGCCTGTCCGAGCGGGGTGGAAACGCCGGTGTTGCCACTCGGCGGCTGGGGCCTCCATGCGGAGCAGGGTGGGAAAACAGTGACGGTCTTTGCCGACTATAACAATGACCACCGGATGAATGCCGGGGAAGCGGTGCGTAGCGAGCAATTGTCGCCATCGGGTGGCGTGGTGGTGCGGACGTTGGCCTGCGGCAACCCATGGGATCTGTCTTTTGTGCCGCCGTTCGGCACGGTCTGGTCCAATGGCAGCACGGCCAACGCGGGTTGCGCCGTGACTCTGGAACAAACGCTTTCCGGTGCGCGGCGGGCCGTGGAGTACTTTCCCGTTTCCGGCCGTATCGACATCACTGCACTATGACCATGGGCATGCACAAAACGGCCCGGCCCGGACAAGGGATGTTGGAAATGCTCATTGCCATTGCCCTCTTAGTGGGCGGGCTGGTAGCGGTGCTCACGCTCACTGTGCGCCTCTTGCACAGCTCGGCTGACGCCGGGGCGCGCACCACGGCCACGGCCCTGGCCACGGAGCTCATTGAAGTCGTCCATGCGGTGCGTGATGCCAACTGGATGCAAGGGAATCCCGCCTTCCAAGGCATGCGTCTCGCCAGCGACCGGACATTCATTGTCAGCCGCAGCGCAACCGGATGGGCGCTTGATTTCAGTCCAAATACCATGGCTGATGCGGCAACTCGGGTCTGGCAAGGCCAGAA
>CAZQBA010000075.1:0-2988 GCA_964591635.1 uncultured Gammaproteobacteria bacterium | reverse complement strand
AGGGCTACCTGGATTTGGTAGACAAGCTGAAGTTGAAGGAACTGAAGGGATAAGCGAATTGGCATGCTCCCACCCGGGGCATGCCTCCGTTTTTCAGAAAAGTTTTTTAAAGCATTTTTATGATCAAGCATCCGAACCAGCGCGTGGGTATTTTTATCGACGTGCAGAACATGTACTACTCGGCCCGCAACCTCTTTAGCGCCAAAGTGAATTTTGGCGAAGTGGTGCGTGCCGGCGTGGACGAACGCCACCTTATTCGGGCCATTGCCTATGTGGTGAAAACCAAAACCGGTGAAGAGCGCCCCTTCTTTGAAGCGCTCTACCACCAAGGCATTGAAACCAAAGAAAAGGAAATCCAGGAATTCTTTGGTGGGGCCAAAAAGGCCGATTGGGACGTAGGCATGGCTGTGGACGCCATCCGCATTTCCGGCAACCTGGACGTGGTGATTATTGTTTCCGGTGACGGTGACTTTGTGCCGTTGGTGGAATACCTGCGCAACCAGGGCCGCCAGGTGGAAGTGATGAGCTTCCGGGAAACCAGCTCCACCAAGCTCGTGGAAGCCGTAGACGTGTACACCGACCTCTCAGCAGAACCGGACCGCTTCCTTATTAAGGACGGCGGAGCGCGTTCCACCGGACGGCGTGGCACCACCTGGACCAAAAACGAGGCCGCCACCGAAACAGAAGCCGAGGGGCCAGATGAGGCTCCGTCGGACAACGATGGACCAGTGATCATCCGCGGTGGCAAGAAGATACCCGTGTAACGATTCAATGTAGGGGCGGGTTTCAAACCCGCCCCTACCGACCGAACGCATTATAAATAACCGTCGTTCGCAGACATGGAGATCCTTCGGTCTCACGTCTGCGCGCGACACAATCAACTTCTATGGAACAGAAATTCGAAACGCAGTGGGGAGGCAAGACGCTCAGCATTGAAACCGGCAAAGTGGCCCAACAGGCCAATGGCTCCGTGATTGTCCGCTACGGCGACACCGTGGTCTTGGGCACGGCCACCATGGGCCGTCCCCGCCAAGGCATGGACTTCTTCCCCCTCATGGTGGATTACGAAGAAAAGCTCTACGCCTCCGGCAAAATCAAATCTTCCCGCTTCATTAAGCGGGAAGGTCGGCCCACGGACGAAGCCATTGTCACCGGCCGCATGATCGACCGTTCTATTCGGCCGCTCTTTGACGACCGTATCCGCAACGACATTCAAGTCTGGACCACGGTCTTGTGCGCCGACTTGGAAAACGATTCCGACATCGTGGCCATGATTGCTGCCTCTGCTGCCCTCACCATTTCCAACATTCCCTGGGATGGGCCCATTGGCGGCATCCGCATTGGCCAGATCGGGGGCGAATGGGTCATTAATCCCACCTTTGAAGCCCGCCAAAAGAGTCTCCTCGACGTGATCGTGGCTGGAACACCAGAGCGTATTTTGATGATTGAAGCAGCCGGCGACCAGGTGCCCGAAGACACGGTGGAAGAAGCCATTCTCTTTGGCCAAAAGCACCTCAAAGAAGTGGTGGCCCTTATTAACGATGTGCAAAAATCAGTGGGCAAACCCAAGCGCAGCATTGCGGACATCTTGGGTGCGGAAGAAATGGCTCGCCGGGAAGCCCTCGTCCCCCACATCGAATCTGCCAAAGAGTGGCTCATGCCCAAAGTGCATGAAGCGCTCTTCACCGGCCCCCTCGTGACCAAAGGCGAACGCCGCCAGGCCGTGAAGGACCTGGAAAAAGTCCTCACAATTCATCTCACGGAAACCGGCCTCGAGAAAGACATCATCTCCGAAGCTGTGGATTGCATTGATGATTGGGTCGAAGCCGAAGTGTCCCGCGCCATTTTGGAAGACAACCAGCGCGTGGACGGCCGGAGCTTGGACGATGTCCGTCCGCTGTCCGTCGAAGTCGGTATTTTGCCGCGGACCCATGGTTCGGCCCTCTTCTCCCGCGGGGAAACGCAGGTGCTTTCCGTAGTCACCCTGGGCTCACCTGGCGACGAGCAAACGCTCGATGGCATGGATGATGTGGGCAAAAAGCGCTACATGCACCACTACGATTTCCCGTCGTTCTCCGTAGGCGAAACCGGCCCCAACCGTGGCCCGGGTCGCCGGGAAATCGGCCATGGCGCTTTGGCAGAACGCGCCCTCATGCCGGTCATCCCCAAAGACAAAGAAACCTTCCCCTACACGGTGCGCGTAGTGTCTGAAGTGCTTTCCTCCAACGGCTCCAGCTCCCAAGCTTCGGCCTGCGGATCTTCGCTCGCTCTCATGGACGCTGGCGTCCCCATTGCCGCCCAAGTGGCTGGCGTGGCCATGGGCTTGGCATCGGTCCCCGACATGAGCAAATGGAAAGTGCTGTCTGACCTCCAAGATTTGGAAGACGGCAAGGGCGGCATGGACTTCAAGATCGCCGGCACCCGCACCGGTATTACCTCCATCCAATTGGACACCAAGACGATTGGCCTTTCTGCCGACCTGGTGAGCGAAACCCTCAAAAAGGCTCGCGAGGCTCGCATGAAGATGCTGGACGCCATGGACGCGGTGATTGCCCAGCCCCGCCCTGACTTCTCCCCGTACGCCCCGCGCATTGTCTCCTTCATGATCAACCCGGAAATGATCCGCAAGGTCATTGGCCCAGGTGGCAAACAGATCAACGAAATCATTGATGCCACCGGAGTCCAAATCGACATTGAGGACTCGGGCCTGGTGATGGTCACCTCCAAAAACTCGGACAACATGCAAAAGGCCGTGGATTGGATCAAGAACCTGACCCGCGAACCCAAGGTCGGCGAAGTCTTTGCCGGCAAGGTCACGCGCCTTATGGACTTCGGCGCCTTCATTGAATTCCTGCCTGGCCAAGAAGGGATGGCCCACATCTCCCAGCTGGCTGACGAGCGGGTCAACCGTGTAGAAGATGTAGTGAAAGTCGGCGATCAGGTGTCGGTCAAAGTCATTGAGATCGACTCCATGGGCCGGATCAACCT
>CAZQBA010000074.1:0-3086 GCA_964591635.1 uncultured Gammaproteobacteria bacterium | reverse complement strand
GATTTGCCGGAACAGCGCCGAAATGTTTGGCGGGTTCATGGGAAAACAATTAAGAATTCAAGGGAGTAAGTCGCACACAGTATAGCATGTTTTTTGGTCATATGGCGTACCTATATATAAGGGTGTTGATATCTTCATGGTGGGGCGGCTGCTACATCCCCTCCTCCGGTACCCCCAGCAGCAGTTTCTGCCGGGGGCGATTCCGCGGGGGGTGGTGATTCGGCGGGCGGGGTTTCTGGCGGGGGTGACCCCTCCACGGCCGGCGGTTCGGGCGGCGGTGCAGCTGGTGGCGGTTCAATCACTGGTGAGCTGGGGACTGGTTCTGGTGGGGGTTCCGGAACTGGTTCTGGTGGGGGTTCCGGCGCCGGAGACCCGCCACCGACGACCTGCCCTTCCTGGGCCGGATCAGTGGACGTCGGGGTGGTGCGGGAGTCGGTCACATTCACGAACCAGTAGTCGAAGGTTACCGGAGACGGGCCTTGCGGCGCTGCCAAGTCAATCGTGAACCAGCCGTCATCCTGGCCGGAAATCCACCACGGGGCACCCGGGTTGTTGCGGAAGGTGACGAAGATCTTGGAACTCTTCTTGATGGAGACATTCTCCACTTTGAAAGAGGTGGTGTTAACCGGGATTTCCCCCGTCCCCACGGTCATGAAATCGTCCGTCACTTCCACCGCATATTCCCGCGACTGGACGGATTCCGTCTTCACTTCCTTGCCTGCAAAGCGCCCCTCGCTATCAATGCTCCACAAGTCACCCACCCCGGCGATGGCGGACACGTTCACCAAGGCACCACCAAGGAGGTCGGTGTGCTGGCCGCTTGAAAGTTGCAAGGTGCCGCCCGCGTTCAGCACGCTCCCTGTGTTGTCGTTATTGAACGCATCGAGCTGCACGCCCGAACGCATGGCCAGGCGCTGCATGTCCTGTTTGACCTTTGCGTAGCTGAACCCACGGTCGTTCAGCCAGCCCGTGCGGACGAGGACGGGGATTTTTCCGGTGCCTGTGGCATGCGATTCCAAGGCAACGCCGATGATCGCCACGAGGTTCGTCCCCGGATTCTTGGCCGGATCGTACTTCATGGCCTCACCGCGCACGCCGCTCGTGACCATCAGGTCACCATTCTTCACCGGCCCGTTGGAGGCGTTCACTTTAGTAATGGCGATACCGGCCAAGGCGAGCGGCACCTTGCCGGGCTCCGGATCGCCGATCAGGAAGGCAGGTGTGGACGTATACACGCCGGCGACGGCCATGGCGTACGCCGTTTCCGACGGGCGGTACCTGGCCGTGCTCGTTGCATCCACCACCAACACGTCACCCTGCTCGCTCTCCACCCCATCCACCAAGTACACGTGTTCGGCGAAGTCGCCGTACAGGGCGCCGCTGCTTGCGGTCATGACGCCACGCGAACGGACGGCGCCGCCGGCATCGACCGTGAACATCGAGACACCCCGGTTGCGGACGGACATGAGGAACCTGCCCGTGTTGGCCGTGCCGACGTTCCCGACCGTGTCAAAGACGTGGGCCACGCACAAGCTCGAGGCGTTCCCGCAGTTCCCGGTGAAGTTGGCCAGGTAGGTGCCTGTGGCCGAGAACTGGATAGCAGCGACGCGGGTGGTGGTGGTGTCGTCCGGTGATTCCAGATAAAGCGTGGAAGAGGCGAAGCCGATCGGCCGGCCGATATGGAGGAGGCCACTGTTCAACGGCGTGAAGTCCGCACCAAAGGTGTTGGCGTGCCGGCCGTTTCCAATACGGATGGAAGAGGTACCGACTTGGAAGACGGGGTCAAACTTATTAAAGACCGTGAGTAGGGAGCCGTTACGGACGAAATCAGTAGAGCTAAAGGTAAAGGCCGAAGAGCTGGCCGTATTACCTGAGGTGGCACGGAAGGAACCCGTGGCCGAGAATTCAACAGCCGGAGTGTTGCTCGGGGTCGCGGTCGGCGTTTCAATGAAAAGGGTGGTCGTGGCCGTACCGGCATTGGAGATGGCCAATTTGCCGTTTGAAGTGATGTTGCCGTAGGTAATTGCACCACCAACTGGGAATTCGAGGGAGGATATGCCTATACCATCGCGTGTGAGACGCATATAATCCGCGGCCAAAGTCAATGCGTCGTTAAACGCGCGGTGGTAATACACCCCGGATGCAACAAGGTATGTCCAGTACTTTTCATCGGTCGGCCCATCAGATTCCACCAACTGCCATTGGGGAGATGTCGCTTGAACATATAAGGCATTCCCTTCACCTACAGGGAGAAGCGTCAGCTGACCCAAGGCGCTCAAACCACCTATTTGCGTATTATTGACCGAGAAGTTCAGTAGGTTTCCGGTCAATGCCCCATCCGTATCAAGTGTCAGAGAACTGATTCCCGTTCCAGATGGGAGGTAGACCTCCGCCCCGCCACTGTTGCCGAAACGAATCGGCGTGGCCCCGCCCAAGTACACCGTGCCTGAGGCGTATACATCCTTCCACGATGAAGTCGAGGCTCCGAGATCATACACATTGTTACCTGAACCTTCGGTGCTGTATGGGAAAATATTAAAGTTCGAATGTCCTCCATACGTCGTCCCCGCACCCCCTTCATCCGTTCCACATTTCAGGTTTCCACTGTTGTCGGTATCAATAGTATTACAGCTAATAAGAGTGGCAATTTTTAATCCACCACCAGCAACGTTCAGTCCAGCCGAGAAGGTGGATGTGGTGGAACCAGATGTCGTACCAACACTCAACTGGCTCAAGTAGGCCGTACCCGAGGCATAGATGTCCTTCCAGGATGAGGTGGCGAAACCAAGATCGTACGCGTTGTTCGTGGTCGCAAAAATGTTGAAGGCCGAGTGGCCGCCGAACGATGAACCGCCGACAACCGGGGCAGCTTGCCAGGTGGCATTGCCCAGCGCATCTGCGGTAAGTAGGTACCCAGCGGTCGGATTAGTTGTCACCCGCAGCGCCGCAACCGTGGTGGATGCCGCGAACAAGCCACCGAAGCGGTCAACGTATGCAACTTCAGAGCTATTATTCTTGATGGAGAGGAGTTTGGCAGCAGCCAGTGTGGTATTGGTATCGAACGTGAAAGCGGACTGGGTAGTGAC
>CAZQBA010000073.1:0-3094 GCA_964591635.1 uncultured Gammaproteobacteria bacterium | reverse complement strand
TGGTCACCTCCTTTCAGTGGGTTGGTTCAAAGTACCCGGCGAGAAGTATAGCACGAGGGCCCGTCACCCAGCCACCACCGTCTCCGCTCTCCGCATTGACGGTCAAAGAACATGCCGCTATAAGGATGCAGGACCTATGGGATTACTTAAAAAGTATCTGGAGGATGTCCTGGACCTGTCTTCAAGGCACGATATCCCCTTTGCAGAAAAATGCCGATTATTGGGGGGGTTCCTTTTTCTTAAATTTCAACTGCGACAAAAAAACTCTGTCCGCTTCCTAAACTCCACCGTCTCTTTCAGTTCAAGGACGAACGGTCTTGGCATTTTGCGAGAAATCTTTCTCTTAGGCGACTACGCCTTCAAGCCCTCCTCTCCTGCACCAAGAATTTTGGATGTAGGGGCGAACATCGGCATTGCCACGCTCTTCTTCAAACGCTACTTCCCCGAAGCCGACATCACCGCCTTTGAAGCCATGCCGGAAAATTTCAAAGTCTTGCAAGAAAACATCTCCCAAAACAAGCTCCAAAAAACACAGGCGGTCTTAGGGTTCTTAGGAAAAGAAGACGGCACCCGCGACGTCTACTACAACCCAGTCCGGCCCGGTGGGTCGACCGGAGTCGAAGCGGTCGCTGCATCAAAAAGTGAGAAACAAACGTTTAAAAAAGTCCAAGTCCCCGCTTTCAAACTCTCCGACTATCTGAACGAAGAGATAGACCTGCTCAAAATGGATGTGGAAGGAGCCGAGGGCGAAATCCTGAAAGAAGTGCACACGAGCCAGAAGCTGCGCCGCATCAAAGAAATGGTTTTTGAGTACCACGCCAACCGTACGAACAAGGAGAATGACCTCTGCGACATCCTCAAAATCCTAGAAGCAAACAACTACTCCGTCGTCATCTACGACAACGAAAATGGGGCTTTCGGTAAGGCACTCAAGCCGTTCCCTATCTACCACTTCATGGTACGGGCGTTTCGGCGTGAACCCCTAGCCGCCTGATCACGACCCACCCACCACCGCCACGTACTGGAAAATCACGGTGACAAATGTATAGGACAAAGCAACAACTAAAATGCCGAGGACGGCGTTGATGAGGGTCTTCCTGGCGCTCGCGACTTTCTTGCTGTCCCCGCCCGCGGTCATCCAGACAAATCCTCCGTAGATGAGCATGACAAGGAAGAGCGCACCTACAAGCCCGATCGCCGCACTCACAAACCTGCCGAGGATGACGGGGATACTGACTGTGCCGAGCGGGTTGCGGAGGCCATACCGCCCGCCGCTTGGAGACGCTGGTGTCGCTGCTGCTGCCGGGGTCGCCGGTCCACCGATAAAAGACACGGTCACCGTCCTGCCGGGCAGGTTCCCGGATGTATAGGTGCTCCGAGCCTCATCGCACACATCTCTGGTCGTCGTAAAGATGCATTGGCCACCAGAAAAAATACCCGTCGTATCACTGATGGTGCTCGCCTCACAGCTGGTCCTCGCCTCCGCCTCCGGACGGCAACACCCGCGGCCAGCGGCAGGTGGTGTGGCCGTACAAGGATCCCCCGTACAAGCGACGACGCAGTTCCCAATGTCCGTCGGCGCTTGGGCGTGGGTCGCCAGAGGGAGGCCGAGCAGAAGAAAAAAAGAAGCGACCAGAGCAGTCATTCTGAACGAAGGGAAGAATCTCACTCCGGCTGATCGATTGAGATCCTTCGTCAGACTCAGGATGACACCTCGATACTCGTTATTCGTTATTCGAGACATATCAAGAACCGCTACCGCTTAACACCCCAAAGACCAGGGCGACGATGGTATAAGAGAACATGATGATCAGCAGGCCGATAAACGAGTTCTTCAGGACAGTGGTGGCCTGTGCGACGCGCTTGTCGTTTCCCCCCGCAGACACCCAGAGCACGCCACCCCATACGAACATGAGCAGCGCAACCGCCCCGATCAACCCCAACACCGCCTTAATGCCACGGCTGATAGCGCCCTGGATGGTAACGGTGGAACCAAGCGGGTTAAACAGCTGTCCGACAACCGTCGTCCGAGCGTTGAACTCGACTTGAGGGGCAGGGGGCTGTTCCGTACCCGCAGTTCCACCAGTCCGCGCATCACACCCACTCCCCCCGCACTCCGCACGACAGGCGCGGTCTGTGTAGGTCCCAGTACTAGGGTCAGTTGTCGCATCAAAGAAAACGGCTCGCCAGGCTCCTCTGGGGTCACGCGTCGAACAGAATGTGTTGCACTGGGTCTGTGTATTGATAGGATTATGGGCATCATCTTGGGTGGCCGGAGCCGCACATCTCCCATCCGGCCCTTTACACCAACAATAGCTGCCACGCTCTTCACAGCTACCTTGAGCTTCTCCCGGTACGCTATGGTCATATTCCCCAACGCATTGAGTCTCGCAATAATCAACCAGGGTGGACGGGATCGTCACAGGGCCGGCAACCCTTCTTGTCTGATTTTCACTATGTCTATTTCGACAAAGACATGAGATATTTCTACAGGTACGTGATCCAGATCCATCACCAGAGGCTGTAGCGGTCAAGGAACGGCAATTTTCCATCCCACGAATAAGCCGACCTGATACCTGGGATATCCCCGACCCAAACCGATCACCACAGGTTCGGTTGCACAGGGCGACCACATTATCAGGAATGATAAAGACAGGCCCCGAAATAACGGTAGGGCGTATCCCCGTCGATGCAAGCACCTCACCGCCATCACTGCACTCACAGGTAATATTCGTACACCGGTGCGTTGCTTCCTGCGTCCGGCAAAGCCCCGTCTGGTCAGCGCCGTGGTCAAAAGTATAGTCATGAAAGTCCGCCTCGCAATGTACGGCCGTTTGGCCACGACGGCTGCAATAAGCGTTGCACTGGGGGTCGGGCGCTGTCCGACATAATCCTCGATCAGCCGGCAAGCCCGAGATATCTCCATAGCTTTCCGGAACACGTCTGGTCAGATTACATCTGCCGTCTGTTTCGCTGCACCAACAGTATCCAGGCTCCGCTTGCGCCTGCACCCTCCCCACATCCACACTCAAAACAACACCAAAACAAAACAACACCGCGCAAGCCCCTGACAAGGCCAGGCGTGCCAATGCTG
>CAZQBA010000072.1:0-3104 GCA_964591635.1 uncultured Gammaproteobacteria bacterium | reverse complement strand
GCCCACTTGTTTGCCAAAGGCCATCCGATTGTTGGCGACACGCTCTACCCAGCTGTTAAGCAGGGACGGTTCCATCTGCCACGACCGTTCTTACACGCGGCACAACTTTCCTTTGTTGATCCGGCCGGCGTGGAGCGGACCTTCACCTCGGCCCTGCCGCCCGACCTGGCCGGGCTTGTCAAAGAAATGGAAACCGCGTACCATCCCCGCACGCCATGATCATCACTATTTCCGGTTTGCCGGGATCCGGCAAAAGCACAGTGGCAAAGGAGTTGGCCAAGCGGTTGGGATACCGCTTCTATTCCATGGGCGACATCCGCGGCAAAGCAGCTGAGGCGCGGGGACTGACGATTGATGAGTTCAACGCCCTGCCAGAAAACACGGACGCCATTGCCGACGACTTCCAAAAAAAGCTGGGGGAGACGGAAGATGATCTGGTCGTCGACGGCCGGTTATCCTGGCATTTCATCCCGCAGAGCTTCAAGGTATTTCTGGACGTCCAACCGCAGACTGCCGCCGAACGGATTTACGGAGCACGCAAGGAAGCGGGCCGGGGAGACGAACCCGCCTACCAGAGCCCGGCCGAAGTGGAGAAGACCTTGGCTGCCCGGGTAGCCAGCGATGCCGCGCGCTACCAGCACCTCTACGGCATCACCTTCCCGGACCGGTCGGTGTTTGACCTGGTTTTGGACACGTCGGGCATGACCCAGGCCGAAACCGTGGAGGCCATCCTGGATGGGATCCCGACGCCGATGCTTACCTCCCTCCCGCATCCGCACCCTTGACGTTTGGCTGCGGATTTTTTATACTCCCAGCGATTTACTTCCCACGTATGGCAGACGCAACAACCACCCCATTGAAGCCCGGCATGACCGTCCAAGTGCACACCCGCATTGTGGAACCCAACGCCAAAGGTGAAGAAAAGGAGCGTATCCAGATTTTTGAAGGTATGATCCTGGGCATCCGCGGGGCCGGGATGAGCAAGAGCTTCACGGTCCGCAAGATCTCCCACGGCGTGGGTGTGGAACGCATCTTCCCGCTCCATTCCCCGATGATCGCCAAGGTGGTGCCGGTGAAACAAGCCAAGGTCCGTCGGGCCAAGCTCGGCTACCTGCGCTCCTCCAAGAAGCGCCTCAAGGAAACGGTGCTCCAAGCGTAAACACCAAACCCGCCTCAGCAGGCGGGTTTTTGATTTGCCAGCCGGGCCGACTTTGGTTATTGTCCGGCCCGGAGGACGCATGAAAGAAAAGGCACCGAGTTTCGTCTTTCACCAGCTACAACAGATGGTGGCCAGCTGCTGGCAGTGGGACACGAAGAACTACCCCATCTTCGCACAGACGACGTTTCCGGGGATCAAAATGGCTTTCGCCGCACCCCACGTTTTGCTCCACTCGATGGGGGTGCTGGGACGCTTGGCAAAACTCGTGGAGCCGACAGGACACGGCCCGCCGTTCACGGAGACGGATCGTGCAGTAGCCGAAGAAGCCATCGCCAAGCTCTTCGTGAATGGTTTGATGCTCGCTTCACTCCTCGGCATCGAAGCCGGAAAGATTCCCGACGTCATGCGGCGGATCATGGAGGAGCAGGCCTCCAAGAAGGTCAACGAAGAGCGGGCCGCACAAGGCGTGTTCGGCTAGTCAGGCACCCATAGGTGACCTGGCTTTTTTTACCCCCTCAGACCATGAAACTCCCCCTTCGCAAGGGGGAGAGTTGTTGCTCGGGTTCCCCTCCTCGGCAAGGAGGGGACGGGGAGGTCTACCGTCCTTGGTCCTGGTCGATGGTTTGGGTGCCGTTGGTGGCGCTTGTTGGGTTGAAGTCAGCCGGGGAGGTGATGTCGGCGCCGAAGGTGTAGTTGGTGAAGAAGGCGTCGGAGAGGTCGTCGATTTTGGTGTTCCAGGTGGGGCCGTAGAGTGTTTCGGCCACAGCTTCGGTGGCCACCCAACGGAGGACACCGCCGCGGTCCATGGCATAGACTTTGGGCAGTGTTTGGAATTTGACCATGCGCACACCCGGCCGGTAGGTGACGTTGGCGCCGAGCGGCAAGGTGGCCATTTGTGTGGCCGAGATGGTTTGGACCAAAGAGAAGTCGGCGTACCAGGAAGCGTAAATCTGGCTGTTGGGGAAGCCGTGGCGTTTGCCGTCGGAGCCCACATAGTAGACGGCGGTATCCACCTGCGTGTCGGGGTTGCGGTCGTCCACGAGTTTCACCAAGGTGCCGGCCGGGTAGGCGCCGGATTCGGCCGGGGTACTGAAGGTGGCGTCGGTGGTGAGTGTTTCGTTGCCTGTCGCGTCTGTGGCACGCACCCGGTAGTGGTAGGTGGAGCCGGGAGCGAGCGGCGTGAGGTTCAGCACGTGGGTAGTGGCTGCGGCAGCACTGGTGACGGTGCGGCCATAGGCATCGGTGAGCCCGTATTCCACCGTGGCCGAGACGGATTCGTTCGCCGTGAAGGTGAGGTTGGCGCTGGTGAGCGATAGGTTTTGAATCTGGAGATCGCTCAACACGGCTGACGTGGTGTCGGGCGTGGCGTCGTAGGTGACGGTCAAGGTCGGGCGCAGTGCCGGGTCCGGGTTTTCCCGGCTACCGAAGCCGAACGTAAAGGTGTTCGTACCGGAGTCGCGGCTCACCACAGAGAAGCCGTAGTTTTGCGACGGCGTGGCCATCCAGTTCTGGACGAAACTGGTGAGATCCCAGATCTTGGGTTCTTCGGCAAGGCGGGTGATGCGGGTGACGTCGCTCACCGCTGCCACTTGGGGCTGGTTGTCCCAGGTAATAGTGGCTTCGCTCCAGCCGCGGTCCAAGCGGTTCACCCAAGTGTCGGTAGTACCTCCCGACAAGGCCGAGGTCATGCGCAGGGCGAGTGTAGACGAGGTGATGGTGGCGTTCGTTGGGATGCCGGACAGGTCGAATTGGAAGAACATCCGGCTGCGGTTGTTGGAGCCGAGGTTCAGGAACACGTTTTCCTGGGTGCCGTAGGTGTCGTTTACAAAGCCGCTTTGGATATAACTGTCGGCCGTGGGGGAGAGGGTCACGGTGTGCGGCGCAGCCAACACCGGCGTGGCCGACAGGGCGAACGTACCAATGAATAAGGCGACCGGCAGAAGAC
>CAZQBA010000071.1:0-3158 GCA_964591635.1 uncultured Gammaproteobacteria bacterium | reverse complement strand
AAGCGGCAGGTGATTGTTTCTGTTGACACGGGCGACGTCGAAACCGACCATTTTACGGTTGCTGATGTGCAATGGATTGCGGGCGATCCAATCGTAGGGGCGTATGGCCATACGCCCCTACACGTGCGCATCCGCCATCGCCAGCCCATGGTTTCTGCAACGTTGACTGTCATCTCCGTCCCGCCGGCGGCGGGAGGGATCCAGAAGACCGGATCGCTCAACGTCCACACCACCGTCCCAATCCGTGCCGTCACCCCCGGCCAAGAAGCCGTTTTCTATCGGGATGGCGAGTGTTTGGGGAGCGGCGTGATTGTGTGATAAAGTCGGCCTTATATGCCGGAACAAGAAGCGCAAAATTGTCCGCAATGCGGCTACCCAGCCAAAGCGGGTCATGCTCTAAACTGCTCTATTCAGGCGGATCAGAGTAGGTCTATTGAAGCTTCACATGCTCAGTTACAGCAAGAAATTAAAAGCCAGATTAATGAAGTGAAAATTCGACCGGAAGATACGAACGAAAGAGGTGAACTATTAGCCTGGCCAGAGGGACCGGTATCCCAGTTAGCAGAACCTGACTGGAAGATGGTCCGGACGCCGGCATTCAAAGAGTGGTTTGGCGACAGTTTGGTGTTGGATGCACAGAATGAACCACTTGTTTTGTATCATGGGAGTAAAAAGGAGTTTGATGCTTTTAGCGCCGACAAGGCCCAAACTGGTGGAGGACAGCGTGATAGCGGTTTTTTTGGAACAGGACACTATTTCACGCCGCATCGATCATTGGCGGAAGCCTACGGGAACAATATCTACCGAACGTTCGTCCGGATAGAGAGCATCCAGACTTTCGACATTGATCATGGAAATGTTCGATATCGGGACAAGCCACTTCCATCAGAGATTCACGAGGAAGTGTTTCGTCGATATGAGCCACGACGTAAGCAACGGTTACAGGAAGTGCAAGAACGCGACCGACGTCTTCAGGCTGAAAGTGGTGGTTGGGGTTATGTTTCTAGTTGGAATGGCGAGAATGACTTTGAAGACGTCTTATCTGAGACGGTACGCGATGTCCTTAAAGAACAAGGCGTCGACGGCGCGGTCGGCTACAACCCTCGCTCGAAGGTGTTCGAGTATGTTGCTTTTCAAGACGAGGATATTTTGATTATTCCCGAAATAAAGAATGCTTAAACGTCATATCCATCATTTGGGCAGTGGGGTCATCGTTTGATATACTGGTGCCATGCGTTTCGCCCTGATTTTTGCGTTTGTCTTACTTCTCCCCACGGCTTCTTTTGCTGCGGGGCCCACGTTGATTGATCCGAATGCCAAGTTCCCCCGGGAGACGTTGACGTCGGATGCGGCGATTGTGCTGGATGCGGCCACGGGGGAGACGTTGTTTGAGCACCGGGTGGATGATCCGCGGGTGGTGGCCAGCCTCACCAAGCTCATGACCAGTATTGTGGCTCTGGAGCAGGCGCCCAAAATGACGCGCACCGTAAAGATTGCCGCTGAAGACGAAGTGGGTGGTGGCCGTTTGCACGTGCCTGCTGGAACATCGCTTACGACCAAAGACCTGTTTTATTCGGCACTCGTCGGTTCCGCTAACAACGCAGCCGAAGCATTGTTGCGCACCTCTGGCCTCTCACGACCGATGTTCTTAGACCAAATGAACGTACGCGCAGCAACGCTCGGCATGAACAAGACGCGTTTTACCGATCCTTCAGGCATGGACGTAAACAATGTCTCTACGGCTCGCGATCTGGCCAAGTTGGCGCGCTACGCCTACGCCAACCCAACACTTTCGCGCATGACGGCCACGTTCAACTACAAGTTCACCGCATACCTGCCCGGCCGGCAGGCGGGCACACCAAAGGCGCTCGCTAAGAGCATCAAGAACACCAACCGCTTGCTGGTAGTTGATCCGGATATTTATATTACTGGTGGAAAAACTGGGTACTTGGATGAAGCGCAGTATAACCTGGCCATCCGCGCTAAAGATGCCGGCCGGCAAGTAATTGTGGTCACGCTCGGCGCCGACACCCGCGCCGCCTCATTTGATGAAACCAAGGCACTTGCGCACTGGGCGTTTAGCAATTACCGTTGGTAGGTATGAAGAAATTCCTGGCTATTTCCTCGCTATTCGTGTTGGTGGGCGGCGGGTGTTCTGGTCTGTGGTTCGACCGTCCACTGAGCGAACCTCCTGGCCCTAAAACTCGTGAAGCCGTTTACTTTTTGACGGCCTTAGCCGATTCGCCAGCCTACGAGCAGGCCAACACCAGCACAGGTTTTGGTTGCGGTGATCGTTTGCTCTTGCAACGCGACAGCGTACCGCGTTCCGATGAGCCGGGACTGGTCACGAATTTGAACCGCATGTTCGCGCTTCCCAAGAGCGAAGCTGAAGCCCGCGGTTTGTTTACCCCTTTTGAGCAGGACCTCCGCGCTGAACTGACGGAAGAGAAGGGGAAACCAGTTGTGAATATCGTCGGCACACTTACGTCTGCCGGTACCTGCGACGACCCGCGTATCCATGCCATGGTCCAAGAAACCGCCCGCATGACCTTGGGCGTCATGCCCGAAATCCGCCTCAATGGCTCAGAGCGCGACTGGCGCTGCCAAGGCGATATGAGTGGCCAATGCCAGTAGCATGACCGGTTCCGAGTTACGGCAGAAATTTCTGACGTTTTTTGAAGAGAAGGGGCACACTGTTATCCCGTCTGCTTCGCTTATTCCGGAAAATGACCCGTCCGTACTCTTTACGACGGCCGGTATGCATCCGTTGGTCCCGTATTTGTTGGGCGAACCGCATCCGGGTGGGACACGGCTTACGAATGTCCAGAAATGCGTGCGCACCGGCGACATTGAGGAAGTGGGGGACAACCGCCATCTTACTTTCTTTGAGATGCTCGGTAACTGGTCGTTGGGCGACTACTTCAAAGAGGATGCCATTCGTTGGAGCTGGGAATTTTTGACGGACAAAAAGTGGCTGGGAATCGACGCCGATAAACTGGCTGTGACGGTGTTTGCTGGCGATGACGCCACCCCGCGTGATGATGAGTCGGCGGCTCTTTGGAAATCTTTGGGCGTTTCCGAAGCTCGTATTGCCTATTTAGGGAAAGACGACAACTGGTGGCCTGCCGGCGGCAAACACCCTGGTCCCCAAGGCCCAG
>CAZQBA010000070.1:0-3207 GCA_964591635.1 uncultured Gammaproteobacteria bacterium | reverse complement strand
TTAAATAAAAAAGTCCGCCGAAGAGCCTCAGACACGTGACCAGGTATCACCCAAGGATTCCCTCGAGGAACGCAAGTCATCCGACAGATTCAGCGGGGCCATGCAACACAGTTCGCGCGAGACTCGTAGCGCACCCCATGACCAAGGGCGCGTTTTTCTATACTACCATTTTGTCCGATCAGTCAATAGTTCCACGTGAAACAAACCTACAAAGACGTACCTACTAGTAAATACTAGTAGGACGGGAAAACGAGAAAAACGTTACAGCATCAAGATGTAAACAATATATTTATTGCGATCGAGCGGTGAGGCAGTCACTATATTTTGGCGTTTAATCGTGATTTCTTGCCTTGCAATGCGCAGTAAATGTTTCACGTGTAACAAAATTCTGATTCGAATTTGCTTTCCTGCTGATAGCATGGGATTCGCCCGCCTACCGGCGGGCCGGGGCGCTCAACCAGCCCCCGGCTGGTTTCGTCGCCCGTTCGAATCCCTTGCGGTCCACGCTGGTTAAGGTACTGGTAATCAAAAATACCCCCGCAATGCGGGGGTATTTTTGGTGGACCGCAAGGGATTCGAACCCTTTACCTCTTCCATGCCATGGAAGCGCTCTACCAAGTGAGCTAGCGGCCCGTGTAATGAACGTTCATTTGGCTTGCCCGCCAGTCCTGAATGAATGTGATGGACGGCGTTGTGTGGATAAACTGTGAATTGTGGATATACTTTTGTTGTTCAACGTCTTTTCATTGGATTTTTGTGTGTACATATTTTTTTGCCTGTGGATAGCTTTTTCTGCCCCCGGCACGAATCGAACGTACATCCACCCCTTAGGACGGGGTTGTTCTATCCATTAAACTACGAGGGCATGTCTGCCACATGCGGCTCTGATGAGATCCAATATCTGCCCGAGGAAGGATGGATATGTTTCACATGAAACATTTGGCTGTTCCACGTGAAACACTTACAAATTGAGGTACAGACCTAGACTAATTATTCTCTAAATATAGATAATAATTAGTGTCGCACATTATATAGATTGGAAAATAACGGCTGAGTGTCCCCTTTGGACGAATGTGCTAATATTAGCGGCATGCGTGTGATGCGTCAACTATGGATTTGACCCTACTGATCCCAATCATCGTGGCAATTGTTCTGGGAGTGGCCTGTTTAGCCACCATCTTCAGTTTGAAGCGGGAGATGACCATTCTCCGCACTCGAGCTGAGCAGGACCAATCCATGACCATGTTGAACCAGAGCATCACCGGCATGCAGCAGCGCATGGATGCCACAACCCAGGCCGTGAACCAGCGGTTGGACAAGGCTGCAGTGGTGATCCAAGGCCTGATGAAGGAAGCAGGGGCCATGAACGAAATCGGCCGGACCATGAAGGAATTCCAAGAGTATCTGAACTCGCCAAAACTCCGCGGAAACATTGGGGAACAGGTGCTTTACGACGCGCTCAAGCAAGTCTTTGGCATGGACCAGTACGAAACACAATTCCGTTTCCAGGACGGCCAGGCGGTGGACGCACTCGTCAAAACCGCCAACGGATCCATTCCGATTGATGCCAAATTTCCGCTCGAAGATTATCGCCGTATGGTGGATGCCGAGACCGACGAGCTCCGTAAAACAACCTTGCGTGATTTTGAGCGGGCTGTGAAAAAACACATCGACGACATCGCCCGCAAGTACATTTTGCCGCAAGAGGGGACCGTGGACTTTGCGGTCATGTACGTCCCGTCCGAGGGTGTCTACTACGAAATCATTGCGGAAAGCGAGGAAATTCTGCTTCACGCCCGCGAACGCCGCGTGCTCCTGGTTTCTCCCAACACCTTTTTCCATTTCCTGCGCGTTATTTTGATGGCGCTGGAGCGGACCAAGCTGGCCGAGGAAGCCCAGAAGATTTGGGAGGCATTGCGCGGCATTCAGCAGGATGCGAGCAAGTTCGGCGAGTCGCTTTCCCTTGTTTCCAAACACCTGACCAACGCCAAAAACGCTGCGGATTCTGCTTCCAGCGAATACACCCGCCTCTCCAACAAGATTGACCAAATCAAGCTCCTTCGGTAGTATCCCCCCGAACGCACGCAGTCCCACCCCTGGCGGGGGAGCCGCCATCTTCATTCCTCAATAGATACCTATGCCCATGAAGCCCGCCGCGGCTAAAGCCTACCGGCAGAGCATCAAGAACCGGGCCCGCAATGTGGCCACAAAAGAACAGGTTGCCAAGCTCATCAAAACCGCCCGCAAGCAGATTGCCGCCAAGGACTGGACTGCAGCTGAAAAGGCCGTCTTGGCCGCCGGCAAAGCCCTCGACAAGGCCGTGGCCCGTGGCATCATGAAGATGAACACTACGTCCCGCCTCAAGAGCCGGATCCACACCGCACTCAACAAGGCCAAAAAAGCCTAAGCAAAAACTCCCTCGCGCTGCGAGGGAGTTTTTTAGGCAGCAGCCCGGACCAGGAAATCACGGAGTGCGTCTTCCGGCGAAGAGCGGCCGGTCTTCATGCTGCGATCCGTAGCCAAGAGCGAAGCGTGGAGTGCGGTGATGCGCTCGGGTGTGAAGCCGCGGGCTTGGGCCACCACTTTTTGGGCAACAAAGGGGTGCATACCCAAGGCATCGGCGACTTCCCGTTGACCGGCCTGAGTGTTGGTGTCCATGAAGGAAACGGCCTGGGCCAGCAAACGGACTTGGCGGCTTAAGAGCGCGAACAAGCTATATGGTTCGCTGCCTGCGTCCAATTCATCGGCAAAAAGCCGCAGCGCCTCTTTGCCCTTACGGTTCCCTAAAGCGTCGGTGAGCGCAAAAACGTTTTCCTCCACGTGGCGCTCGACCAATAAATCAATGTCGGCGATGGTGACTGTACGGCCCGTTGCGTACGCCGCCAACTTTTCTATTTCCTGGTGCATCCGCCACAGGTCAGAACCAACGCGTGTGGCCAACGTTCGAGCGACCACCGACGAAAAATTTGCGCCAGCAAGAGCCCCGCGTTCCACAACCCACTTTTCCAAAGCCGCGCCCGTAAGCAGGGGATACACGTACTCCACCGCTTCTTTGCCTGCCGCCTTACGCAAGGCATGCTTTTGCAAAGCCGCTGTGGTAATGGAGTCGGCCAAAACGACGACGACTGATTCCAAGTGCGCCTCGAGCGCTTCGGCATATCCTTCCATTTTCTTTTCTCCCTTGCGGCTCAGGAGTCCGCGCACCAC
>CAZQBA010000069.1:0-3281 GCA_964591635.1 uncultured Gammaproteobacteria bacterium | reverse complement strand
GGCCGGGTCCGGGCCATGAAGAGTTTCCGTGGGGAACAGGTGGATGCGGCAGTGCCGGGCACGCCCATCCAGATTTTGGGTTTCAAGGTGGCACCTCAAGTGGGTGACGTGGTGGAAGTACCGGCTGATGCCAAAGACATGGAGCGGGTCCGCACCGTCAAAGCCAGCGGCGAAAAGATCGCCACCGTGGAAAAGGCCACGCCCGAGGAAGCCAAGGACAAGCAGTTCGTACAGCTCGTCCTCAAAGCCGACGTGCTCGGTTCCTTGGAAGCTATCCTGGTTTCGTTCGAAAAGTTCTCCCACCCGGAAGTGGGGGTGGATGTGGTGGCCAAGGGCTTGGGCAACGTCACCGAAGCCGACGTGCTGCGTGCCGAAGCCACCCACGCCTCCATCCTGGCCTTCAACGTGCTCATTCCGCCGGCCGTGGCCGACTTGGCTCGGGAGAAGGGTGTGACCTTGAAGACCTACAAGATCATCTACGAATTGTTTGACGACTTGACCTTGCAGATGGAAGGCATGCTCACGCCGGAAATCGTGCGTACCGAATTTGGCCGCATGCTCACCCTGGCTGTCTTCCGCACCCAACGCGAAGAGCAGATTATTGGTGGACGGGTGGAAGACGGCAAGATCGTGAAGGGTCTCCAGTTCAGCCTGCGTCGGGCCGGAGAAGAGGTCGGGACGGGCACGGTCACCTCCGTCCAATCCGGAAAACAGGAAGTGCCAGAACTGCGCATGGGCTCCGAAGGCGGTCTCAAAGTGAAGACCTCGACAACCATTGCCGAAGGCGATACGCTCATGTTCTTCCAAGAAGAGAAGAAGACGCGTAAAATCGTGTTCGACAAACCCAAATAACCTTCCTTCCTATGTCAGAGCTTGTCCTGACCGATGCCAACTTCGACGCCGAAGTCCTCAAGTCCGATGTCCTGGTGCTCGTTGATTTTTGGGCGCCGTGGTGCGGCCCCTGCCGGGTCACTTCACCGCTCATTGAAAAGCTGGCCGGGGAATACGCTGGCAAGCCGGTCAAGATCGGCAAGATCAACGTGGACGAAAACCAGGTGACGGCCGAAAAGTACGGGGTCATGTCCATCCCTACCTTCCTCTTCATCAAACAGGGCGAAGTTATAGACCAGTTGGTCGGTGCTCAACCGGAGGGCGCTTTCCGTGAAAAGTTGGAAGCTTTGATTTAAATTTTTGAAAGCGCAGCGGCGGTGCCTTCGCGTCCTGCGGAACGCCTCACGCCTCGGCCAGAGAGGACAGAGCGTTCGTTGGACATGTCCTCGGACGCTGCGGCACACGCCGCGTGCGCTTTTCCACTGATCAACATGCCTGTAGAAAACGTCATCATCATCGGATCTGGTCCGGCTGGGTACACGGCTGCGTTGTATGCGAGCCGTGCCAATTTGGCGCCGCTCTTGTTTTCTGGTCTTGAACCCGGCGGCCAACTCACCACCACCACGGACGTAGAAAACTACCCCGGTTTCCCCGAAGGCATTTTGGGTCCTGAGCTCGTCACCCACATGCGCAGCCAGGCCGAACGGTTCGGCACCCGCATCAAAGACGAAGCCGTCACGGCCGTCGATTTTTCGGCCCAGCCCTTCAAGGTCACGACCCCGTCCGGCACCTATGCAGCCAAGTCCGTCATTATTGCAACGGGCGCCTCGGCCAAGCGGATTGGTCTGGAAAGTGAGAAGGCTCTCTATGGCAAAGGGGTCTCGGCCTGCGCTACCTGCGACGGCTTCTTTTTTAAGAACAAAAAGGTGATGGTGGTGGGCGGCGGTGACTCGGCCATGGAAGAAGCCAACTTCCTCACCCGTTTCGCCAGCTCAGTCACCGTGGTCCATCGCCGGGATGAGCTGCGCGCCTCCAAGATCATGCAAGACCGGGCCAAGGCCAACCCCAAGATTTCGTTTCTTTGGAACAGCGAAGTGGTCGAGGTGTTGGGTGTGGACGTGGGGCATGTGACCGGCGTCAAACTGAAGGACACCGTGACCGGGGAAGTGACTGAACACCAAACGGATGGGGTGTTCGCAGCCATTGGACACGAGCCCAACACTGCCGTGTTCAAGGGGCAGATGGATTTGGATGCCAAGGGCTATATTGTGGTGAAGCCCGGCTCTAGCGCCACATCCGTTCCCGGCGTATTTGCCGGGGGCGACGTGGCCGATCCGCGCTACCGCCAGGCGGTGACAGCCGCTGGCACCGGCTGTATGGCCGCCATCGATGCCGAAAAGTTCCTGGAAGCCGCAGGGCACTAGGCCGCATATGTCTCCGTTTACTGGCGCCTTGGCGCAGTTGGCCCGGGCTGCAGAAGTCCTGCATTTGGATCCGGCCGTGCATGCGGTCTTGAGCCACCCCCGCCGCATTGTGGAGGTGTCGGTTTCTATAAAGATGGACTCAGGTGAAACAAAAGTGTTCACTGGCTACCGCGTGCAGTTCAACAACGCACGCGGTCCGTACAAAGGCGGCCTGCGTTTCCATCCGCAAACCGATTTGGATGAAGTGAAGGCCCTGGCGTTTTGGATGAGCATCAAGTGCGCGGTGGTGGATGTGCCGTTTGGGGGAGGGAAGGGCGGCATCACGGTGGATCCCAAGCAGCTTTCCAAGGGTGAATTGGAGCGGCTCACGCGAGCCTTTACCCGTGCCTTATTTGACGTGATTGGACCGGAGCGCGACGTGCCGGCCCCAGACGTGAACACTACGCCGGAGGTCATGGGCTGGATCATGGATGAGTACAGCCAGATGGCAGGGAAGAGCACGCCTGCGGTGGTGACCGGCAAGCCGATTGCCTTGGGTGGTTCCGAAGGGCGTACCCAGGCCACGGGCTTTGGCGGCTACACGGTATTGGATGCGTTGGCCAAGAAGATTGGGATGGATCCGGAATCTGCCACCGTCGTGATCCAAGGGTTCGGCAACGTCGGTCAGTACTTTGCCAAGCTCGCCCATAGGCATGGCTGGAAGGTGGTCGGCCTGAGCGATTCCAAAGGCGGCATTGTGCGCGAAGAGGGGTTGGATCCAGATGCCGTGCTTTCCTATAAAGAGCAGCACGGTTCGGTCCAGGATTTTCCGGGCGCCCGGAACGTGACCAATGCTGAGCTCCTGCTCCACCCCTGCGGCGTGTTGGTGCCGAGCGCTTTGGAAGGCGTTGTTACCGAAGGCAATGCTGCGCAGATCCAGACCCAAGCCATTCTTGAACTCGCCAACGGCCCCACCACACCTGAAGCCGATGCCATCCTGGAAGGGCGGGGGATTGTGGTGGTGCCGGATGTCCTCGCCAACGCCGG
>CAZQBA010000068.1:0-3328 GCA_964591635.1 uncultured Gammaproteobacteria bacterium | reverse complement strand
GTTGGCATGAGGTAGGGGATGAACACCAACAGCGAGCGGCAGGAATATTTTGACGACATCTTTCCAGGCGAGGGGCCATTGGAACAAAGTGAAGATAGTGTCCCGTACGTTAAAGAGCAACGATGCCGCTACTAGTCCGCCCGAACGGTGGTTGAGGAGCTGGGCAGAGATAAGGAAGAGAAGAAAGAAACTTACTGCGCTCCACAGGAATTCCGGCAGGATGGATGCAAGGCGCATGCCAAACAGGGCGGCAAAAGGAACGGCAAACCAGGGGGTGAGTTGTGATCGTAGGGTAGTGGGTCCATTCCGGTACTCCCACAGGTCGGTGTCGGTGACGCGCCAATGGCCATCCAATATTTCGCGGACGCGCGGCCAATAGACGTTCCAATAGTCGTTTGCAACCGGTGCCACAGCGTAGTAGGGACGGTGTTCCGTATATGCCTGCCAGGCCGGAGGCAGATGGGGCAGGATGGTGATGCAGCCTGCGGCGAGAGCGGCAAAAGCTGCCAGGCGGGTGGTAGCAGGGAGAGAACGCCAAAAGGTATACCAGTCTTTTAGGTACCCCAACATAGGTGCCTATGCAGGTGTTTGGCTGGGCGGGGTTGATGGTTTTGGCGGGTGGGTGACCGACCACTGTTTATGCGCAGTCCAGATGGCAAGAATTAGCAGGACAGTCATCTGGGCCTGGGAGAGGAGGCACAGTGGGCAGTACACGCCCAGCCAATAGGCTTCTACATAGGTGAGGTACAAGGAAAAGGCCATGCCACCCGCGGCAGCAATCAGGAACACGAATGGGATACGGGAATCCGGATTTTTTCCGAGCAAGAGCAGGCCGATAACCACAAAGAAGATGTTTCCGGCAATACCAATACCAGACACCGGGAAACCCATGATTTCCGCAAAGCTGCTTTTGTTCACGATGTCGCAGGACATGGTGGGGGAAATGTTGCAAAAGGCGCTGCCGGATGGCGCGTAGTGCTGCCACATCAAATACCCGGCATTGAGCGTGCCGAGGAGGCCGAGGATGATGATGGTGATGCCAATTTTTTTCATACAGGTTTGGAGAAGGGGAGTCGGTTTCGGAAAGAAAGCCAGACTTGCCGCACGAGTGCTCGGTCTTCGGCGGTGAAGCGGAAGAGGTCATTGAGCGGCAGGATAGTCACCCCATGGACGCGGCGCAAGTAGCGGGCCCGCAAGGTCGTTGTAGCGGCCATAGCCAACCACCGTTCTACAAAAATGCCGGGAATGCCAAAGACGGTCAAGCACAGGGGTAAGAGCGAAATATCCGAGGCAACGCCCACGAGCTGGTACCGGAGCAAATCTCGCTGGGCCCGCAAGGCATTGAAGAACGGTTCCAAATTGGCGCCGAGGGCCAGGAGTGGCAGGCGGGGCAAGAGGATCCAGAATAGTGGGATAGACGCCTCGTATTGGGGGAAAAAGGTTTGGATGAACGGGAGAATCAGGATGGCAGCAACGATGGCAATGGCTGTTGCGCTCCACACCCCCACTTTGGTTGCTTTTTGGGCCATATGCGCCGCCCGGGCCGGGTCGTGGATGTGCGCGGCAATGAGCGGGGCCATCACTTTGTGGACGGGGAAGAGGATAGAAAGTGCTCCAAAGATACTGCTCGGCACCGTAATCAATGCGACGGCTTCGGTGCCAAAAAAGAAGTTGATCATCCACGGGCGGACGGTGTTGTCAATTTGGACGACCACGCCGTGGGAAAGGGTCGCCCATTTACCGTGTGTTCGTACCAATGTCCAGAAGTCCATGCCGGATGGCTGATGTGTGCGCCACAGGCGCAGGAGGGTGCGAAGTTGCGGGCTGACAGGAATAACAGAAAGCAACCGGGCCGCAATAGAAACGATGATGATATTCACTGGATTGATTGTCCCAAAAAAGGCGAGTGCGGTAATGCACGCCAGCCGGATAACCCCTTCCGACGTATCTAACAGCGAAACATGGGCAAAACGGGCATGCATTTGGAGGAGGAGCCCCACGGTGGAGCCCAGGGCCACCGCCCCTGCCCAGAGGGAGATCCAAAAAAAGTAGGCGGCAATGCCCGGCCCAAACCATTGGCTGAGCGGTTCGCGGAGTACAGCCCCCAATGCAATCAGCACAATTGTTGCTAGGATTTTTTGCTGAGCAAAAGATCGAAACAGCTTGCGGGCTTCAGCCAGGCGTCCTTCGCCAATAGCGCGGGCGCATTCGGCAACCACGACCGGTTCTAATCCCAAACCCGAAAAAAAAGAAAGCGGCCCACCCACGGTCATGGCCAAGGTCAACACGCCATACTCAGCCAGGCTCATGCTTCGGGCAATGAGCAGGAACGAGCCAAACGAAATGAGCCGTCCGAGCGCCGCTGAAGAGGTGAGCGCAAGCGTTCCTCCTAAAACGGTACGGCGGACGCTTGGCATGGTTATTCGGGCAAGGTGCAGCCGCTCCGATCAGCCAGAGTTTGTAAGGTTTGTTCGCCGGAGAGCTTGGCGCCATCGGCAAAGGTCCAGGTGGGGTAGCCTTCTACGCCTGCTTGTTTGCATTGGTCTACCATGGCGTTGGGGTTGCCGGGCAAGGCGCATTCAATATATGGCAATTTTTTTGCGGACTTCCCAAAGATTTTCTTTTGGGCGCTGCAATGCGGGCACCAGTACGCGCCGTAGAACTTCACCCCTTTTTCCTGTAAACATTGGGCAAAGCCGTCGTATTTTCCTGGCGTTGCGTAGTAGTTCCAGATGAGATATCCCAGGCCGCCAATAACGGCGATGATGACAGCCAAAGTGGTAACACGGAATTGGGCAGAGGTCATGGAAATAACATCAAAAATAGCAGATCAATCCTAGCAGATTTAGCTGTTTCGTGAAATATCCGTTGTTCTTCAGCAAAGAGTCGGGCTAGTGGGACTCGAACCCACGGCCTCTTCAGGGCTGTTCATTACATTTAGGAAATGTGTCGGGCTAGTGGGACTCGAACCCACGGCCTCTTCGTCCCGAACGAAGCGCGCTACCAACTGCGCTATAGCCCGACACATTCTCCAAATTTTTATGAACAGCCCGTCTCGGTATTCAGAGCAAAATCGTTTGCTCTGAATACCTTCGACTCCCTCAGAAGCGCGCTACAGTCCGAGGATGCGAGGGAAGCGAAAGATGTCTTTCGTTTCCGAGCGACGATGGACTGTATCCCCGCAGGGATACCAACTGCGCTATAGCCCGGCTCTGTGCTTAAGTTTGGCTGAGAAACGAGGAAAATCGTGCTGTGGAAAAACCCTGGTTTGTCACGATTTCGCGGCAACTATACACTGGTCACTCGGCAATGCCAAGTCGGTTTGGGG
>CAZQBA010000067.1:0-3630 GCA_964591635.1 uncultured Gammaproteobacteria bacterium | reverse complement strand
ACCGGCGTGGCCGACAGGGCGAACGTACCAATGAATAAGGCGACCGGCAGAAGACGCGTATGCATAGGAAAAACAATCATGCTATCCCCAAAAGGATAGCATGATTCCAACCGTGATTCCATTATTTCTTTTTTCCCTCACGCAACAGGCTGCCGGTGGCCGAAGCCTTGCTCTTCATGATGTCGGCGGGTGAGCCGGAGGCCACCACTTCGCCGCCGCGGGCCCCACCTTCCGGCCCCATATCAATCACCCAGTCGGCTGAACGGATCACATCCAAGTTGTGTTCGATAATCAGGACGGTGTTTCCTTTGTTCACCAGTTCATGCAACACGCCGAGTAAGCGACCAATGTCTTCAAAGTGCAAACCGGTGGTGGGTTCGTCCAGGATGTAGAGGGTGCGCCCCGTGGCTCGACGGGAGAGTTCAGTCGCCAGCTTCACACGTTGGGCTTCACCGCCGGAAAGGGTGGTCGCGGGTTGACCCAGGCGGATGTAGTCCAAGCCGACTTCCTGCAAGAGGCGCAATTTTTCCGCCACCTGCGGCTGATCCGTAAAGAACAGGCGCGCTTCTGCCACGGTCATGGCTAGGACGTCAGCGATTGTCTTGCCTTTGTAGTGGATTTCCAAAGCTTCAGCGTTGTAGCGCTGGCCATGGCATTCTTTGCATTCCACATACACGTCCGGCAGGAATTGCATGTCAATTTCCACGTAGCCTTCACCTGCGCAGGCTTCGCAGCGGCCGCCGCCCTTCACGTTGAAGCTGAACTTGCCGGCATCGTACTTCTTCATCTTGGCTTCCGGCGTTTCCGTGAACAGGTCGCGGATGGCGGTAAAGACGCCAGTGTAGGTGGCCGGGTTGGAGCGCGGCGTGCGGCCAATCGGTGTTTGGTCAACGGCAATGACTTTATCCAAGTGCTCCATGCCTTTGATGGACTTGTGCGCACCGGGCAAGGCTTTGGCTCCGGCAAATTCGGCTGAAAGGGCGCGGGCCAAGATGTCCACGACGAGCGTGGACTTGCCGGAACCGGAGACGCCGGTGACCGTAATCAGCGTGCCAAGCGGAAAAGAGACGTCGATATTCTTGAGATTGAATTCGGAGGCGCCCTTCACAGTGAGCTGCTTGCCAGTGCCTTTGCGGCGTGAGCTCGGCATCCGGATTTTCTTTTTGCCGGAAAGGTACTGGCCGGTTAAGGAGTCGGCGTGCTTGACGATTTCCTTGGGCGTGCCAGCCGCAATGATTTCGCCGCCATAGGTGCCAGCACCGGGCCCGACGTCAATCACATAATCGGCCGCCCGGATAATGGCTTCGTCGTGCTCCACCACAATCACCGTGTTGCCGCCTTCGCGCAGCTCTTGCATGGTGGCAATCAGTTTTTCGTTGTCGCGGCCGTGGAGGCCAATAGACGGTTCGTCCAAAATATAGATGACGCCGGACAGTTGAGTGCCGAGTTGGGTGGCCAGACGCACGCGCTGGGCTTCACCGCCGGAAAGGGTGTTAGCCGAGCGGTCCAAGGTGAGGTAGCCCACGCCCACGTCCAACAGGTGGGAGAGCCGCGTCCGGATTTCCTTCAGGATCATTTTAGCCAAGCGCATTTCTTCGTCGTTCAGGACGTTGGCAATAGTGGCAGGTGCAGCCGCTTTGGCCGTGCCGTTTGTTTTTGCCTTGCTGCTCTTTGCGGCAGTGACGGCCTTGGCTTCGCCAAAGAGCGGGGAGACGTCGGTAATCGGCAGGGCTGCTACGTCCGCAATGTTCCAGGGGCCGATGGTCACGGCTAAGGCTTCGGGCCGGAGTCGGTTGCCGTGGCAGGACACGCATTCCATGACGCGCATATAGCCTTCAATCTCCTTCCGTAAATATTCGGAATCTGTTTCTTTGAACTTCTGTTCCAAGCCAGGAATGACCCCTTCAAACGGAAGGGTTTTGCCGTTCACGCTGTAGGTGGTTTCCCCGGTGCCATAGAGCACGATTTTTTTGGCAGCGGCCGACAGGTCCTGCACGGCCACGTCTACGGAAAAGCCGCTCACCTGGGCTACGGCCCGGAGCAAATCCAATTGCGGTTGCTGATTTCCGGCAATCCGGGTCCAGGGCTTGATAGCGCCTTGGGCCAAGGTGAGGCGCGGGTTGGGGATCACCAACTCCGGTTCTACGGTAAGCGTGGAGCCAAGGCCGGTGCAGCCCGGGCAAGCGCCGTGTGGGCTGTTAAAGGAAAAGAGACGGGGTTCCAAAGGCGGCAGGGAAATGCCACAAGAGGTGCAAGCAAACGCTTCGGACAACAAGGTGTCCGTGTCGTTGCTATGGAGGACGAGGAGACCGTTGCCCAAGTCCAAACCCTTGGTGATGATTTTCTTGAGCTCTTCGGTGCGTGGCACGCTGCCGGCCGTAAGGCGGACGAGCAATGCTTCTATGGTGTGTTGTTTGAGTTTGTCCAAGCGACGGTCCACGGCTTCTTCGGTAGAAAGCAGCTCGCCGTCCAACCGCACCTCCTTGGTGCCACCTTTTTCCAATTCGGTCAGCGCATGGCGGTGTTCGCCGCGCTGGTCGCGAATGACCGGTGCAAACAACAGCGTCTCGGCCTTGGCCGCGCATTTGATGATGGACTTGGCAATGTCGTCGACGCTCTGGCGGCTGGCTTCGGCTCCACAGCGCGGGCAATGCGGGTGGCCAACACGGGCAAACAAGAGGCGCAGGTAGTCGGTAATTTCCGTGATGGTGCCCACCGTGGAGCGCGGGTTCTGGGAAACGGTGCGCTGGTCAATGGCAATGGTCGGGGAGAGCCCGGTGATTTCATCAATGTCCGGCCGGCTCTGCAGTTCCAAAAATTGGCGGGCGTAGGAAGAAAGCGACTCCATGTAGCGCCGCTGCCCTTCGGCAAAAATCGTGTCAAAAGCGAGTGATGACTTCCCGGAACCAGACAAACCAGTGATCACCACTAATTTGTTTTTCGGAATATCGACCGAAACGTTCTTCAAGTTGTGGACCCGGGCGCCACGGATGGCGATCACGTTTTTTTCCATAGGAAGGGGCGCGGGGAGTGAAAAAAGTGTCGGAGCGAGTATACGCGGGGGTTTTGGGTTTGGCAAGAGTGGGAGGGTGAGGGGATCGGGAATATGGAATTTCGAATGTGGAATATGGGGACTGGTGTTGGGTGACCGTTGTAGGGGCGCACCGGTGTGTGCGCCCTGACTGGGCAGACACGTCGGTCTGCCCCTACGTGATGATCGAGATTGTCCTGGATGCGCAGGCAGATCCGCTACGTAGGCGCATAACAAAACACGCCCTATAGGGAGCGTGTTTTGTTTACTCGACTTAGTTTGGATTACCTAATTGAATATGAATTGGTTCGTTTGACACAATACTGCAGACTTCGGACTGATTTTCAGTTTTGGTTCTTATACCTGTGATTTGCTTGTTCACTCGGTCGATTCTTAGTTGAAAATTGGTGCACCCTGCACCAGACTTATTTGGCTTTGTAAGAACTTCCTTATCAGACCAGATTTCAATGTCGTCAAAACTCGTATCTACTGAGAGTAGACCATTATTGGTTACATAACTAGTCGAGGTGACACAAATATCTTTATCTCGCATGCAAGTTATTGCAACGCTCGTAGAGTGTGCAAGGTCTGAAGTTGAT
>CAZQBA010000066.1:0-3652 GCA_964591635.1 uncultured Gammaproteobacteria bacterium | reverse complement strand
AACAATCACTCGTATATAAATAATCAAGCTATGTTCTTTCACAAGTTCGTTTCTGTCAGCTCGGCATGCGCCATGGTTATTGCGGCGTTCGCACCCCTTGCCACTTTTGCAGCCCCATCCGTTGGCGACGTTTCGCCCGGCAATGCAACGGCAAACGTGGCGGTCACGCTTTCGGCCAACGTCAGTTCTGGCGCCGGCATCACCTCATGCAATCTGTATGTGGACTTGGTAGATGTCGGGGCGATGTCTGTCGCTGGTGGTGCCGCCTCCAAATCGCACACGTTCACTGCTGGCGGCTCACACACTGCGTTTGTCTTCTGCCGTGACAACGCCGGTACGTTTGGCTCCGGCCCCTACACTGCCATTTGGGTAGAAGGAACCATCACCCAGCAAGCCCCCGGCCTACCTGCACCAAGCGGCTCGCCCACCATTTCCCCAGACGCACCGCTGTCCATCCCGCTCGCCCCCACCCCGCCGCCCCCACCCACCACGAACGTCCTGTCCGGGACACTGGTAAAACTCGCTTGCCCGGCCAATGCCGCCGTCGACCATCCGTGCAAGGCCGTGTACTTTTTGGGAGCCGACGGCAAGCGCCACGCCTTCCCGAATAGTAAGACCTACCACACCTGGTTTGCGGATTTCAGCGCGGTCACTGTTATTGATGCCACATCCCTCAGCAACATCGCGCTCGGCAAAAACGTCACCTACCGGCCGGGAGTGCGCATGGTCAAATTCCAAACAGAGAACAAGGTCTACACCGTGAGCCAAGGCGGCCTCTTGCGCTGGGTCGCGTCCGAAGAGCTGGCCCGCGGCATCTATGGCACCACCTGGAACACGCAAATCGACGAAATCCCCGACGCCTTCTACACCAATTACGCCTTTGGCACCGACATCCAATCCCCCGCCGACTACAGCCCCGACGCCGCCGCCCGCGCGGCCGAGACAGTGGACATGATGTAGGACGAAAATCGTTAAAAGAAGACGCCGTCGGGTGCATACCCGACGGCGTTGTGCGTCATTGCGCTGGCTCGACGGCTAGACGTGGTCGAGCTTATCGCATTCACGCATGGTGATTGACAGAGTCGGTGACTGTTTCACGATCTCAACCGCGCGATCGCGTGCCGCCACGACCTCTTCGAACTCGACCTGCCGTTCGCTGTGCCGGATACGGATTTCATTCAATCGCTCTTCCTGATCGAGAGTCAGATACCCCTCGCTCTGAAAGTGATCGAAGAGATCAACCGCCACCGTGATGTGCTCGGTCCGTGCTCGGCGTTCGAATTCCAACCAATCTTCGCTGCCCGGTAACACGATCTCAATGATGTTGCCAAGCGAAAGAAGGGTGTTGGGAAACTCAGCCAATGTTTCCGCCACAAAGGCCGGCAATTCTTCGAGCGTGGCACGAGAAAGCCCAGAACCGATCACCAGCGACGCCCGGACCATGATGTCGCTGCCTCGGCAGGCGGAAAGCGGACGCCAGGCACTGACGTTCGGTTTGTACAGTGCCCGCCGTGTCTCCTCGTTCCAACCATCGAGCCCGATGTACGTCGCGCGGACGCCAGCTTGTCGCAAAAGAGGCGCGGTCTGCTGCGTGATGACGTTTGCGGTGAGGTAGACGTACCGCTGTATGTCCGACACCGCCAACAGGCGTCGTTGACGTACGTAGTTCTGCAGCCACAATACCGCCTGCATGGTATTCGTCGTCGGCAACCACAGATTACTGACGTCGAAGAGCCAATTGCATCCGTAGACCTCCGCCAACACATGCTCGATGGCGAAGTGCTCGGCGAGGTTGCGAAAAACTGGAGCGGTATTCACCCCCTGCAGCGAGCAGAACTTGCACACTTTGTAGGCATTCGCCCACGCACAACCCCGCACGCTTTCCGTCACCAGCTGCCGCATCCCCGTGAAGGGACCGAGCCTGTAACGCGCCATTTCTTCCAAACGTGAATCGAGCTCGTGGTACTCCCCGTAATAGGGAGGCGCGTAGTGGTCATCCGGCGTCACCTGCTTTGTGCCACGGATGAGACGCTGCCCCTCGCAGGTATAGAAGAGTGCGGGGAGAATAACCTCCGCATCACCCACACAGACGTGGTCGATCGAGCTCTGGCGCAGGTACGGTTCGGGACACATGGACGGCAAGTGCCCCCCAACTGCTGTCCGCACCCGATTGCCGAACGTGCGTTTGAGCTCATGCAAAAGACGCATGGTGCTCTCGGCGTTGTAATTGAGCACCGAGCAACAGCCGAGCGCCACGAATCCTCGAGAACGCCCTTCCTCGATTTCAGCGTAGAGTAGGGTCAGACGCGACTCTCGTTCACACCCTACTGCCGCAGGCCCCATCCACGTTTCGTCGATGGCCAATCCTGGTTCGTCCGAGAGACCGCTCGCGATGCCGCTCAGCACCGCCACGGATCCATTCGGCGCCATGATAGTGTCAAAACGCTCATCGTGCCCGCTCATCGCCTTGCAATGCACAAAGATCGGCTTAATTCGCGGCCAATTCGCCATCGATTTGTCCCCTGGTATGTAAACTGGCCAATCCAATTTACGAGGGAACATAGCAATAAAATTCATTTCTGTTGTATTTTTATTACAAGTTCTTTATCTATTATCCTTAAATAAAGGATAAAATAATCTAATTTAAAAGATTTGTGCATCAGAATTGACAGAAATGACCTTCTCTGTTATCTTTACTTTATGAAAGACCACACCCACATCACTCAGGAGCTCCGCGACATTGGCTTATCCGAAAAAGCTGCGGCTATTTACGTCGCTGTTTTGGAATTGGGTGTGGCTTTTCCGTCGAAGGTTTCAGAAAAAACCAAACTTAATCGAACCACGGTTTACCATATCCTGACGGACTTGGCCGTCAAAGGACTAATCACCGAGATCGAGCGTAAAAACAAACTCTGCTACCAAATCGAACGCCCGGAACGGCTGGTCCGCTTTGCCAAGACCCAAATCCGACTGGCCGAGGAACGGGCCGAACGCGCCCAGACAATCCTATCGGACATCGAGGGGCTGTATAACATGGTACCGAACAAACCGCGCGTCCGGTTTTTTGAGGGGCTGGAGGGCGTCCTAACGGTATACGAGGATCACATCAGCGGTAACGAATCGTACGAAATGCTCGGTTACAGCAACGTGGAAAAACTCATGCAGGTCCTGCCGCCGGCCTTCGTAAAAAATTACGTGAAACGTAAGGAGGAAATCGGAGTGACGACGCGCGGCATTTTTCCAGAAACGACTTTCAGTAAAAATTACAACAAAGAAATCTACCGTGGTGCCCGGAAGAAAGCCCTAGTGCAATTCCATGTGGTTCCAGTCGAACAATTCCCGCATGAAGTCGAAATCACCATTTACGGCAAAGACAAGGTGTCTATCATCAACTTTCAAAAAAATACGCTCATCGGCGTTATTATTGAGGATCCAACAATATCTCAAATGATGCGTATGATCTTCAATCTGGCTTGGAACGGGAGCGAGCCTTCCAAATTCAAATAGTGTCTATTCTATCTTGTTCTTTCCTGTTTTTTCAGGAACAATGTATGCATATGCGCACATTCATTGCTCGTTTTTCGGCTCTTTTGTTGGCAGTTGTTGTGGTTGCTTCGTCTTTTGCAACGTATGCGTTGCCAGTATCGGCGGC
>CAZQBA010000065.1:1559-3805 GCA_964591635.1 uncultured Gammaproteobacteria bacterium | reverse complement strand
GCCAGGGTCAGGAGCGCCGCCTTGCTGTTGTCGCCGCACTGGCTGCCGTCGCACATGCCTAAGAGGAGTGCGTAGATATTTTTGAGCGTTCCACCTAGAGCCGTGCCTTCCACGTCGGTCGTGGCCCGTAGGCGGAAGTAGGGCGTTTCCAAAAGGCGGCCCATGCGTTTGGCCACAGCTAGTTGGTCGGCGGCAATATTCACCACCGTGGAGGCGCCGGCGGCCAGTTCGCCGGCAATGGAGGGGCCAGAGAGTGTGGCGCATCGGCTCCGGAGGTGCCGGGGGAGCAAGGCTTGGATTTGGCGGACAATTGGCCGCAGTGTTTTTGGGTCTACGCCCTTGGCCACGTTCAAGATGTCGGTGGTGCGTGACAGGTGCGGCCGCATGTCGCCCGTGACCCGGGCCACGACGTGTGAGGGGACGGCGATGACAATTAATCGTGCGTTCTTCACGGCTGCACGCAAGTCACCTGTGGCCGTGATGTTCATTGCTAGTTTCTTGCCCGGCAGGTATTTGGTGTTTCGGTGCTTGGCGTTGATGTCCTTCACCACCTCCGGCTCAATCGACCACAGCACCACCGGCCCATGCGTGGTCGCACACACCGCCAAGGCCGTTCCCATGTTCCCGGCGCCGAGTATCGCAATGTGTTTTGTGGGCATATCTAGCGCGTCGTCGGCATTGGTTCCGGCACGGGCATGGGCGGCGGGGCGACGGCTGGTTCGATTTGACCCCTCAGCATAAGGGGCATGGGGACGGGGGCTTGGTCGGGTTCGGCGAACTCGGCGGGGTCCAAGGCCGAGACCATGATGGTGTAGGGCGAGGTGTTGCCGTACTGGTCGGTGACTGTTCCGGTAAAGGCCACGACCGGCAGGAAGTATTGCTGGGCCTGGTTGTTGGCGTAGTCGTAGCGTTCGGTGTAGCCAAGCCGCGCTTCGGTGAGGGTGACGCGCACGGTTGGCCGGCGCCGTTCCTGGGCTGCACTGAGCCCGGCGGTTTCGGCATACCCGCCCCAGGGGTTGCTGCCACCGCGTTTGACTGCCTCGAGCACGGCATCCATGGATTGGGTGGGATAGCGGGAGCGCTGCAACGAAGAAAGGAGGCGCAGCTGCCCGCCGCTGACCTGATTGAATTGCGACGAGACCTGCATGGTGAGCGCGCCCGACGGCTGACCACTCCAATCCAAGATCGGTAAACCACTCAAGGCCGCATCCCACTGTATGGTCACGTCCATGCCCGGCCAGGGGTAGATCATAGTGTTGGCGCTGGTGGAGACGGGCATGTCGGCGGCAGCCGGAGCAACGGCTGAGACTGGCTCCTCGGGCACCATCATTTTTTCGGCAGCTCCGGCCGAACCGGCGCTGCCACCGCTCACGCCCGGCGGCGTGGCATTCATGATGCAGGGCATGCCCCGGCCGCAGGGGTCGTCAAAACGGATGACGCGCGGCGCACCCAGGCCCTGCCGCGGCAGGCCGTAGGTATCGGCAAAGGCGTTGGCCAGGCGGAGGGCGTTTTCGTCCGACAGGCTCTTTGCGTCACGAGCCGGCTCGCTCCAGGCGGTTTCGCGGTACCAGTTCATGCTGTCGGAGTTGGCATCGTAGGAGAAGCCGATGGCCGCGTCCTTGCCGCTCGTCCAGTTCATGGAGCGCACGGTGCCCGCAATGCCGGCGTTCATGCCGAGCGCACCCACCACGGTGCGGGCCGCAGCCGACAGGTTGCGCGGGGTGACGCGGAACACCTCCATTTCTCCGGGCAGGCTGGGCAAGCTGGTCCCTTCCCACACGTACTCCACCCGCGGCGGCAGATACTCCTCTTCATACGGCGGCGCCGGCATGGGGCGCGTTTCCGGCACGCTCGGATCAATCATAATGCCCATGGCCGGCGCCGTGCCACCGCCAGAAACCGTGACCCCGGTGTTGGCCCGATACATGACGTTGTCGGCGATGGGTGCGGACGAAACGAATGAGGAAAAGGTGGGCTGCGCGCTGCGTGTGCCGGGCGCACCCAAAGGAACGCTTTCGCCACTGCCCAAGTTGGGCAGTTTGCCGAACCCGCGGCTTTCGGAAACCGGTCGGCTCGCATCGGGCGGCGTGGCCGTTTGTGGACGGGTGAGGGCAATCGCCGCCACAATGGCAGCAATACCGGCGAATAAGGCGACCCAAAGGAGAGGGGATGGTTTCATACAAAAGGCATAGTAGCACTCGGCGCCCCTACACGGAATGCTCCTAAAACGGTAGGATGGCCGCGGT
>CAZQBA010000065.1:0-1459 GCA_964591635.1 uncultured Gammaproteobacteria bacterium | reverse complement strand
AAGCATTCCAAGTGGGCAAAAGTGAAGCACCATAAGGGCGTGGCCGACAAAAAGAAGGCCGGGGTGTTTACCAAGCACGGCCGGGCCATAGCCGTAGCTGCGCGCGACGGGGGAGACCCAGCCATGAACTTTAAGCTGCGCATGGCCATAGATGCGGCCCGGGCCGACAACGTGCCCATGGACAACATTGAGCGGGCCATTGCCCGCGGTTCGGGTGCTGATGCGGCTGACCAAATGAAGGAAGCGCTCTATGAAGGCTTCGGCCCGGGTGGCAGTGCCCTCCTTATAGAAGCGGTTACGGAAAACACCAATCGCACCGTTTCCAACGTCCGTCACCTGGTATCCAAACATGGCGGCAACCTGGCTGGCAGCGTGCAGTGGATGTTTGACCGCCGCGGCGTGGTGCGCCTGCCGAAGTCGGCGGGCAAGGGCGAAGACTTCCAGCTCAAACTTATTGAAGCCGGGGCCGAGGACTTTGAAGAAGACGACGACGGTACCACCGTATTCACCGCACCCGAAACACTAGAAACCGTCCGCGCCTTTTGTGAAAAGCAGGGCTGGGCCGTGGATGCAGCAGAAACTGCCTGGATTCCTAAGGAACAGGTGGAGTTGGAAAAAGAGGCAGCCGCCGCGCTCGCCACCTTAGTTGAACTATTGGAAGAAGATGATGATGTGCAGCGCGTGACAACCAACGTGGCGCTGGGGTAACCGCACAAAGGAGGTATGATTATTTTGGGAATCGATCCAGGCATTGAGCGGCTCGGTTGGGCCGTGGTGCATGATGTGGGGAGTACGCCGCGGGCCATTGCCTTTGGCTGTTTTGAAACGCCAGCCACCGACTCTGTGGCCGAACGTCTGCGCCAGATTACCGTGCATGTAGCCCAGACGATTCAAGCGCACCAACCCGAAGTGCTGAGCATTGAAAAGATCCTGTTCCAGAAAAACGTGAAGACCGCGATTGTGGTGGCCCAGGCCCGCGGCGCCGTGCTGGCCGAAGCCGCCCGGCACGGGCTTCTGGTAGTGGAACACGTGCCCAATGCGGTAAAGCAAGCGCTCACCGGCTACGGCAATGCGGACAAGCGTCAGATGCAAGACATGGTCCGCCGCGTCTTCCACTTAGAGGAAGCACCGAAATCAGACGATGCGGCCGATGCCCTGGCTATAGCCTATGCCGGCCACGGCGCTGCCCGTATGATGCGCATGACCAACCAGCTATGACCCCCCACACCTCCATCCATACCGATCCGCTCACCGGCCAAGCCACGGTGATTGCCCCACGCCGGGCTAAGAACGCCGGCCCCGCCGAAAAACGGAACGTGTCGTTCACCGCTGCAGTGCGCCGTGAACCGGCCTTGGCGATTGATGGCACGGAAACGGAGTGGCGCATGAAGGTGGTGGCCAACCGTTTCCCGGCCTTCAATGGCGGCAGCGGCGAAACGTACGGCAAGCAAGAAGTGGT
>CAZQBA010000064.1:0-4153 GCA_964591635.1 uncultured Gammaproteobacteria bacterium | reverse complement strand
TTCCCGACAAACCGCACGTGGTCAACCATCCCCAGGTTGTGGGCCATTTCTTCATACCGCTGGCGCAAATCCCCTTCACCAACCACCAGGAGTGCGCACGGCTGGCCGGAACGCACCACATGAGTCACGGCCCGGAGCAACACCTCTAACCCCTTAAAGTAATGCGCGGTGTCGAGCCCGCCGACGAACAAGATGAGCGGCACACCGGCATCTATCCGCAAACGTTCGCGCACTTCGGGACGGGCAGGTCCTGGAAAAAACGTGTCCGTGTCCACGGCAGGAGGAATTTCCACGAGCATGCGCGCCGGCAAGCGGGACCACAGGGCAGACAAGGCGCCGGTCATGGCGTAGTCGGCGCTGGAGACGGCCAAACGGTCGGCGTTTTTGAGAATGCTCGGCATGAAAAAGCGGGTGTACAAGCGGAACAGTTGGTCGCGTGGTGGCTGGCCCACCAAGTCCATGTGGTAATACACCACCAGCTTGGCATCTTTGCGGATATACTTGGCCAAGGCCACGGCTTCGGCTCCGCCCATGAATGGGTAGTGAAGGAAAACGACGTCCGCGCCCTTCATCTGCGCATACAGTTGCGGCACGAACGAGGCGTTACCGATCGAGAACAAGCCAGGGACGAATGTCACGCTATACCCATCACGCTTTTCGGTACGCGGTTCACCACTCGCCGGTGTCAGTACCGTCACCTCATGCCCCAGGCCTGCCAACACCGCCGCCTGCTGGGCAGCCACATTCCCCATGCCCCCGCGATACGGCGGAAAAGTTGAGACGACAACGGAGATCTTCATATCACCACCACAGCAATAAGCGGCAGATGCGCCAGTAGAGCGTCATAATCGGGTTGCCGAGGTAGCGGAGCACGGGACTGCTGACTTCTTGGTAGTCGACGGTCGTGGCAAAGGTCCGGGTGATTTCACGGTCCGAAACTTTGCGGAGCGCCTGGTTGCGCATGCGGCCGGCCCACATGGCATGCCAGGAGGTTTTGGAGAAGAACGATGTGTAGACGCGCCACTTTTCCGGCCACCAACCTTTGAGGAGGGCAAACGGCAGCATGCCGACTTCCAACATGAGAAGCATCTTGAGTATCAAGAGCATGGTCGGCCAGCGATAGCACATGAACATCACCCAATAGCGGTTGCGTTCCATCCAGAAGTACTTCTTGATGCTGCGTGAGAATTCGTACTTGTGAAAAATCACGGCTTGGGGCGCCAGCACCAAGCGATAGCCGGCCAAACGGATGCGCCAGGACAATTCGGCATCTTCGTGGTAGGCAAAGAGAGATTCGTCGAACAAGCCGACGTGCTTGAGTACGGATGTAGGCAGGAACATGGCCGCACCTGACGCGGAAACAATATCCGTCGGGAATGTTGTGATGTCGGCCCGCTTCTTGCGGTAGCCCACACAATAGCTCATGCCCAGGTAGGTGATGGTGTTGCCAATGGAATTCACCAGCTCCGTTTCCGGATGCAGGATCATGAGCGGTTGGACGCAGCCGATTGCGGGAATATGGGGATTCGAATATGGAATATCGGGACTGGTGTTTACGGCCGCCTGAACCAGCCCTTCCAGCACATCGGGTTCCACTTCAGTGTCGGGGTTCAGCAAAAACACATAATCAAACCCCTCCTCCATGGCCCGGCGCATGCAATCGTTGTTGCCGCCGGCAAAACCACGGTTGGCCTGACTCTTGATAAGCGCCACCGGCAAACCGGCCTTGGTGTGCGTTCCTGCCTCATTCAACAACCCGCGCACCACATCGTATGTATTATCCGGCGACTGGTTATCCAAAAGCATCATCTGCACCCGGTCTTTGGGATAAGTGATTTTATCCAGCGAGGCAAACAACGCCGGCATGTATGCGGCGTGTCCCCACGAGACCGTAATGATGGCGATTTTTGGATGCATATTCTTGCGTAGGGGCGGGTTTGCCCCGCCCGGGCGCGGAAAACGCGGCCCTACGACCTGTTTTTATCACGCAACGCAATTTCCCGCACCAGCTTGGTGATTTCCCGCTCCAGCCGCTCCGTGCGCACATACATGCGGAACAGGAGATACATCATCACCACCACGGAAACGTAGACGACCAGGTCGGCACCCCGACCAACCCCAAACAAAGCAGCCAGCATTTGCGTACTCTGCGGCAACAGCACCGCCACCACCACGCCCACCCAAAACACCGCAAGCAACCCCCCCATGCCCACCGACATCTCCCGTCGCTTCCACTTCTTAAATGCCGAAACAAGCGCAAACAGTGCGAAAGCAGGAATGAGGATTTGGATGAGGAGGAGGTTCATAAACTATCCCAAGCTGCGGAGAATCAAACGATAGAGGGTGCGCAAACCCATCACCATCCCCTGCCCTTTGGACATTGAGTACGAGGTATAGACGCTCTCTATAGGCACTTCCACCAAGCGGAGTTTATGACGGAAGACTTCGGCGACAATCTCTGAGGAGACTTCCATGCGGTCGGTGCGAATTTGGATGGTTTGCGCGGCATGGCGGTTTAAGGCACGGAAGCCGGATTGTGAATCCGTGACGCGCGCGCCGAACAAGAGATGCGTGACCCAGTTGCCGAGCATGTTTGCCGTGCGGCGACTCCACGGCATGCCTTCCGGTTTGAGGAGGCGCGAACCGATCACCACATCCGCCTCTCCAGCCTTGATGGGCGCGAGCACCGCCGGAATGTCTTCCACTTGGTGTTGGCCGTCGGCATCAAAGGTGAGGATAATATCGGCTCCGTCTTCTAAGGCAGCTGCAATGCCGGTCGCAAGCGCTGCGCCCAAACCACGATTGAGCACATGCCGGACCACCCGCACGTTTTTGCATCGTGCAATCTCCCCACTCCGATCGGTTGAACCGTCATCCACGACAATCACGGCATCCACACAAGGAAGAAGACGATCGAGCACAGCCCCGATCGTCTCCTCCTCGTTCCAGGCAGGGATAACGGCAATGGTCTTCACACAACAGACAGCAAGTTCCGGTGGGTTTGCGTGTACTCAATCGCTTGCTTCAAACCGTGTTCCAGCGGAACAAGCGGCAGCCAGCCCAGTTTTTCCTTGGCCTTGGTAATGTCCGGCAATCCGAGCGGCGTGAGGAACATGAGGGCCGGCTCAAAGACAATTTGCGAAGTAGAACCGGTCAGCTCCAAAATCTTCTTGGCCACGTCCACCACTTTTACTTCGTGGTCCGCCCCGATGTTGACGACGCCAATGCCCGCCGGCGCGTTCATGACCTTGCGCAGACCGTCCACCATGTCGGACACGTAGGTGAGCGAGCTGGCAAACGATTCGTCACCGTAGATGGTGAGCGGTTTGTTGTCGATGGCGTTCAAAATAAAGTCGGAGAAGAGTTCACCGTCCATGAGCCGCTGGCGCGGGCCATACGTGCGGAAGATCCGAGTAATGCGGGTGTCGATGCCGTAGACGTCGGCGTAGGTCTTCACCGCGGTTTCGGCAAAACGCTTCCCTTCGTCATAGCAGCCGCGCGGGGTCATGTGGTCCACGGCGCCCACATCTTCTTCACGAAACGGCAGGCCGTCGGGCCGCTTGGGGCCGTAGACCACCGACGTGGAGGCGAACAGGAGCTTTGCTTTATGCTTCACAGCCAGGTCCAACACGTTGCGCGTGCCCACCGAGTTGGCCAGGAGCGTGTCCATACGGTACTGGTCGAAATTCTTGACGGAGGTGGGGCAGGCCAAGTGGTAGATTTCCTGCACACCCTGGAACTGGACCTTGAACGCTTCCAGTTCCGGGAACTGGGTGAGGTCGAGCGGTTCGTTGATGTTCCAGCGGATGAATTGGAAATTTGGGTTCTGGAGCAAATGGTCGATGTTCCGTTCGGTGGAATTGACGAAGTTGTCCACGCAAATGACCTTGGCTTCTTCCAACAACTGCTCACAAAGGTGCGAGCCAATAAAGCCGGCCCCACCGGTCACGAGCACGTTCTTCTTTTCGAAAATCGGGGTCACGGGCATATGCGACACTATAGATTACGCGGGTAAGTCGGGCAACAGGTCGTCCTTAGGGCCAGGAGCGGCTGGCTTAAAGGTCCACAACCGTTGTGCGTTGAAGTTCCAGAAGGCATTCACGGCAATGGCAATGAGCTTGGCCACCATGTCGTAAATATGGAAGACGTCGAT
>CAZQBA010000063.1:0-4288 GCA_964591635.1 uncultured Gammaproteobacteria bacterium | reverse complement strand
TACCCATGTGTTTGAACGCGGTGTGGATGGATGGGAGGCCAGCCTGGAGTTCGGGCGTGAGCAGCAGAATCACGTCGGCGCGACTGAGCCGTTCCATACCATGCAACTTGGTGACATGGCCCAAAATAGTGCTTTCGGCCAGGCCGCGTGTTTTGGCAATGTCTGCCACGTTTTTTCCGGCTTGGAGGAGCGCCATGGTTTCTTCCAAGGAAGCGCCGACTGGTTTCTTCTTTTTCTTTGTCGGACGGGATAACCCCGCCCCTACACCGGAAACACCGTCTGGTTTCCCCCCACTCAAAACAATGAACCGTTCGCTCAGGGCAGCATGTTCCGTGGCCGACATCTGCTCCATGTCTTTTTCTACGTCTGATGACTGCTGCTTAAAATTACGGTCCTGCTGCCGGACATCTGGATGCACTTCTAAGGCGCGTTCGTTCAAGCCCAGTAAGCGCAAATCAGCAAGTCGGCGAATGCGGGAAAGCGCCACATAGCCTTGGCCAAATTCAAACGCCTGCGAAAGGTCAATGGCCGCCGCATCCAAGGTCATGCCCTGGCTTTTGTGGATAGTCATGGCCCAGGCCAGGCGAAGCGGCAGTTGGGTGATGCGGGCCAACACCTTACCGCCATCAGCAATGGACCATTCCATAGGCTCGGCTTCTATGCGCCGGCCATGCAGCGTGCGAATAATCGGGTTCGTACCCGCTTCCAACTCCTCTACTTCACCAATCGTGCCGTTCACAAAACTGCCGTCCGGATTGTTTTTGGTGAACATGACCCGCGCCCCTTTTTTGAGGGCCAGTGTTTCCGGAGACAAGCAACTGCGTTTCAAAGCATCTACCAGCCGGTCTGGACCGTGACCGGACATCTGAAATTCTTGTGCTGTCCCTGGCAAGCGACTCAGTCGCTGCATGTTGACCCGATCCACATCCATGTTGTGACTATAGAGACGCGGAATATCCTCGATCGACGCCGTTGGTCCAGTGAGTTGCGTCATGAGTGTGGATCGCTCATGCTCACCCACCTGTCCGGACCGAATAGCAGACAAGATATCAAGAAATACCGCATCTTCTTGGCGATGTTGTTCCGTGAGGTAGCAGACACGCATGCTCGATGCCGCCCAACTGCGCGCCACAAAAGCAAACGGAAGAGCAGGCATGCGTTCGTCTTCAAAATCCATCTGGTCTTGGGAAAACCGTTGTTGTGTGACAATCGGCGGCAGCTGGAAGAAGTCCCCCACCAAAACTACCTGCAGCCCGCCAAATGGCTCATCCACTCGCCGGATGTGCCGGCAGACCCGTTCCACCATGTCCAATACCGTGCAGGACAGCATGGAGACTTCATCTATAATCAGCACCTGGGCCCGATCCAACCGCTTATACAGGCGCTCATTGCCTTCCAGCTGCTCCAAATCGTACCGGGTGAGCTCCTGACGCACACCAATACCACTCCAGGAATGGATGGTCATGCCGTCGATGTGCGTAGCCGCAATGCCGGTTGAGGCCGTGATGGCTGGTTCAATGCCTTTGGAACGCAACCACGCCACATAGGCATTCACCGTATGCGTCTTGCCGCTGCCGGGTTCGCCAGTGAGAAACACGTTGGCGCCGGTCTGGAGCACTTGTAATGCGGTTTGCTGTTTCATGAAGAGGTAGGATACCAAATTGACGCCCGTCACAGGGCGATGTTATTGTCAATACCGACAGAGCACGGCCCCGCAAAAGCCACAACGCAAACCCCCTCCGGTTGGAGGGGGTTTGTTTTTCGAAAATGTTTCCTACTTGACTGTACCGATTTCGAAACCCGCCAAACGGTTTTCCTGCGGCGGGCTGCCGGCGTGCTGGCCCACAAAGAAGTCCGTGCCATCCGTACCACACAACTTCTTGATGTTCTGCGCGCCTCCTGGATGTTGGCCGATCCAGCTCGTCAGGTCATACACCTTGCCGCGGATCGCGCTCCAGCAGCTGGCTTCGGAATTGTGCGTGGCTACTTCAGCCATGGTGTACTTCTTTTCTGTGTCCGAACTGCCTGCGGGAGCGTTGGTGTTGGTCGGGCTATTCACGTTTCCGTTCGTGTTCGAGTTGGTATTGCTATTGAGGTTTGCATTGGCATCCGGAGTCGGAGCGTTGCTGTTCGTGTTGCTCACCACTTCTGGAACAATCACTGGGTTCTGGGCTGACGGCGTTGTCTTGGCGCAACCAGCACCAACCAGGAGCACTGCGGATAGGACGAATGGGAGAAGGGATTTGTGCATAGGGAAAAAGTGTAGCAGAAAGGAATCAAGCGCTTCAAGTAAAAACAAAAACCACCCCGCTGTGCGGAGTGACTTTGGCTGCGGGACTAGGATTCGAACCTAGATAAGCAGATTCAGAGTCTGCTGTCCTACCATTAGACGATCCCGCAATATGGCCGAATATAGCAGCTGGATTGGGGAATATCAAGGCAAGAAAAAAAGACCGCAGGGAGGTGCGATCTTAGACGACGCCGAGGGCCGAGGCCCGCTCTTTGAGGTCGCGCTCTGCCTGGAGCAGCCGCTCCAACTCTTCGCGCATTGCGGCGTTGCGGTTCCGCTGGTCCGTGAGTGACGCCACCTGGGCATCGATCTCCCGGTCGTGCTCGTTGAGCTGTGCCATGCGGGCGTTGATGCGCTCCTCCATGCTCCCCGAAGGCTCGGGCGGAACAAGGGCGGCCCGCTCGTGCTCGGTGGGCGTGTAGCGCGGCATCTCGCCGGTCTCCTGCGGCGCTTCTGCCGGAAGAGGCTCGGCAACGGCAGCCGGCTCGACGGGCATGCTCGGTTGCACCACTGGCGTACCCCAGGTCGGTGCCGGCAAACCCTGCCGCTTGCGCCGCGCCGTGACGAACTGCTCGAAGGCGCGCAGGTCGAACCGCACGACTCCCCGTGTGACCTGTGCGAAGGTCTCCGCCTCACGTAGTGACGAGTAGAGGCCAGAGGCCTGGTTGTCCTCCATCCCTGCCTCACGGAAACGCCGGTAGAGCGCATGGACCTTCGGACCCTGCTCGACGATCTGGGTGCGCAGCGCATCCAGGACGGCGAACTCCAGGTCCCGCCTGGCTGCCACGTCCGACGCCACCCGTCGCACGGGCGGAATGGCCGCAGGGGCTTCGGCGGGTGCCTTCTTGTTCACCCGTGCGAACGACGGCTCGGGCCAGATCTGCCGTCCTTCCACGAAGGCAGCGATGTCCTGGATCGGGATGCGGCTCACGTGGTTCTTACGTGTTCCGTCCTGGGTAATCGCCCCGGCCTTCGCCATCCGGTTCAGGGTGGCCGACGGGTTCTTGGTCCGGCTGTGCTGTTGGACGATCTTCTTGGCGTCCAGAGGCGACAGCGGTCGGAGCGTCTCCTTGTACCTCTGGATCATGTCCAGGTAGACCTTGCCCTCCAACGGCTGGAGATCGACCCGCTTGAGCGTCGACTTTCCCGGCTTCGGTGCCGGTGCTCCAACACCTACCTCCTGCTCGAGCTCCCGCTGGCGCTGGAATGCGCCGGCCAGGCTGGACGCGTCTGATTTTGTCATGTCTCTCTCCTCCACATTCACCCGCAGAAAACCTGGGGCGATCCGGTGTCCGGACCCAGGAACATAGCGGGAAACGGGTGCGGTGTCAAGCCTTGACGGGAAGACCTGTTTATGATAGTTTCCGCGGTTCTAGCCAGGCACTTCGGCCGGCTAGCGTTGGTTTAACAATTTACCAAAAGAAAGAGGGCCCCATGCCCACCCCCGACGGCATTTACCGTTACGGCCCCGACACGACCGTCGGGCAGTTGATTGAGGTCTACCTGACAGAACATCGGCTCACCGCCGGTGATCTGGCCAGGAAGCTCGATGTCACCGATGAGCTCGTCGCCGAATGGCGCGCGGGCAAGTTGACGACCGGCCTCATCTCGACCAAGGCCAACACGTTCCAGAAAATCACTGGGATCGACCTGGGTCGACTCATGATTCTGGAAGCCAAGCGGCAGCTCTGGAAAGAAGGCATCGCCTGCCCCGAGAACATGTACACGACCCGGGCAGAGGTGGTCGACGAGCTGCGCAAGCACTGTGCAGCCACCAACTGTGTCCTCGTGGGCGATCAGATCGGCATCACGGGCGGCGTCATTCAAGGATGGTTGAGCGGCCGTCAGATGCCGAGCCTGGAGTACATGCCGATCGTCCTCAAGGGCATCGTCAATGGCTTCCTGCCCGGTACCGTCGATGACGTTCGGTACGCGCTCATCAAGCGCCAACTCTTCAAGGAAGACGACCCGCTCACCGACCTGCCCACCTTCCGGCAC
>CAZQBA010000062.1:1576-4369 GCA_964591635.1 uncultured Gammaproteobacteria bacterium | reverse complement strand
CCCTGGCCACGCCCCGTTTGGTGCTTTTTTGCGGATCCGGGGCATCGGGCTACCAACTACCCGCCGGCTTGCCGGGGAGCGTGTCCAAGCACGTGCGTGAGGAGCTGGATGAGCACGGATTCACCGGCAAAGTCGGTGAAGTGGCTGTGGTCACTGGGTCAACGGCCGTAGCTGCAAAGCGGCTTGTGGTTGTCGGCATGGGTGCAAAAAAGAAGGTAGACGCCGAAGTGCTGCGTCGGGCCGCTGCTTGTGTTGCTCGCCGTTTCGCCAAGCAGGGAGTGGAGGAGATCGCCGTGGTTTTGCCAGACGTCCTGCCGGCTGCCCAGGAAGCGCAAGCAATCATGGAAGGCATGTCCTTGGCGCAATACCGCTACAGCAAATACCGCACGGCCCAGCCGGACGAAAAGAAAGATGTGGAGCGGTGTGTTGTGGTGGTGCCAGACGCCGCCCGCCTGCGCCAGGCTGAGGCAGTGGCCGAGCGGGTGGCTTCCGTGTTAGCGGGCGTGAGCCTGGCCCGCGACCTGGTGAACGAACCTGCATCCGTGGCAACGCCGAAACATCTTGTGGATGTTGCCAAGTCCATTGCCAAAGCGCATCCCACACGCATCTCTATTGAGGTCTGGGACCGAGCCCAATGCGAGAAAAAGGGGATGGGCGCTTTTTTGGCGGTAGCGAGCGGCGCACATGAAGAGCCGTATTTCATCCACCTCACCTACAAGCCCACGCGCAAGGCCAAAAAGAAGGTGGCCGTGGTGGGCAAAGGCATCACTTTTGATTCCGGCGGTTTGCAAATTAAGAGCGACCACGGCATGCAGACCATGAAGTGCGACATGTCGGGCGCAGCCGCCGTGCTCGGACTCTTTCAGGCATTGCCGACGTTACGGCTGCCGGTAGAAGTGCATGGGGTGATTGCCGCAACCGAAAACATGCCCGGGCCTGGTGCCTACAAGCCGGGGGACGTGGTCCGTTCCATGAGCGGCAAAACCATTGAAATTGGACACACGGATGCCGAAGGGCGGGTCACCTTGGCCGACTCCCTAGCCTTTGCCGCTGCCTTGGAACCAGACGCGATGATTGATTTGGCAACGCTCACTGGTGCGGCGGTCGTGGCACTGGGCGAAGAAGTGGCCGCGCTCATGACCAATACGCCGAAGTTGGGGGAGAAAGTAAAGCAGGCGGCCGCACGTTCAGGCGAACGGTTCTGGGAATTGCCGCTCGTGGAAGAGTACCGCGATCTTATTAAGGGCACGCATGGCGACGTGTCGAACAGCGGCAGCACCCGGTACGGTGGTACCATTACCGCCGGCCTCTTCTTGCGTGAGTTCGTAGGTGACGTACCATGGGTGCACCTGGACATCGCCGGCCCGGCCTGGGCCGAGCGGGACAGCATCCCGTATGTGCCCAAAGGCGGCAGCGGGTTCGGTGTGCGCACCCTGGTGCGATTCCTGGAACAGGGAGCATAAAACACAGACGGAGGCATTCCGGTGGAAGATGACGATCGGAGATGTCCGCACATTGATTGGGTGATACGGATCGGGCAGGGACGTGCCCATAGCCGGAAGAAGGCAGCAAAAGTGCTGGCGCACATCCGGAATGGACTCCCGGGCGAGCTCTGTCGCGATTGCCACCCACTGGGCGAAGGGTATCCGTTGCGGATGCTCATGAGCCCCCAAGAAGACGAGTCGTGGCGGCTCGGGTTCGCAATCATCGGCGGTGTCGAGCCGGGTCGGGAACCGGCGCCCGCGGAGCCGCGTCCGCCGCTCCGCCGGCCTTCGCGATCCCAGGCTGGCAACGCCGCCAAAGAGGAGTCGTTCCGCGTGCAGCAGGACCGTGATGCCGCAATCGACGCGGAAATCAGGCGGCTGTGGAGGCAGATGGAAGGCGTGCCGAAGTTCATCCAGGACCTCATCTTCCGCAGCGTGCTCCACCCACCCGACAAGTCCGAGCTCCACTAAGTACAGTTAAAACGACCCCGCAACGCGGAGTCGTCTTTTTTATCTAGCTCGCTTTTCCGAGTGTCTGTTGGCCCGGCTCCCATTCCACGGGGCAGCGCTCGCCGGTTTGGAGTGCTTCTAGGACGCGCAGCACTTCCTTGACGGAACGGCCCACCGAGCCGGCCGAGATCAAGGCGTAGCGGATCATGCCTTCGGGATCGATGATGAACAGTCCGCGTTCAGATTCGCCGGTTTCGTCGTTCAACACGTCATAGGCCCGGGACACGCTGTGGGTGGTGTCAGCCAAGACGGGATACTGGACCATAGGCAGGTCGCGTTCAAACCAGGCCTGGTGCGACCATTCGGAATCTGTGGAGGCTGCAATGATTTCCGCGCCCAGTTTCTTGAAGGCCTCTTCGTGTTGGGCAAAGCCTTTGAGTTCCGTGGGGCAGATAAAGGTGAAGTCGCGCGGGTAGAAGAAGAGAATGACCCACTTGCCAGCGTAGTCCTTGAGGGACAGGCGGTGGAATTCCTTCTTGTGGTACGCCATGATGTTTTCGAACTTCGGTGCTTCTTTGCCAATGTGGATCATAGGGATGGGGATTGGGGACTCGAATATGGAATATAGGGACTAGGAAAGCCACTTGGTGGCGAGCTGTTCGACTGTTGTCCAATTCACGTTTTTCATGAAGTCGGCAATGTAGGTCTTGCGGTCGCTGCCGTAGTCCATGAAGTAGGCGTGTTCATAGACGTCGAGGACGAGAAGCGGAATGGCTCCCCACATGCCGCCTTGGTTGTGGGCGTCTCCCACGTAGTTGTGCAAGCGGCCGTCATTCGTATCAAAGGCCAACACCACCCA
>CAZQBA010000062.1:0-1476 GCA_964591635.1 uncultured Gammaproteobacteria bacterium | reverse complement strand
TTCCGTAAATGGTAATGGTTTTGCGGCGTATGGCATATGTTGGGTGTAGGGGCGGACCCCTGCGTCCGCCCGACTGAATAAGGTTCCAGTGTAGCCAAGCCCGTTATCCACAGCAAGACGCCTGACCCGTTGGGGGAACGGTGCTACACTGTGTAGTAGCTAAATTATTTCAACCGCCGCAAGGCAGCGTGATCCTATGAGTGAGGGTAAATCGTGGTTAGAGGCAACGCCGTCAAAAACCGCTTTTGGTTTTGGCTTGGTGTTAGGCGTGGCGGTCATGTCGATTTTGGCGTTGGGCGGCATCGTGGCCATGCTGGTGAATGGGGGAAGCTTGGGGACCCTGAGCGGTCGGGCGGCCACGAACAATAACCCGGTTGCTGCAGCCCCGACCTATCCGGATACGGCGCCGACCGCACCGGTTGGGCCGGTTGATGTGCCGGTCACGGACGACGACCACATCCGCGGCAACAAGAACGCCGAGGTGACCTTGGTCGAGTTTTCCGACTTTGAGTGCCCGTTCTGCGGCCGCTTCAAGCCAACGGTCGACCAGGCCTTGCGCGAGTATGGCGACAAGATCCGCCTGGTGTACAAGCACTTCCCCTTGGATTCCATCCACCCGTACGCCCGCCCGGCAGCAGAAGCGTCGGAGTGCGCGGCAGAGCAAGGCAAGTTTTGGGAATACCATGACGCCTTGTTCACCAACCAGGACAAACTCTCCAATGAGTACTTCGGTCAGTTGGCCACGGAACTCGGCCTGGATGCCAACAAATTCTCGGGCTGCGTGACGAGCGGCAAGTATAAGCAGAAAGTAGAAGCGGATTACCAGCTCGGCCTGGCCTCGGGCGTCCAAGGAACACCGCACACCCTGGTGAACGGCATTGCCATTTCCGGCGCGGAATCCTACGCCGTGGTCAAGGCTCGCATTGACGCGGCATTGGCAGAATAATCGGCAAACCAAAAACGTGGTATCGTAGGGGCGTATTGCAATACGCCCCTACCTGCATATGACGACGTTATTTGTTGCTGCCACGCCTATTGGGAACCTGTCCGACGCTTCCGAGCGCCTCAAGGCCACGCTTGCTGCAGCGGACCTGGTGTTTGCCGAAGACACGCGCGTGGCCAAAAAACTGTTTTCCGCATGGGGCATCACTCACCGTCGGTTTGTTTCCGTCCAGGCCCATAGCACGGAAAAAGAATTAGAAGGAGCGAAGCATGCCTTAGCTGAGGCAGACGTTGCCGTATTGCTCACCGACGCCGGCACGCCCGGCATATCGGATCCCGGTGCGTACTTCATCGACCGTGTGTATCGTGACCTGCCGGATGTGCGGGTCGTGCCCATCCCGGGCCCGAGTGCAGTGGTCGCTGCGCTTTCGGTATGTGGTTTTTTCTCTGACCGTTTTTTGTTCCTGGGATTCCCGCCGCACCAAAAAGGGCGCAATGCCTTCTTTGCAACGGTGGCAGGCAGCGAAGAAACCG
>CAZQBA010000061.1:3488-4569 GCA_964591635.1 uncultured Gammaproteobacteria bacterium | reverse complement strand
TTGAGGTCGTCGAGGGCCGACATATCTGGCATGTCGCCGCCGGTGTTCGCCACAGGTGCGGTGCCCATGTCGCCGCGGGCTTGCATGCGTGCCATGCGGGCCGATTCCGGTTCGTAGATCTTCAGGTTCACACGGGCGTTTTCTTTGGCGCCGACGATCCGCAAGAGGGTGCGGAGCGAGCGAGCGGTTTGGCCGTCGCGGCCAATCACATAGCCCATGTCTTCGGGGTTGACGTGCAGGGTAATGAGCACGCCCCGTTCATCAATGGTGCGGTCCGTGCGCACATCATCGGGGTGGTTCACGATGTTCTTCACCACGTACTCCACGAATTCCTGGTCCTTCTCTGCCATACGAATGCGGTTAAGGTCCGTTACTGTTTATGGGAGTATGCTAGCAATACAAAAAGTGCCCGTAAAGGGCACTCGTTGTTTTACGCGGCGGGCGTTTCAGCAGCCGGTGCTTCTTTCTTTTCTTCGGCTGGGGTTTCTTTTTTGGGCGGGTTGCTCTTGGTCTTGGCCACCACATTGCGCTTCTGGCCTTTCACCATGTCATTCTTGAGGAGCAGGTTCCAGACAGTGGGGGAGGCTTGCGCGCCCTTGCTCATCCAGTAGGTGATGCGTTCGGTGTTGAACAAGACGGCCTTGGTGCGCGGGTTGTAGGTCCCGAGCAGTTCGAGCGCCCGGCCCCACGGGTCACGTCCCTTTTCCGAGACGATGAGCCGGTAGGTGGGTTGTTTCTTTTTCCCAACGCGGGAGAGACGGAGAATCAGCATGAGGGAATATGGAATTTAGAATATAGGGATTGGGGACCAAATTTCGATTGGTCGAAGGGGCGAGGTGTTCTCACCCGGCAGGCGGTAGACGGTGAGCGCCGTCATGGCCTTGCAGCAGGGCCAATATAAGGAAGTTATGGTGAAAGGTCAAGGGGTTGACCGGGAGGTGGTTTTACCGTATGGTGTGGGCTCGCTCGGCGAGGAGGAGGGAAGCGAGATGAAAGACGGTTATTGGTTTTTGCTCGTCGCGATTGGTCTGGGCCTGTGCGGGTGGGTCGCGATATATGTGACCGCACGGTGGATGGCCAA
>CAZQBA010000061.1:0-3388 GCA_964591635.1 uncultured Gammaproteobacteria bacterium | reverse complement strand
CCTGGGAAGAGATTCGGGACGCGTTACGGCTCCTGGACGACGAACGCGACCTCTGGATGCCCAAGCAGGCGCGCCAGCCACCCCCCTCTTGACGGGAACAGCCGGATGTGCTAAAAAGGGGCCACGTTTTTGCTAGAGACGCAACCCACTGGCGGGTGGCGTCAAAGCTCACCAACGAAACCCCCACAACCAGGAGGGGCCCATGACGACGAGAGGAAGAGGATCGTGAGCTTCTTGGCTCGCGAACAAATGATTGCAGCCTCCACCGCCTCCGCGTTCACCGGCGTCGTCGTCGGCGCGCACCCGCAGGAGCACGGCATGGCGATGGTCGCCATGCGCCGGCTCGGCGGCAACCTGCTTCAGAGGTCCTCGTGATCAGCTCGTTCTTCACGAACTGATCGTCGACCCCGCCTCGAGACAACTGAAGCTTCACAGACGCCGCAAGGCGTAAGGTCGCGTACGACGCGACGGCACCAGATCCACCCGGACTGGTGCCTTTCTCTTTATACCGGCTCTTTGGCAGCTTTGCCTTTGAGCACGTCTTCCATTTTTACGGAAAGCAGTTTGGAGGAACCGTCTTCGCTCATGGAAACGCCGTAGAGGACGGAGGCCTTTTCCATGGTGTAGCGGTTGTGGGTGATCACAATGAACTGCGATCGGTGGGAGAGCTCGTCCACAATGGTGGCAAAACGGATGGAGTTGGATTCGTCCAAAGCGGCGTCCACTTCGTCCAAGACCACGAAGGGCGGCGGGGTGGTGGAGATGATGGCGCAGATGAGGGCGATCGCGGTGAGCGCCCGTTCGCCACCAGAAAGCATGGCCAGGTTCTTCACTTTTTTGCCGGGCGGGTTGGCATATATATCAATCACGTATTTTTGTTCGCGGAAGCGTTCGGCAATGGTCTTAGGTTTTTCGGCTACCACAGCTTCGCCCAACTCTTCAGCAATAGCATCAGCTTTTTCTTCAGCGCTTTCTTCCACCATGCTCTTGGAGAGTTTGGCCTGGCCGCCGTTAAAGAGCGTTTTGAAGTAGCGTTCAAAGTTGGTGTTGATCTTGTTGAAGGCTACGCTGAACCGTTCGTCTACTTGGGATTCCAATTCGCGGACGGCCTTTTCCAAATTGACCATGGATTCCTGGAGGTCCTGGCTTTGGCCAGAGAGAAAGGTGAAACGCGAGTTGGTTTCTTCGTACTCTTTGACCACTTCCGGATCAATGCCGCCGATGAGTTCCAAAGCATATTTGAGTTTTTGGATTTTGGGGGCGAGTTCGGCCACGGACGCTGCGCCTTCCATAGCCGCCGCTTCTTTTTGAATGCGCTCGGCCCGTTCTTTGAGCTCGGTGGCCATTTCGGCCTCCAGGCCTTCACGGCGCGTTTCCAAGCGGGCCATCTCTACTTGGGCCGAAGAGAGGGCGTGTTCAGCCGCGGAGAGCTCCGCCTGTTTTTCAGAAAGCGAGCGCTGGGCAGCAAAGACGGCGCCTTTCTTTTTTTGGTCTTCCTGGGACAGCCCTTGCAACCGTTCTTGAGCTGCGGCAATCCGTTTAGCAACGTCGGCCACACCAGCCCGGGCCGCATCGATATCTTTGAGGAGCTTGGGATCCATGGCCGGGGCTTTGTCGGCTTTGGGTGGACGTTCGAGCTTGTCTAAGAGGTCACGAGTACGTTCGCCAACGGCAGCCAGGTCCTTCTGGAGCTTGGCTACGTCGTCCATGTTTTTGGCAGCGGTGAGTTTCTTGATGAGATTGCCTTGGGCATCCACCACGGCTTGGAGTTCGGCAATGATTTTGGATAGCGGCAGGGGAGCGGCCACGCGCGATTCGTTTTGGAGGCGCGACAAGCTAGCACCGAGTTCCATTTCTTTTTCGCGCAAGGCGTTCTTTTCTTCGTAGAGCGCGGAAATTTCTTTTTGGATTTTGAGAGCAGCGGCTGAGCTGGTTTCTTCCTTTTCCATGGCCGAAAAGCTGCCGCGGAGTTTTTCTACGCCAGCTGCTTTTTCGTCACGGGCCTTGTTGAGCTTTTCCAATTGGGAACGAAGCGCGGTGATTTGCGCCGTGAGGTCACGCCACTGGGTGCCGTAGTAGTGGTGCTGGAGACCGTGGAGTTCGGCTTCAATGCCTTCGCGTTCTTCTAGGCGCTTCACTTGGCGGGAGAGCGAACGCAGGCGCGGTTCGATTTCATTTAAGAGGGCACCGGTCTGGGCTAGATTTTCTTCTGTGAGCGCCATCTTTTGGATGGACTGCATTTTTTTAATCTGGAGCGGCTTTACCCCGGTGGCTTCGTCAAAAAAGTCACGGCGTTCTTCTGGGGAGAGCTGGAGCATGGCATCAATCATGCCTTGGCCGATGACCGCGTAGTGCCGTTCGCCGAAGTTGGCTTTGGCCAAGAGGAGTTGGATGTCTTGGAGCCGGACCTTGTTATTGTTGAGGACGTATTCGGATTCGCCGTCGCGGTAGATGCGGCGGGTGATCACCACTTCGGCAAAGTCTACGTCGGCCGCTTTGTCGGCGTTGTTCATGGTCATGGAGACCTCGGCAAAGCCGGAGCGGGAGCGCTTGCTTGAGCCGGCAAAAATCACATCTTCCGACTTCTTGCCGCGGAGAAGCTTCATGGACTGTTCGCCCAGAACCCAGCGGATGGCGTCGGCCACATTGCTCTTGCCGGAGCCGTTTGGCCCCACAATAGCCGTCACCCCCTTGGTTTTTTGCTTGGGACCCAAAAACTCCAGGCGGGTGGCCTGGGCAAACGACTTAAACCCCTGCAATTCCAGTTTCTCCAAAAACATGGGCGTTTCGCGGGTAGTGTACCAACCGCTTTTTGGGGCGTCCATGCGGGGATTGACGCTGGGCTCGGGGCGCGGTATCTTCCTTCCTTTCCTATGGTTACCCCCGAAGAAGGCGTTTCTTATGAACGGTTGCGGGATGCGGCGGCACGAAGTCGCCACCCGCTTTTGATTGCCCATAAGAAGCCAGATGGGGATACGTTGGGCGCCATGTTGGCTTTTGGCCGCTACTTGGATGCACTGGGAAAAACACACACCCGGTTCTGCGTGGACGGTGTGCCCGCGCCCTACCGGTTTATGCCGGGCTCGGACCGCGTGACGGCCGATGCGGATGCGGTGAAGGCCCAGGCGCCAGACGCGGTGTTCCTGTTTGATGCAGGCGACGTGGTGTTTGCTGGCGTCGACCGGCTCGTAGCCGAGTTGCGGCCCGAACAAGTGGTGAACGTGGATCACCATGTGAGTAACACCCGCTTTGGCACGCTCAACATTGTGGTGACGGACGCCAGTTCCACGGCCGAAGTGGTCCATCGTTTCCTCACGCACACCGGCGCGGCCGTTGATCGCGATACCGCTACCTGCCTCCTTACCGGGCTCTGCACCGACACCTCCAA
>CAZQBA010000060.1:0-4615 GCA_964591635.1 uncultured Gammaproteobacteria bacterium | reverse complement strand
TCTTGTGGTTCACGTACCACAATCCCCACTTCAGGTGCTGGTCGGATGGCCGTTCGGGATCAAAGGGCATAGGTCCTCATCAGTATAGCAGAAACCGTTTGCGCAGGCGCCGATCCCCCTCCCCAAATCGCCTGCCTCGTGCTACCATTTCACCGGTTTCACCTGTTTTCTGATCTGCCCGCTATGGCAAAAAAAGCCGCATCGAACGACTACGGCGCACAACAAATTACCGTCCTTGAGGGGTTGGACCCGGTCCGCAAGCGGCCGGGCATGTACATTGGTTCCACGGGCCCGGAAGGGTTGCACCATTTAATTTGGGAAGTGGTGGACAACTCCATTGACGAAGCCATGGGCGGGCACGCCGACCTCATTGAAGTGTCCTTGCTCCCCGGCAACAAGGTGTCCGTCCGCGACAACGGCCGCGGCATTCCCACGGACATCCACGCTCAGTTCAAGGTCTCGGCGCTGGAATTGGTCCTCACGAAGCTCCACGCCGGTGGCAAGTTCGGTGGAGGCGGCTACAAGGTGTCCGGCGGCTTGCACGGCGTGGGCGTGTCCGTAGTGAACGCGCTTTCCACCTGGGTTAAGGCCGAAGTGCACCGTGAGGGCCAGGTCTTTGTGCAGGAATACAAGATCGGCAAACCGCAATATAAGGTGAAGACCGTTGGCAAAGCCAAAGATCACGGCACCACCATCACCTTTGAGCCGGACGCCTCCATCTTTACGACCACCGAATTTGACTGGCAGGTGATCTTGGACCACTTGCGCAAGCAGGCCTACCTCACCAAGGGCATCAACATCGCCTTGCGCGACGAACGGAACAAAGACGACATCAAAACCTACGCCTACTACTTTGAAGGCGGCGTGGCTTCCTACGTGCGCCACCTGAACCACAACAAGGAAGCCAAGCACGACAACGTCTTTTACGTGGCCAAAGAAGTACCCGACGCCATGGTGGAAGTCGCCCTCCAATACACCGATGACTACACGGAAAACGTCTACGCCTTTGCCAACAACATCACGAACCCGGAAGGGGGCAGCCACATGATGGGCTTCCGTACCGCGCTCACCCGCATCCTCAACACCTACGCCCGCAAGCAGAATTACCTGAAGGAAAAAGACGACAACCTGTCGGGCGAAGACGTCCGCGAGGGGTTGACGGCCGTCATCTCCGTCAAACTGGCCAACCCGCAGTTTGAAGGCCAGACCAAGGCCAAGCTCGGTAACCCGGAAATCCGGACGGCCGTAGAATCCGTCTTTGGCGACGCCTTTACTATTTGGCTGGAAGAGCACCCGCGTGATGCGGAGAAGATGCTAGAAAAATGCCTGCTCGCTTCCCGTGCCCGTTTGGCTGCGCGGGCGGCGCGTGACACCGTGCTCCGCAAAGGCGCCCTGGAAGGGCTCACGCTCCCTGGCAAACTGGCTGATTGTTCGTCCAAGGATCCCAAAAAATGCGAGCTCTACATTGTGGAGGGTGACTCGGCCGGTGGCAGCGCCAAGCAAGGCCGCCAGCGCGAGTTCCAGGCCATCCTGCCGTTGCGCGGCAAAATCCTGAACGTGGAACGCGCCCGCTTGGACAAGATGCTGGCCAACAACGAAGTGCGAAACTTGCTCATTGCCATGGGTACCAACATTGGCGAGCAGTTCGACATCACCGCGCTCCGTTACGACCGCATCATCATTATGACCGACGCCGACGTGGACGGCGCCCACATTCGTACCCTGCTGCTCACCCTCTTCTACCGCTACTTCCCGCTCATTATTACCGAAGGCCACCTCTACATTGCGCAGCCGCCCCTCTTCCGCTTGGCCAAGGGCAAAGACGTGCACTACGTGTATTCGGATGAAGAAAAAAACAAGCTCATAGAAAAGATGCTCGGTGGCAAGCAAGCCAAGGACACCAAGGGCCCCACCAGCGCCGATGCGGAAGTTGCGGCCGAAGCAGCTCTGGATACGCACGAAGCCGCGGCACCGGAAGTGACGTCGGTTGGCGGTGTTACCGTGCAGCGCTATAAAGGGTTGGGCGAAATGAACCCCGAGCAGCTGTGGGACACCACCATGAACCCGGAAACGCGCATGATGTACAAGGTCACGGTGGAAACCGCGGAAAAGGCCGACCAATTGTTCGACGTCCTGATGGGCAACGAGGTCGAACCCCGCAAACGGTTCATCCAAACCCACGCGAAGGCCGTAAAAAACCTGGACATTTAGGCTGGTAGGGGCAATTCATGAATTGCCCCTACGCCGGTCTTGCATGTATTCCCCCCTTTTGCTAGTATTCCCCTCGTGCCCCCCGCAGGGGGATTTTTAAAATGAGCATATGACGCTGACCCAAAATCCGGTCGCCAACTACATCACCTCGTCCATTGCCGAGCTGCGCAAGGTCACCTGGCCGACGCGTACCGAAACCATCACCCATGCCGGGTTGGTGGTGGGTATTTCGCTGGGCGTGACCCTGCTCTTTACGGTCTTGGACGCTGGCCTCAACTACGGGCTGGAACAGCTCCTCCGCCTGACCAACTAAAGATATGCCAAAGCAGGTTATCCAACAGGGCCGGCGCTGGTACGCCATCCACACCTACTCCGGCTACGAGGAAAACGTCTCCCAGAACCTGAAGACGCGTATTGAATCCATGGACATGGAAGATAAAATTTTCAACGTCCTGGTGCCTAAGGAAAAGAAAATCAAAATCAAGAACGGCAAGCGCCGGGTGATTGAAGAAAAGATTTTCCCGGGCTACGTGCTCGTAGACATGCTGGTAGACGATGACTCCTGGTACGTGGTGCGCAACACGCCCAACGTCACCGGCTTCATTGGCACCGGCACCACGCCCACCCCCATTGCCGAGGACGAAATCAAACAGCTCCAGCGCCGCATGGGCGTGGACGAGCCGCAATACAAGATCGACATCGACCAAGGCGACCCGGTACGCATTGTGGACGGCCCCTTCAAGGGCTTCGAAGGCAAAGTCTCCGACCTGGACGAGGAACGCGGCAAGGTCAAGGTCCTGGTCAACATGTTCGGTCGCGAAACCCCGGTGGAACTGGACTTCTTGCAAGTAAAGAAGATTTAAGGTAAGACACGGCTGCTATGGCTAAGAAAGTCAAAACTCTCATCAAATTGCAGATTCCCGGCGGCCAGGCCAACCCGGCCCCACCCGTTGGTCCTGCCTTGGGCCAACACGGCTTGAACATTTCCGAGTTCTGCCAGAAGTTCAACGCCGCCACCAAAGACCGTATGGGCGAAGTCACCCCGGTCGTCATCACGGTCTTTGAAGACCGGACCTACGACTTTGTGTGTAAGACCCCGCCTGCGGCAGAACTCTTGAAGAAGGCCGCTGGTATTCCGAAGGGATCCGGTAAGCCGCTCCAAGACAAGGTCGGCAAAGTGACCAAGGCCCAGATCCGCGAAATCGCCCAAAAGAAGCTCAGCGACCTCAACACGGACGACGTGGAGGCCGCAGCCCGGACGATTGCTGGCACGGCCCGCCAAATGGGCCTGGAAGTAGTTGAGTAAAAAACAAGGGCAGGTGTACAATGAGACCCCAAAATGGGGTCTCATTTCTTATCCACACCGCACTACTGCTATGCCACCGCGCAAGAAGAAATCAGAGATGGTTGTTGAAGACGCACCGGTCGTCGCTCCCCCGCTCCCCAAAAAGAAAAGTGGTGGGCCCGCTGCCGGCATTGTCGTGGTAGCGATCCTTCTGGCCGTCCTCGTGGGCGGCGCGGTGTTCCTGCTGTCACAACCGCAAGGCCCCGCGACCCCGCCTGCAAACCAGCCGCAAGCCAACCAGAACGCCAACATCCCGCCCGTGAACCAACCAACAGACGAACCGGCCGATGACCCGATGGCCGAAGGCAGCGCGGAGCTCGTCAACATCATGGATGCCGATGGTGTCATGATTAAAGACCAGCAGATTGTGTGGCGCCGCCAAGGCCGCTCGGACTTGGTGCTCGTGCAGAGCGTGAACGCCCTTATCCCAAGCCTCGTGGCCAACCGCCAGGCCTTGTACCTCTTTGCCAAACCAACAAACAGCAGCCGCGTCTTCTACGGCATTAGCTGTAACGGACCGTGCGATGCCGGCCTCCAAAAACTCATTTCGTTTGACCCGAAGCAAAAAGCCTTCATCCCGCTCCTGAACGCACCGGACATCCAGTACTCGGGCGAGCACCTGTCATCCAACCAGCACCGCCTGGTCTACCTGGCTGGCATGGATGAAGACGGTGAAGCCCGGGAATTGTGGGTCTACGATCTGGTAACCGACGCTCGACAAAAACTGGTCACCTTGCCGGCTACGGAAAGCCTGACCCAATCCCTCCTGGAAATGAACGACGCACCCAACATGGTGGTCACCTGGAAAGATGGGTCCACCATCTCCTACAACGTCTACCGCGCCGGCGGCACCATCCCCCCTTCCGCCCGCCCCCGCCGCGAACTCGCTACCCGCACCGCCACCATCCCCCCACCGAGCCAGCCGTAATTTGGGGATTGGGGATTCGAATATGGAATATGGGGACTAACGTAGGGGCGGACCCATGTGTCCGCCCTGTTGGTTTTTACAGATGGGTGTTATTGTCAAGACACTGACAAGTGGGATCCTGATTTCAAAAC
>CAZQBA010000059.1:0-4667 GCA_964591635.1 uncultured Gammaproteobacteria bacterium | reverse complement strand
GTCCGTGCCCTTGAAGGTCTCCTTGGTCCCCATATTCCACATTCGAAATTCCATTTTCCCGCCAACGGCTGGATCAACCTTTTCATCACCCCCGGCTTTGATTTCAAAATTGTGGACGCCTTGATTACCAACTTTCATTTACCCAAGTCGACATTGCTCGTGCTCGTTTCTGCTTTTGCGGGCCGAGCGCGCGTTCTCAAGGCGTACGCCGAAGCTATCAAACAGAAATACCGTTTCTTTTCTTTTGGTGACGCCATGTTCATTCCGCGGCGGGTCACCCCTGGACGCGAGCGGCGAATCGTGTAAGGTGCGGGCAAGGAGGAGTGATGGTTCAAAAAGTGAAAGAGATCCGTATCCGCTGCCCGTTCAACCTGCACACGCACCTGCGGAATTCCAGACGGGACCCACACAGTCGGTTTTCGGATGCCAATCGTTCGGGTCGGTACTTCAAACAGCTCGTCAATGCGGCTGCCTGCCAGTTCGCGATTATCGGGGCCATGCCGAACACGTCGCCAGCCCTTACGACGCGCCAGCGTGTCACCGCATACAACAACGACATCAAGGCCTTCTCGTCGTACCTGGTTGAGACGGTGCCGATCATGCAGATCACCCGCAAGACCACGGTCAGCCAGATCCGGGAAGCAACCATTTCCGGCATTGCTTTGGGCAAAGTCTACCCGGATGATGGTGTGACCTATTCGGCGGGCGGCGGTCTCTTGTCGGAGATGGGCGTCCAACTCCGTGCCATGCAGGACGACGGGATGCGGCTTCTCACTCACCTCGAAGTGCCAGGCCTGCCGCCAGCCGAGCGTGAGGCGGCGGCACTGCCCATGCTCCGAGAGGTACGTGAAGAATTCCCGGGTCTGTGGATCGTCGTCGAGCATGTATCCACGGCAGTGGTGGCTGAATGGATCCTCAGCCAGAACGCCTTCGTTGGCGGGTCCATTGCCCAGCAGCACCTGTGGTTCACCGCACAGGACTTGGAGCGGTATGGTGCCCACTTGCGGTGTGCGCCGATCGTCAAGACGGCCGAGGACCAGCGGTTCTTGCGCCAGCTCATGTTCAGCGGCAACCCGAAGTTCTGGCTGATCGACGACAATGCGCCGCACCCGGATTCTGCTAAGGCGAGGAGTGATCCGCCATCGGGCGTGTACTGGGGCCGGCATACCCTGGAAGCCGCTGCCACGCTCTTCGAAGCGCACGGCGCGCTCGACCAGCTGGAAAAGTGCGTTTCCGTGAACCCGTCCAAGTACTACGGGGTTCGCCGCAACAGCCGCGTCGTGACCTTGGAGAAGCGCACCCACCGCGTCCCCCGGCGCATGGGCCCGTACCGCACCATCCTGGCCGGGCAAGAGTTGGCCTGGAAGTTGCGGGCCTAGTCGGCCGTCCTTGACAGACAGCCGGCTTTTTTTTATACTCCACGCACAATTACTTATCTCACACCCTGTCCGCACAACGCCCGGCAGGGGAGGCATATAGGCGTTTTTGTATTTCTATGGCAAACATTCCTTCATTAGTCGACATGCTCAAAGCGGGCATGCACTTTGGCCACCAAGAGTCGCGCTGGCATCCTAAAATGCAGCCGTACATTTTTGGTACGCGCAACGGGGTCCACATCATCAATTTGGAAATGACCCAGGAGAAGTTGAAGGCCGCTCTGGAATATGCCAAAGGCGTGGCCAGCCGCAACGGCACCGTGCTGTTCGTGGGCACCAAGCGCCAGGCCCAGGATATGATCAAACAGGAAGCCGAGCGCTGCGGCATGCCGTACGTGAACGAACGCTGGTTGGGCGGCACGCTCACCAACTTCCAGGTGATTCACGCCACCATCAAGCGCTTCCGTGATTTGAAGAAGCGGCGCGAAAGCGGCGACCTGGCCGAGAAATATACCAAGAAGGAACAGATCGTCATTGACCGCGAGATTGAAGAAATGGACACGCGCGTTGGTGGCATCTCGGCCTTGGACAAGTTGCCGGAAGCTATTTTCATCTTGGACATCAAACACGAAAAGACCGCCTACCTGGAAGCCTTGGCCAAAAAGATCCCGGTCATTGCTTTGGTTGACACCAACGTGAACCCGGACGAAGTGGCCTGGCCGATTCCGGCCAACGACGACGCGGTGCGTTCCATCACGCTCATCACCGGCCTTTTGGCCGACGCCATCTTGGATGGCAAAATGAATCCAGCAGTGCCGGCCGGGGAAGCCCCACGCGCTGCGCATGCGGAACCCGTGGTCGCTCCAGTGGTTGCACCTGAGGCAGCTCCGATCGCCGAACCTGCCGCAGAAAAAGTGGCAGCCGAATAAGACAAGACCATCAAATACATTTCATCGAGTTCTTTTATGGCAGACGCAAAAACAGTCATGCAGCTTCGCGAAATCACGGGCGCCGGCATTATGGATGCCAAAGGTGCGTTGGAAGAAACCGGCGGTAACTTGGAACAAGCAGCCGAGCTTCTCCGCAAGAAGGGGATCGTGAAAGCGGAAAAGAAGGGCGACCGCGCTACGTCCGAAGGCCTCATTCACGCCTACGTCCATTCCAACAACAAAGTCGGAGCTATGGTGGAAGTCCTGTGCGAAACCGACTTCGTGGCTAGGAACGATCAGTTCCAATCGTTCGTGCACGACCTGGCCATGCACATTGTGGCGTCAAACCCGCTCTACGTGCAGCCTTCTGACGTGCCGGCCGAAGTGCTGGAAAAGGAAAAGCAACTGTACGTGGAAGAAGTGGCTGGCTCTGGCAAACCCGCCGAGATTGTAGAGAAGATCGTCGCCGGCAAGTTGGACAAGTACCTGTCCGACATCTGCCTTTTGAAACAGCCCTTCATTAAAGATGAAGACATGACCGTGGAAGAGCTCATCAAGGGCGTCACGGCAAAGATTGGGGAGAACATTAAAGTGAAGCGCTTCGTTCGCATGTCCTTGGAAGGCGAAGCCAAACAGATTGAGGAGGCCTAAAATTCCACCGACTGCGGCGTTGCGGGGCCCCGCTCGTTCGTCACCGTACGCATCAGTACGCCTCCTCACTCGCTACCCCGCGCCTTGCATTCGGCGTTTTTTAGACCTCCTACCCTCGAATGTCGCTCAGACGTCGCTCAACATGGGCGACGTTTTGGTTTTCTGGTATACTTTGGCCATGTTCCCGCGGTGGTTAACCACGGCATTCCTCGGCGCATCGGTGTTTTTGATGCTCTCTTTATGGGGCGTGCTTTTGGTGCAGCGCGAATTGATTGCGGCCATGGGCGACCATCTTACCCGGCTCGAATCTTCCTTCTAATATGACTTCCCGCACCTTATCCATCGCCGTGGTCGTCCTCCTCGTCCTCGGCATTGTCACCTCGGCCGTCGTCGTCATGCAGAACCAGCAAATCGCCGCCTTGCGTGATGCGGTGATGCGCTTGACGACGCAAGTGCAGTACGCGTCTGCGGATTACTAATCCCTATGCCAAAGATTCGCATTGCCATTAACGGGTTTGGACGGATCGGGCGGAATGCCATGAAGGCGGCGTTGGCGCGGCCGGACATCATGAAAAAAATAGAGTTTGTTGCGGTGAACGATTTGATGGAGACACCGACCCTGGCGCACTTGTTGCAGTACGACAGCGTGTTCCGCACCAGCCCGGCCAAAATCAAAGCAGGGAAGGACCATCTCATGGTCGACGGCCAGAAGGTGATGGTGGTGGCGGAAAAAGATCCGGCCCTCTTGCCGTGGAAAGCCATGAACATTGACGTGGTGTTGGAATGCACTGGCCGCTTTACGACGCGTGAGCTGGCCGAGGTGCACGTCACCAAAGCCGGAGCCAAGCACGTGATTGTGTCTGCGCCGGCCAAAGAAACACCCACCTATTTAATGGGTGTGAATGTGGATGCGAAGGTTGGGAAGCAAACCGTGCTAAACAACGCTTCGTGCACAACGAACTGCGTCGGCCCCGTGACGGCAGTGATTGAATCCGCCTTTGGCATCCAAAAGGCAGCCATGACCACCATCCATTCGGTCACGGCCGAGCAGAATTTGGTGGATGGCCCGCCGCCCGGCGGCAAGAAGGGCGATTTGCGCCGGGCACGTTCGGCACTGGTGAACATGATCCCGACCACAACCGGTGCGGCCATTGCCGTGACCGAAGCCTTGCCCCGCCTGAAGGGCAAATTTGATGGGATGGCCATTCGGGTGCCCACGCTCGACGTGTCCCTTTCGGACTTCACCTTCCTCATAAAGAAAAACGTGAGCGTGGAAGAAGTGAACGCCGCCTTCATAGCGGCCGCCAAGAGCCCGGGCATGAAAGGCGTCTTGGGTGTGTCCAATGTGCCGCTTGTTTCCGGCGACTACATTGGCTCCACCTATTCAGCCGTGGTTGATTTGCCGTACACCAAAGTGATTGACGGGGACTTGTTGAAGGTCCTGGCCTGGTACGACAACGAATGGGGATACTCCAACCGCTTGCTGGAGATGGCCGTCACGGTCGGCCGCGCCTGATATGGCTAAGGGGGACTTCCGGCGCCATCGCGTCGTCATCCTGGGCGCGGGTTTTGCCGGGCTGGCCGCGGCCAAGGATTTGAGTCGGGCCGATGAAGTCTCCGTGGTGGTGATTGATCGCAGTCCGACCCACACCTACCACCCGTATTTATATGAAGTCGCGACCGGGCTCATGCACGGCCGTGACTTGGTGGG
>CAZQBA010000058.1:3708-5012 GCA_964591635.1 uncultured Gammaproteobacteria bacterium | reverse complement strand
ACCGGGCGGGTCCGCCACAATGGCCGGCCGGGGCTCACCAGGCTCCGCCGGCAACACGTAGCCAACTGGCCGCGCTAAAAACGAACAACATCGGGCATCGGCCCGGTCGAAGGGCGTGTCACACTCGTGATACGCCCTTTTCATATACAAAAAAGGGCGGGAAAACCCCGCCCCTACACCGTGTATATGCTAGAATCCGTAGCCGTCGGTTGTGGTGGTGGCAGCTAGGAGCGAGCCGACCACGAATTTGGCAATGGCGTAGGCCGTGAGAATGATGACGAGCCCGATAATGGCTTGCGTCAGAATGTCCCGGGCCTTTTCTACCTGCTTTTCATTACCACGCGCGGTCATCCAGAGGAAGCCGGCGTAGACAATGAGGGCCACGGCCAGGATGCCGAGGATGCCGAGGAAGGTGTTGATGATGCTGCCCACGGTTGCGCCTACGGATTTCGGTTGGCTCACGCCGTAGCCAGCTTGTCCGGTGGATTCCAGGTTGCCAAGCAGTTGGGCATGGGCCACGGGGGCAGCCAAGAGTGTGGCGGCAATGGTCCAGGGGAGCGTGCGGAGGAAGCGGCGCATACTACGGGTTGCCAAAGCTGTTGCCCGCACCCGGCAGGCTCCGGCCTGATCCAGCAGCCGGGCCTTCTTGGTAGCCGGTGGCTTTAGAAAGGCCAGCCACCACAAAGTGCGTAATGGTGTAGGCCGCCATGATAATAATGAAGCCGATGACTGACTGCGTCAGGATCTCCTTGGCTTTGTTGACCTGGGTGTCATTGCCGCGGGCGTTCATCCAGAGGTAGCCGGCATACACCGTGAGGACAACGAACAGGACGCCAAGGACGCTGAGGAAGGTTTTGATGAGGTTGCCCACGACTTCGGGCAGCTGCTCGCGGCTCTGGCCTTGGTAGGTGGAATCGCCCACGCGCTGCAGCCGTTCTTGGAGGGCTGCTCCGGCACTGCCTTGGGCTTGGGCTGGCAAGGCGAGGCTGGGCACCAGAAGTGCGATGGTGAGGAACGAAACAATAAACCGCATATTAGCCGCCGGTTGCCGTAATAATGCCGCCGACCACGAAGTCCGTGATGAGATACGCGGCCATCACTACAATTAGGCCAATCACGGCCTGGGTGAGAATGTCCTTGGCCTTATTGACCTGGGTTTCGTTGCCGCGGGCGTTCATCCAGAGGTAGCCGGCGTAGACAATAAGGATGAGGAAGAGAATGCCGAGGATGGAGACGAAGGTTTTGATGATATTGCCGACAATGGATTCCAGGGTGACTTGGTCACTCACCGCGTTAGCGCCATA
>CAZQBA010000058.1:1796-3608 GCA_964591635.1 uncultured Gammaproteobacteria bacterium | reverse complement strand
TCTGCGCCAGTTGCCGTAATGAGCGACGAAATGACGAAGCGAGCAATGGCGTAGGCCGAGAGGATGATGGCCAAGCCGATGATACCGGCGACGATGCGCTGGCGTGCTTCCGTAACCTTGTCTTCGTTGCCGCCGGCCGTCATCCAGGTGAAACCGCCGTACAAGACGATCACCACGGCGACGATGCCGAGCAGTCCCATGAAGACGTTGATAATAGAGGCGACCGTGACACGGATGTCGGCTGTGCCGAGTCCGAGTTCCCGCTCCACGTCGGATGTCAGGCCAAGGTTAACCCCGGCGGCGTGGACGAACATGGGAAGGCTGAACATCAAAAAGGGAACCACCTTCTTCGCGTACTGTTTTACTGTTGGGTGCATGGTGTGTGTCACCTCCTTTCTGTCTCCGGGTGGAGACGGGGGATGCCGCTTATCCTGCTGCGGCACCCAGGATGGTGCGCAGAACGAAGTTCACAATGGCGTAGGCACCGAAGATGAGGAGTAACCCCAGCGTTGCCCACACGATTGCGTTTCTTCCTTGCGTTATTTTCTCAGGGCTGCCCCCTGAAGTCAACCAAAGGAAACCGCCGTAAATGAATACGAGCAGCCCCAAAGAACCAGACAGTCCCAAGAAGGCATTTATCACCCGCCCCAACAATTGTGGAACAGACACACCACCCAACGGATCGCTCAACGTGGCAGCCCGTCCGGCCCGTCCGGCCGCAGCACCCGGGTTAGCGGCAGTGAATGAAGAGTTTGTGTTTCCGCTCCCAAAGACCGGGCCGCCAGGTGTTGTCGACCCAGTGGTTCCCTCAGTGTAGGTGCTGGAAAGGCACCGGACACTTGTGGTGACACTTTCGTCGTTCAGACGGGTACCGAATGCGATGCATTGGGCGCGACAGATGGATTGGGCTTCGCTTACTGATGTGCCTGGTGCTGGAGCGGGGCTGAGCGTGAGTTGTCTTGACTCGGTACGACTGCTAGGGAGGCCCTGGATGAGGGTAATTAAGGTGTCTGAAGCCTGGCAATTATTTTCGACGGTAACCCCACCTGGGATGGATATTGCTGCATTATAAAATCCCATCAAACAACTGCAGATGGATGTATGTGTGACGGCAGGTGCTGCCGGTGGAGTAGCCGCACCACCTGGGGGGGTGGCTGGAGCAGCACTGCAGGACTGTGTTCGTCCTTCATATTCAACAGATGTGGCTCCTATGCAGAAGGAGCAGCATGCTCCAAAGCTTGCTTGGCTCGATGATGCTCCGCTTGGGCAACCACACATGCCTCCTCCAGCAGAGGTCGTGGGCGGAGCTGTTGGGGAAATGGCTCCATGGACTTCGGCACAACTTCCGCCTATAAAGCATGGTCCTGGGGCTCCCGATGGAGTGATGCCACGATTTGAGCAGATGTCTATTGCTCGGGTCTGGTAGGTTGTGCCATACGGCCTTTCAGTGGCGATGACGGTTTCGCCACGTCCCCGGCAGAAGGTATCGCAGGCAGTTGCAGATGTTGTTGGATCATACGTTCCTGTTCGCTCGTGGTTGGAACAGACGTTCCCGGTAGTGCGGCACCAACAGAAGAATTCAGCTTGTACCGGCACAGCGCCCGTTCCAAGAATGGTCAGACTAAAAAACGCCGCAGCAGCAAAAACGAGCACACGGCGCGTCACGGAAAGCCGAAGAAGAGCAAGCATAGGGAGGTCATCCATAGTATAGCGCACTCCCGAGGTGCAAAAAAGCCGCCACATGGCGGCTCTGTGCATAGATGTTTACGATGCGACCCAGTCGCAGCTAATGAATGTGCTGGAGTCGTTGCG
>CAZQBA010000058.1:0-1696 GCA_964591635.1 uncultured Gammaproteobacteria bacterium | reverse complement strand
GGCGGCGCAGTGACGTCTGTGGAAAGCGGCCGACAGCAGCGGATGTTGCGGCCTTCGTCTGGGAACATGCCGTTCACGCACTCGTAGTCGGCAATGTTCACCGTACTTGTATCTATTTTGGAAAAGCCGAGCGGCTTCAATTCATAGTCACCGCCCTCGCAGGAATTGGGATTCAGGGCCACGCAGCGCAGGCCGTCTTCAAATTGGATCTGGATACCGCTGTCGCTGCCAATAGTGCAGCTTTCGCCTTGGAACAGGGCCGTGCCGCCCGCGCCGCCGCCCCCGCCACTGCGCACCGTTTCCACCAAGAAGCGGATCATAGTGGACGCACCGAAGATGATGACGAGGCCAATGACCGCGCCGGTAATCGCGTTCTTCCCTTGCTGGACTTTGTCCGCGCTGCCGCCCGAGGTGATCCACAAAAAGCCGCCGTACACAAAAATGGCTAGGGCAATGGAACCGCTAATGCCAAAAATATACTGGGCAATGCGCACAAAGAGGCCAATGAATTCGGCCAAGCCACATTCGCTTATAGTGGCGTTGCCCTGGCATTCAGCAGGCACCAGCGAAAAGGCCTGCGCAGCCGCAAGCGGCAACAACAGTGCTGCGGCAAGGCCCGCGGTGTACAGGAAGGAACGGCGGTGTGCAGAAAGCATGGACCGAGTATAACAAAAAACCGCGGTGCATGCACCGCGGTTTCCTGCTACCGGTAATTCTGGGCCACTTGTTCGGCTGCTATTTTGAGGTGGGTGGTAACTTTTGTGGGGTCGGCGAGCGTACTGGTAATGAGCGTCTTGAAGGCCTGCTCCATGGCCTTGCTGTCCTTGCCGTGGTACCAGTTCTGGGCAATGAGCGTTTGTTGGGCAAAGACCCCCAGATCCACGTCTTCCTCCTGGGAAGAGATGAGCGACTTCAAGGCCGTCGGCTTGCCTGTGGCCTTCAGGTACACCGTGGCTTGTTCGGGCGAAGCCATGAATTGGACAAAGTCCCAGGCAATGTCGCCATGCGTGGTTTTTTTGGACACGGTGTGGACCCAGTAGTTGGCAAAGGCGATGGGTTCGCGGATCTGCGGGATGGGGGCAATGCCGAATTCCAGTTTCGGGGCCCGGGCCCGGATGAGCGGCAGGTGGTAGGCGTAGCCCACAAACATGGCCGCCTTGCCGCCCACGAATGCTTCCAGCGAGTTCGGCATGGCTTCGTTCCAGGTGTAGACCTCTTTTACCGGGTTGGCGAAGTCCGTGTAGAAGATGGTGGCTTCGGCTGCGTTGGAGAGGTCGCCCACATGGTTCTGCGTGCGGTTCGGGAACGTGACGTTGCCGTCCGGCGTGGCCATGCGCGCCCCGTTTTGCATCATCAGGAGCTGGAGGACGTCCATGGAGCGCTCCACATTATTGGCTGTGCCCAGGGCAACGGAGGCCTGGGTCACCCGCTGGCTTGCGTCAAACACGGTGAGTTTGGTGTTCTTGGCCGCAGCTTGCATGTCTAGCCAGGTCTTGGGCGGTTCGGGAATGCCGGCCCGGTTTAAGAGCGTCCGGTTGTAGTACAGGGCCAGGGTGTCTACGGAAAGCGGCAGGCCCCAGATGCGGGTGACTTCGCGCGACCCGCCACTCTCTGTTGGTTCGCGCACAGGGAGCACCACGTCGCCGGCCACCACATCCACAAAGTTGTTCTGCAGCTGGCGCAGGGAAATGGTCGG
>CAZQBA010000057.1:0-5084 GCA_964591635.1 uncultured Gammaproteobacteria bacterium | reverse complement strand
CAGGCAACGCGACTGGCAACGGCTCGACCACTGATTACGTCGTTGGACGCGCTGATGCAGGTACCTGCCCAGAACCGTCGGACATTGGAGGTGGGGTGTGCCTATGGTTTTTTTAGCGAAGCCGTAAAGGAGGCCTGGGGCTGCCGCGTGCAAGGCGTGGAACCATCGGTCCGGTTTGCGGACGTGGCCCGCCAGCGCATTGGCATGCCGGTGTTTACTGGGAGCTTTGAAGAGTATGCGGCGCAGCGCCCGTCTGCGGAGCAGTTCGACCTGATCGTCTTCAACCATGTGTTCGAACACTTTCCCGACCCGCTCGCCACCCTGCGTCTCATAGAAACAATGCTCGCCCCGGGCGGCGTGGTGTATATGGAAGTACCAGACATCTCCAACTTCAAAAAACCGATTGATACCTTTTTTGATTATTGCCACCCGTTTAGTTACACTCCGGCATCCTTGAGCCGCCTGCTCGCCGTGGCAGCCTGGAAACCGATCGCCCGTTTTTCCTTGAAGCCGTTTCGTTTGCAGGCAGTGGTTGCGCCCGTTTCCCACCCGGCTCCGGCTGTTGCGTGGACGGAAGGTGCCTGGCCAAAGCGGTTGCATTGGCAGATCCGTTTTCGGCATGCCGTTGACCCGTTGCGCGGTTTCTGGAAGTGGAAGCGGTATGTACCTGTTTGAGTACGAAGCCAAGGAGGTATTGGCCGCAGCTGGCATACCCGTACCGGAGCGTTTGGCGTTGCTTCAACCAAACGATCCGCTTCCTCAGATGACGCAGCGAGTGATGGTGAAGGCGCAGGTGTTGGCCGGTGGCCGCGGCAAAGCGGGATTGGTGCGCCGCGCGGATAACGAGGAAGAATTTGCACAGGCAGTTGCGGCAATTCGTGCAGCACGACCAGATGCGGCAGTCTTGGTCGAGGAAGCGCTCGAGATTGTGGAAGAGTGGTATGTAGCCATGAGCTATGACACGGCGCTGCGGCAACCGGTGCTGTTGTGGTCGCGACAAGGAGGGGTCGACGTTGAGTCCGATCGAGCGGTGAACCGCGTCCCAGTTATTCCGAACGCGCCGTCGGTGGACGCGCCCGATGATCTTCAGCCGATCGTAGAAAAACTGATCGCTCTCTTTTTCGCCCATGACGCCCGGCTCATTGAAATCAACCCGATCATTAAAACAACAGATGGTCGCCTTGTCGCGGCCGATGCCAAGATCACGCTTGACGATGACGCGGCCTTCCGTCACCCGGAATGGGCATCCTACCCCGAACGAAGCGTGCTCGAACGCGCCGCAACCGAACGGGAACGCGCCGCACGCGAGATCGACTCTGGCAGTCAAGGATACCGTGGCACCGCTTCCAAATACATTGAACTCGACGGTGACATTGCCGTTTTGTTTTCTGGTGGTGGCGCCTCTATTACGTGCATGGATGCCTTGGCAGCAGCTGGCGGCAAACCAGCGAACTACAGCGAGTACAGCGGCAACCCACCGCGGGAGAAAGTGCAGGCGCTCACGCGAATTGCACTTTCTAAGCCTGGCCTCCGTGGCCTGTGGATTGCCGGAGGCGTGGCCAATTTTACGGACATTGGCGAAACGTTGGGGGCGATTGCAGATGTGCTGCGCGAGGTGAAACCGTCATACCCCATTGTCGTGCGGCGCGCGGGTCCGGGAGCAGATGCGGGCCAAGCGGCGCTTGAGCAGGTCGCGACAGAGTGCAATCTCAAGTTGCGTTTTTTTGGCGCGGAAACGCCGATGACGGAAACAGCGCAGGTTTTAATGGATATGGTGAACGGCCGCTGATATGTCCATTTTGCTTTCACAAGAAACACGTGTGTTGGTCCAAGGCATCACGGGCAAAGAAGGCCAACGTGCCACGACGGCCATGCGCCAGAGCGGCACGACGGTCGTCTGCGGTGTTACGCCCGGCAAAAGCGGACAAGAGGTCGACGGCATTCCGGTGTATGGATCTGTTGCCGAAGCACTCGTGGCGCATCCGGAAGTGAACGCGTCAGTATTGTATGTGCCACCGGCTTTTGCTTTGGCTGCAGCGCGTGAGGCAATCGGTGCACGTATTCCACTCGTCGTTATTATTACCGAGCGCATTCCTATTAAAGATACGGCAATCATTCTGAGTGAAGCGGCTGCAGCCGGCGTGCACATTCTTGGTCCGAGTTCGATTGGCGTGATTGTGCCGGGCGTCTGCCGGATTGGCATGATTGGTGGCGAGCGACCGGAAGAAATTTATCAGCCGGGACCAGTCGCGGTGCTGTCACGCTCGGGTGGCATGACCAACGAAGTGTCGTGGCAACTCTGTCGTGCTGGGATAGGTATCAGCGTTGCGCTTTCTGTGGGTGGCGACTATCTTTCGGGCACGACCTTCGCTGACCTCTTCCCGTTGTTGCAGAGCGATGAACAAACAAAGGGCGTGGTGCTGTTTGATGAAATGGGAGGCAGCATGCATCATCAGGTGGTGGCTGCGGTGAAGAACGGTTTTACTAAACCGATTGCCGTGTATGTGGGCGGGGACTTTGCCAGCCAGCTGCCGGATGGTCTGCCGATTGGCCATGCCGGATCCTTTATAGAAGGGGGAAAGGGGACCGCCGAAGAAAAGCGCGCGCTCTACCGCGCAGCAGGCGTGCTTGTTGCCGAGCGCTACGACGCCCTGCCTCAGCTGATACAATCTGCTCTTCGGGCGGGATAACCCCGCCCCTACAGCCCCGAAATTCCATATTGGAAATTCGATATTCCCAAACTATGACTGATGTATTCTGGAAAACAGGTATCACGGACGACCGGGCCGATGGCGGCGGTCGGATTCGTGGGTATGCGCTCACCGAATTGATTGGCGGCCGAAGTATGGCAGAAGTCGCTTGGTTGTTACTGCGCGGGGAATTGCCAACTGCGAACCAAGCCAAGATGTTTGATGCGTTGCTCGTCTCCTCGAGTGATCATGGCGTTGCGGTTCCGTCGGCAGTGGCAGCACGCACCACAGCAAGTGGCGGCGCAACCATGTCGGCATCTGTCGCGGCCGGCCTCTTGGCCGTTGGTCCGCATCATGGCGGAGCAATTGAGATGGCGATGCGGCAATTGTCGAGTGGGTCAGGCAAAGAGATTGTCGACACGCTGTTGAAAGAAGGGAAGCGCGTCGCGGGCTTCGGCCATCGCGTGTACACAGACGAAGATCCGCGGGCCACGCGCTTGCTCCAACTCGCCTCCGAACTTGGAATTGCAGGCGACGCGTGCCGTCGAGCCAAAGAAGTGGAAGACGCGCTACTCGATGCCAAGGCCAAAAAGTTTCCGCTAAATATTGACGGCGCTATTGCTGCCATTCTCCTCGATCTCGGATTCCCGCCAGAACTCGGTAACGGCATCTTTGTGATCGGCCGCACCCTCGGCCTCGTCGCCCATGTGGCTGAAGAGCAATCCCGTGAAAAACCGTTCCGCCGCACCCCAGAAGACCAGGTGGCCTACGACGGTCCGGCACCACGCGGTTTGTTGCCTATGTAACGTAAAATCATGGACAGACGTTTGCGTGTTACGCTTCGTTTCGGAACGCCGATCGCTGTGTATTGGATTTTATTGTATATCCTGTATTCACGCGTCGGTCTCGGTCAATATGGTCAGGATGATATTTATTTTTTGGAGAAAGTCCACGAATACCCACAACTCCTTGATTTTCTTGCCTTTCGCTATCACACATGGACATCGCGGCTCTTAGCCGAGGGTGCGCTGATGTTGGTGTTGAAGTATGTTTTTTGGCTATTTCCAATACTGATGGCCACCTGTGCCACACTGCTGCCTCTCCTTCTTGTGCGTTTGGCAACAGGCAGACCGTTTTGGGCGCTTTCGCCGACACATATGTATGGGACGTTCGCTCTCATGCAGCTCATCCCACAGTCTGTGAAGATCCCGGCTGAGTATTGGATAACAGGTTCGTTTGTCTATTTACTACCGGCGTGCCTAGCAGTCGTGTTGTGCATCGCATTTCGAGACGTGTTGTTTTCTCAACATACCAGGTTCCGGTACCCCGCTTTCATGGCTGCCATCACGTTGGTATTTTTCAATGAGCAATGGGCCGTCGCCGCGTTGGTCTTCGGTTGCGTGGTGTTAGTAATTCTTGTCGGAAAACAACGGTCGTTTGTAGGGCTCCCGAAATGGTTGTTCGTTGTGTTGTTATTACTTATCTTTACTATTTTGTTCGCATCTCAGGCACCAGGGAACGCGGCGCGCATGGTAAAGGAAACAGTCATCTGGTTCCCGCTTTTTTCAACGCTCACTTTTTGGGATAAAATCATGAACGGGTTTCGCTGGCTCGTGCGGCAGTGGTATGGCGAATATCGGATGCAGGCATTTGTCTATCTCCCTTTCATTACGCATTGGTTCTGTACAAAAGTGGGAGTGGAGACCAATTGGTTGATAGGAGCGCTCATCAGCGCTGTGGTCGCTTCCCAATTGTTGTTGTTTGCTAGTCCAACCATATACATCTCTGGGCCTCGTGTGCATTATGTCGGATTCGTTTTTTTAAACGTTGTCGCTCTGGCTGCTTTTACGAAGGAGCCGTCGCGTAATCTACAGTTCATTATGTGGGGGATTGTGTTGTTTGGTGCTTTTGCTTTCGTTGGTGCCATTTTGTAACCGATTTATTCACACAGGAGGTCTTGACAAAGAGGCGCTGTCGGCGTAGCCGCGGTGGCGGTGTACCATAGCTGGGTATGAGTGAACTTTCTAAAGAGTATTTCGAGAAACAGTTTCGTCTCCAGAAGGAGCATTTCGAGGAGAAGATTGAGGAATTGGCACAAAGTGTGGCTGTTGGGTTTCGGGGTGTCGATGAGCGATTCGATAGGGTTGATGTTAGGCTTGATAAAGTCGAGTCACGGCTCGACAAGGTTGAAGGGCGGCTGGATAAGGTGGAAAATCGCCTGCAGAACGTTGAATCACAAGTGGGTGATCTGGTAATGGGTCAGAAGGAATTGGTGAAAAGCGTCAGCGCGCTCGAAAAAAGGAATCAAAAAGAGAACCAAGAAACCACGCTCCTGCGCGGCCTCTACCACCGTCTGGACGACCGGGTGACCAAACTGGAAAGCGCCGGGGCATA
>CAZQBA010000056.1:0-5877 GCA_964591635.1 uncultured Gammaproteobacteria bacterium | reverse complement strand
GTCGACGAGACGTTGCCGACCCCCATGTTTGCCGTCCCCTCGCCATACCAGGCTCCGGTGGTACTGGACGTATCCTTGTATGTGGTAGTGGAAAACGTTTCCGTGAACGTGTTGGTGGCAGCCTGTGCACGCTCCGTTGGCGCCACAAAAAGATACGGGCTCGCCACAAGCAAAAACAAAACCAAGAGGGATGCCCCTCCAATCATTGCCCACACCAACCGAACCCCAGGCCGATCCCACCACTTCTGTTGGCTCGGGTCTGCAGTCCGTGACGCTGGACGCGTCTGAGTCCGTCGTTTCCAAAATCGGTTCAAATGCGCATTTGGAAAGTGACTGATTGCTTACCGTATCTTACCTTTTTTTTGCAGAGACTGCACGTCTCGGCAACACCCTTTTGGTTGTTACGTTGTGGATAATGCACACGTTCGGATGTTCGGCCACATGGTGGTAGGCAGACGTTGCGGCAATCGCCCCCTGGGCCGCACCTGTCACCACTTGCTTGAAATCCCCGGAGGCGTCGGTCACGTCACCGGCAGCGAACACCCCGGGGATGCGGGTGGTCATGGTCCGCGGATCCACAATCACGAACCCCTCACGGTCCAGACGGACGTCCAGCTGCTGCGCCAGATCATTCCGCGGCACGGCACCGATCGCCACAAACACCGCATCAAAGGTCAGACGGTGCGCACCAGCTACGGCCGCCTTAAGCTCCACAGCCTCCAGCTTCTTGGCACCGATGAGGGCCGTGACTTCATTCGAAAAAAGGGTAGTCACGCCGCTCCGCCGTTCCAGGCGCTGGCGGTTGATGGGTTCGGCCCGCCCCAGGTTTTTTTCGCGGACAATGAGCGATACATGGGCGACACCGGCATCCAGGAGCTGGTTCGCCCACTTCACCGCGGAATCGCCGCCGCCGACCACGGCTACGCGCTTGCCTTTGTAGAACGGGCCATCACAGGTGGCGCAATAATGCACCCCCCGTCCGCGCAACCCATCTTCTTTTGGTACACCCATCTTCCGATGCTCCAAACCCGTTGCCAGAATCAATGCTTTGCCTAAAAATGTTCTGCCTTCCGCCTGCACCCGAAAACAATGCAATCGATCCTCGGCCTCCGTGGCCTTCCCTTCAAAAACTTTCGCCCCGAGCTTCAGTGCCACATCTCGCATCTGGTTCACCAACTCAAAACCATCAACCCGCTCCAGGCCCGGATAATTCTCAATCACCCCGGCAGTAGCCGTTTCTCCGCCAAATTGCTCTTGCAGAACAGCCGTTTCCAGCCCATAACGCCGGGCATACATGGCTGCCGACCAGGCGGCCGCTCCCCCGCCAACAATAACCAGGTCAAACGCTTCCATGGCTGGGAGGTGTTGGGGGGTTCAAGGGCCTAGGCTCTGGAATTTGGGATTGGGGAGCGACGACGGGCGGGCGGTTGGCCGTCGGTGTTGGCCGGGGCGGGAGGTGCGGCGGGCGTGGTGGAGAGGGCGGTAGGGAGGGTGGTTGCGGTGATGTCACGGGCGTGGACGGCGCAGGTGGGGCTGGCGGGGCATCGGTACCCGGTGTCAGTGAGATGGTATTCGTGATGATGCTGCGCTCCTCGCCGGTGGTTCGGTCGATCGGCGGCGAACGGAAGGTCATGAATCCGGGAGCAGAGGCAGTGACGTAGAAACGGTTCCGGCCGACCAGGAAGGCGTAGCGGCCACGTGCATCGGTGACCTGTGTTTCCAGGAGTTTGTTGTATGTGGCTTCAAAGATGCGCACGGCAACACCGGGCAGGGGTTGCTGGGTCTTTGCGTTCCAGACGATGCCGTAGCTCTTGGGCGGCGCAACATATGCCAATCGGCGGAACAGGGCATAGGCTGCAATTTGGAGCACCACAATCAAACCGACCGGCAGTGTGGGGGTGACGGCAAACGAGACGACGCTCAAAGCCGGACCACTCGCGGCAAAGAGGTGTTGGAAACGGCGCGCTGCGGCCGCGGCACGAATCGCAGCCGGGGTCCGTTCCCCTCCCACCGGATCCACAGGCAGGTTCTTTACCAAACGTGTGGCAGTCTCCAGATGCACGGCTGGTGTGGGGAGGATGTCAATAAACGCCGGATCTTCGGTGACGCCACGCAACACCTGCGACGGGTAAGCAAAGCCTGGCTTGACCACTTCCACCGCATACCCACCGGGCGGCAGGAAGAACATGTACCGGCCTTCCTTATCCGTGACCTTGGTGTGCTGGACGCGCTGGGTAGCTGCATCACGAATACGGACAATGGCCAAATCAACGGGCAGTTTGGAGAAGGCGTTGTATACGGTGCCATACCCCTTGCGCTTGCGGCGGGCAAACAAGAGGGCCGGCTGCGTAAAGAGGAAGCCGAGGAAACCGTACAACGTGCCAAAACCGGCCGCCGTAGCCATATTGGCAACCGCCGCAACGGCCACGACCGGAGCCACCACCGTGTTCACCGTTTGGACGGCAGGCTGATCCAGGAATACGCGCAGCTCCGCAACGGCCTCGGCCAATTGTTCGGTGACTGTGGGTTCCTCATCCAACTCCGGCACAATAAAGGTCCGCGTCACGGGATCAGATTCGTTACCCGCCGTATCAATAGCAATGGCCGTGGCCGTGTGCTCGCCAGCTTCAAGCGGCGCCTCCACTTGTTTGGTCCACACTAAGGCAGGCGGCGGGAACGTGACCACCACCGGGTCGCTTTGGATGATGAGCCGGACCAGTGCCGTTTCCGGCGTCGTTTCCCCACTGACCTCGACAATCGTATTTTCGATTCCCGAACGGCGCACTACGCCAATTTTCACAATATCCAAACCCAAGGTCAGCGGCGGCGGAGGCGGCAAGGTATCAATCACAAAATCGCCTTCGAACACGACTTCGCCGTCGGCCCGAATCACCAGCCGGTGGCCGCCATCGCCAACGGTTCCGGCCATGTCCACCACATAATTTCCCTGTCCATCACTCACCGCCGTTCCAACTGTTACGCCATCGACCGTCACCACCACCCGTGTTTCCGGATCAGTTGTGCCGGCAATTTCTGGTGATGGGTCGTTGGTGGGCTGGTCGGGCGGGCGTCCGTTCACCAGCACTTGCCCGGCTTGCGGAGCAGCTGCGTCGGGCTCTTCCGGCTCTTCAACCGGTGCATTCGTATTGGTGTTGGCGACCTCCGGCGCGTTCACATTAGTGTTCACAGGCCGGTTGGCGTTGGTGTTCGTGTTAACCGGTATATTCGTATTCGCGTTCGTATTCGTATTGACCACCAGAGCACCGACTACCGGGTTCACGGCGCTGTTGGAGCATTGCCCGTCCGGATTTTCCAGGCTCGAAGCGCATGTCCGGCTCACAATATTCCCGGTAGGTGCCGTCACGGCCACGGCATAACTTGTCTGCAGCATGCGGCCGGCGGCAAGTGTTGGTTGGGTCACCACCACGGCTCCACCATCAAAGGAACCTGCGTCATCACCCACCGCATCGGTCAAGGTTGTTCCGTTGAGGTCAATGCTGCCGGGAACGTACGTCGTTCCGACGGGGATGGGATCGGCCAAGACGAATGATTGAGCGTCACGGCTGCTCTGGTTCTTAACGAACGTCTGGTACAGCAGGAGCTCCCCCTTCCGCACGGCCTTTCCGTCATCCAAATAGACAAAGGCCTCTGGCACTGAACCGTCCGTCGCTGGCGGCTGAATGGAAACGCGGCGCTCAATGAGGAGGGTGGCTGCGGGATTTTGAAAATTGGTATCTTGGCTAGGCGTTGCAACGCCATCACCATTCCGAGATTGGACAGCAAAACTATAGGGAGCTCCGGCGCTCGGCAGGTGGACAATGACCCCATCCGGGCCCCACTGGGTAAGCGTCCGCCAGGCCGGCGTGCCACCGAAGGTACCATCCGCTTGCACATAATACCCACGGACTTTTTCCAAAATAGCGTATTCGGTGTGTGGCGGGTTGCCGTTAGCCGTCCAGGAAACGCGCCTGGTGAGCGGGTTGATGATGGACGACACCGGCTGGCCGGGCGGATAGACCTGGGTAAAGGCACACCCTAGTTTGTTACTGGGCAATGAAATGCCCTTGTCATTGAATGCATAGACGACACGGTCGCAATACCGCTGGTTCGGCAACAGACCAGTTTCATCGAAAAACGAGAGGTTTTTGGTAAACACGGGATAGGTAGTCCGGAGAATGCGCGGAACCTGCCCGTCCGCCTCTTCATTCAGCTGGAAACCGCTTTCATACTCGCTTGTGTCGCTAAACTGCCAGCGGATGCTGGTCGGCGACAGGGCGATAGGCGTTCCGGCAATCGGCTTTAGCGGCACGCTGTAGCCGCTTTCCGCAGTGCCGGACCCGGTGCTGGTGTTGGTGTTTGACGAGCTGCCGGATGAACCAGCCACTTCTGTTCCGGACTGCGTATAAATGTCGTTGTTCCGATCCCAGACAAACCAAGGTGTAGTCGAGGTGCGGGTCAGCGCAACATTCGCGGCCTCGCCGTCAACATCATCAGTATTGAGAACTCTTTGCGTTGCCGCGCTCCATTGGACCGAACCAGCCGCATCTATTCGTTGCGCATATAAATCGTCATCCCCCAAAAAAACGGCAATCTGGCTCCAGGCCACATACGCCCCACCTGTGCCGTCCAAATGTATTTTCGCATTAGCCGTTTGATCGGTATCCGTATCAATCGCCAGGGCCGTGCCCATAGATCCACTTCCTCCGGTGATGGATGCGCCCCAGGAATTCACGCCACCGCTTGTCACTTTTTGAGCGACCACCGTGCCTTGCTGCCCGCTGTCCACCCACGTAGAAACAATGTACATGTTTCCGGAACTGTCACCCACCGCTTGGCCCGGGTCGCTCGTGTCATAAAAACTGCTTGCATAAGAGGAGGCATACAATTCATCGGCCATGAGCGTTACGGTCGAGGTAGCCGAATCGTTGCCGCGGACGGCCCGTATGGTGGAGGAGCTGTTGTTGCAGAACATACCACAACTGGCTGAGCGGTCACCGCCTACTATGGCATGGAATCCACTACTGCCGTTCGTACCAATGCCAAGCGCGTAGTCTGCCTGCCCAGGAACCCCCACTTGCACGCCATTGCCTGCATACTGGGCCACCCCTGTTGTCAGGTTATACTTCTGCACATAGGCCCAATTTCTTCCGGTGCTTTCGGGAAAGAGGCTGTATGCGGCATTGTTAACCGTATCCGCGTACACAGGAATTTTTGTGCAGTCCGCGCCTTGGGTCAGGCCAGCCGTTGTCCATAATAATGTTCCGCTACTATTGATTGCCGTCGTTTGTGACGTATATGTACCGCTGTCATTCCGGATCCAGCCAAGAACCAGGCCGCCCGCGCCCGACGGAGAAATGCTCGTGAGGCACACTCCCCCAACATCCGGATGAACGAAGAATGATGTTGGCCCCCACGTAACGGTTCCACTGGAGTTGATACCCACGCCGACAATGCGAGTGGGTGTTCCACCCCCACCTTCAGTCCATAAAACCACGGCCCCACCCGAGCCATTTGAAATCGCAATTGGATCGGTCTGGTTACTTGAAGACGCCGCCAACCGCACCCCACCCGACACCCAAAAAGCGGTGCCGGTGCTGCCGAACCGTTGGGCGTAGATATTATAGGTCCCATCCGTCGCGTTATCGTCCTCAAAAGCAAAAATTGCGCCGGAACTGCCGTCACTCACAATCGCTGGGTCCAATTGCTCACGGTCGGTATCGGAGCTGCGTGATACCTGCACGCCGTTTGCAGCGAAATTAGGCGATACGGTACTGGATCCACTAGCTTCACCCACCCCAGATGAAGCCTCGACCCACGGCGACCAACGCAGCCAGACATGGTGATAACCGGCAGCTGCCAACACGGTCAGAAAAACGG
>CAZQBA010000055.1:0-6033 GCA_964591635.1 uncultured Gammaproteobacteria bacterium | reverse complement strand
CGCAACCCGTGCTGGCAGACCACGAACCACCCCTTCGTCTGCCTTTCTTCTTCAGTCGATCGTGTGTGGTCGTCTGAAACGGGAATAGAGGAGTGCAATGGAGATCATCACGGTCGTTTCGCTGTGCATCTTGGTCGGTGCGGTCGCTCTCGTGACCGGCTTCATTTGGGGCAGGGACCTAAGCCCGAGGTACATCTGTCGGTCAGCCCTCCTGCGCTGCGGGCTGGTGAAGCCGACGGAAGCTGAAGTATTCCGTCGGAACTTCGAATCCCGTATGCGGCAACCGATCCACTACCCAACGATCACCCCGGAATCGGAGGCCATGGTTCAGATCGACCCCGAGGCTTGGAGAGAGTAACCATCCAAGCACCCCGTGCTGGCAGACCACGAACTCCCCCTTCGTCTGCCTTTCTACTTATGTTCATCATGGTATGGTGGACAGAAGGAGGATATGGCGATGCAAATAGATGCAACTATGGCAGTGTTGATGACGATCGGCGCGTTCGGTTTCGGCTTCCTGGCCGCCCGACACTTCTCCGGGAAACGTCCGAAGCACTTCCGGGACGCGCACCACGCAGCCCGGTATCTGACGAAGTTCCTAAGAAAGGACGTCCGCCAAACAGACGTTGCGATGGAGCAACACAACCGAGCGGTGATCCGGCTCACCACCAACGACCATCGAGTCTACTTGTTTCGATTCGATCAGATCGACGGGAGCCTGAACGAGCTCCCGACACCGAACGACGCAGACGAAATGCGTCGGGCCATCGGCGACTGGCACTCACTCCGTATGTTTCTCAAAGGACGTGGCCTCATGCACCCCGCCATCCCGGTATGCGTGCTCGCCTTCGACGGAATGTGGGAGGAGACGCACCGGAAATTGCTCGAAGAGGCGTGCAATAGAACCGCTCGGCATGTTCAGGAGCTGAAGTTGGGACCCCCACTGACCCTGACCCCAACGAGCAACTGACGCAGCAACCCGTGCTGGCAGACCACGAACCACCCCTTCGTCTGCCTTTCTTCTTCAGCCCATCAAGCGGTGGTTGGCTGATTGGAAACCCGGTTGACGCGCCGCTTGTGCGGCACTACAATCAACACTCACCTGCTTTTGAGGAGGCTGCGAAACGGCGTAGGCCCGGAGATCGGATCGAAGAGCCTGCCACTTCGGTGGCAACATCTCTCTCCTCGTTCCCGAACAACATCGGTTGCTTGGGAACTGCTCTGCCGACTCGGTGTCCGGTTCACCTGACCCCGCTTTGCAGCCTTCTCCAAAGGAGGGCGCCCCCACACCGGGGGCGTTTTGTTATTCCGGTAAATCCGTTACCATACCTGGCGTTATGGCCCGCAAATCTCGACGGAAGAAGCACAAGGAAGAGGACGAAGCTGCTGTTGTTCCGGAATGGACCATGAGCCCCGGTGCCCGCCGCGGCATTTTGTTCGTCTTGTTGTTTGCCGTAGGCGTGATTGCCGCCTTGGCCTACGTGGATTTGGCCGGGCCCTTGGGGTTGGGTATTGATAAGGTCTTTACCAGCTTGTTTGGCTGGGTGCGACCGCTCTTCGTGCTGGTCTTCCTGTTTTTGGCAGTAAAGATGGTCTTCCCGGAACGGCTGCGCTTAGGGATCGGCGGCGGCGTGGGTTTCGCCCTCCTTATATTCTGCACGAACGGCTTTATTGAACTGCTCACCCAGTCGCTTTCCCCCTCCACCCTGCCTTGGACCGAAGGCGGTGGTCTGATTGGCCTCTTCCTGGCCTTCCCACTCATGGCCGTGATGGGCCCGATTGCGGCCGGCGTGGTCATCGCCGCCCTCTTCTTGATTTCCCTCTTCCTGACCTTTAACGCCTCACTCCAACACTTTGCCCTCTTGGGCGCACCAGTGCGGGCCGTGATGGGCCTCTTTGGCATGCGTCAGGCCCCGCAGGTCCATGGCTTGGATGGAGAAGAACCAAGTGAGGCAGAAGGAACCGATGAAGAGGTGGCCGAAGAGGAGGAAGGGGAGGAAGAGTACGAAGACGCTCCGGAATTCCAGAGCAAGACCGTGGAAGTGTCGGTGTCTAAGTCGAAAGAACCAGCGCCAGAATTGCCGGCCCGAGCCCCGCGCCCGCGCATTTCCATTCCGCTTGATTTGCTCAATACCCGCGCCACCAAGCCCCAAGCCGGCGACATTGATCGCACCATGGAGCGCATCCGCATGACTTTGGAGCAGTTCGGTATTCCCGTGGAAATGGGTGATGTGTCCGTTGGCCCCTCCGTCACGCAATACACCTTCAAGCCCGCAGACGGCATCAAGCTCACCCGCATCACCGGTCTTTCCAACGATCTGGCCTTGGCCTTGGCTGCCCACCCGATTCGTATTGAAGCGCCCATTCCGGGCAAGTCACTGGTGGGTATTGAAGTGCCTAACCAGAGCGTGGCCATTGTGCCCATGCGCGACGTGTTGGATTCGCGCGAGTTCCGGGAACGGAAGAGCCAGCTCACCGTGGCGTTGGGCAAAGACGTGAGCGGCAAGAGCTGGACTGCGGCCATCGACAAGATGCCGCACTTGTTGGTGGCCGGCGCCACGGGTTCCGGGAAGTCGGTCTGTTTGAACACCATCATCATGTCGCTCTTGTACGAAAACGGGCCTGATGATTTGCGGTTCATCATGGTTGACCCCAAGCGCGTAGAACTGACCGTCTACAACGGTATCCCGCACCTCGTCACCCCGGTCATCACCGAAGTGCCCAAGACCGTGAACGCCCTCAAGTGGGCCATTGGCGAAATGGAACGGCGCTTCGACCTGCTCTCCAAAGCTGGCAAGCGCGACATTGCTTCCTACAATTCCGTTGCTCCGGAAAAACTGCCGTACCTCGTCATCATCATCGACGAATTGGCCGACCTCATGATTGCGGCCGGAGCCGAAGTCGAAGGACTCATCGTCCGCATTGCCCAAATGGCCCGGGCCGTGGGCATCCACTTGATATTGGCCACACAACGCCCGTCCGTAGACGTCATCACCGGGCTCATCAAAGCCAATATCACCAGCCGCATTGCCTTCTCCGTAGCCTCGCTCATCGATTCGCGCACCATTCTGGACTCGCCTGGCGCCGAAAAACTGCTGGGCCGTGGCGACATGTTGTTTATCTCGGCTGACCTCTCCAAACCCAAGCGCCTGCAAGGCACCTTTATTTCGGACGAAGAAATCCACCGCGTCACGGACTTCATTGAAGACCGGTACGGCCGGGCGGACTACGTGGAAGGCGTCACCGAAAAGAACGGCGGCAGTTCCACCACGATTTTTGGTGACAGCGATTCCGACCCCTTATTAGAAGAAGCCTGCCGCACCGTAGTCCAGGCCGGGAAAGCCTCGGCCTCGCTCTTGCAGCGGCGCTTGAAGGTGGGCTATGCCCGAGCCGCCCGTCTGCTCGACCTGTTAGAGGAAGCCGGGATCATTGGCCCAGGGGATGGCGCCAAGCCGCGCGAGATCCTGCAAAAGGACATGGAATTTGAAATAGACAACGGCGAAGATGTGGAGGAAGATGCAGTGGACATGACGCCTCCGGAAGAAACCGGGGACGTGGTGGATGAACTGCCGGAAGATACGGCCGACGAAACAGAAAAGATGGACGAAGAAGAGGAGGCAGAGGAGGAGACTAAACCCTCCGTCGCATTCTAAATGGAACCCACCCCGCTGCTGCCCGAGGAGGCCACCCTGCCCAACGCGCTTGGGCAGCGCATTGCTGTCTTACGAAGCGCCGCCGGCCTCTCTATTGCCGACCTGGCGGAAATCACCAAGATCCAAAAAAAGTACCTGCTGGCCTTGGAGACGGATTCCCCGGCTGATTTGCCGGACCCCATGTATGTGCGCCATTTCCTCAGGGCCGTAGCCCAGGTCTTGCGCGTGTCGCCAGACACGCTCCTTGCCCTCTACCACACGCCCGGCGATGAGCCGCCCACCATCCTCACCCCCAAGCCGCCGTCGCGCCTGGCTTTCATTGTCCCGTCCCGCATTCTCACCCAAATTGGTATTGGCGCCTTTGTCCTTGTGGTGGCTATTGTCCTCTTATTCCAGATCCGAGCCATTGCCGCCCCGCCGGAGCTCACTATTATGAGCCCCGCTGAATCCGCCGCCCTTTCCGACCCGTTTACCACGGTGTCTGGGCAGGTGGCTCGCGGGGCCGACGTCACCATAAACGGCGAACGGGTGGTACCGGACCGCGAAGGGCGCTTTGCTGTGGATATTGATTTGCACGAGGGCATTAACCTCATTAAGATTGCAGCCAAGAAGAGCCATTCCGGCGAACGGGTCGTCTACCGCCAAGTCATTGTAGACACTCCTACGCCAGCCACATCCACACCCCGCACGCCTTGACACAAACCCCAATGTGTGACGGAGGACGCGAGTTATAGACTACAAAGGCGCACCCCGATTGATTCACCATCCCCACTGCTATGCCCAAACCCACTTCTGCGTCCGCCATGAACACGCGCACCAAAGCCGCCAAAGACGCCATTGACTCTATTAAGGAAAAATTCGGTGACGGAGCCATCATGAAGCTGGGCGAAGCCCACTTGTCGGTCGTCGACGCTGTGCCAACGGGGTGTTTGTCGCTCGACCTGGCGCTCGGCGTGGGCGGCGTGCCGCGCGGCCGCATTGTGGAAATCTACGGCCCGGAATCGTCCGGAAAAACGACCTTGGCCCAACATATTGTGGCCGAAGTCCAGAAATTGGGCGGCTTGGCGGCCTTCGTGGACGCCGAACACGCGCTCGACCCAGACTACGCCCGCAAGATTGGCGTGAACGTGGAAGAGCTCCTCATCTCCCAACCAGACACCGGGGAACAGGCCTTGGACATTGTAGAAACCCTGGTCCGCTCCAACGCCATCGACGTGATTGTGGTGGACTCGGTGGCCGCCTTGGTGCCCCGCGCAGAAATTGAAGGAGACATGGGTGATTCCCACATGGGACTCCAAGCCCGGCTCATGAGCCAGGCCTTGCGCAAGCTCACGGCCATCATTTCCAAATCCCACACCATCCTCATCTTCATCAACCAAACGCGCATGAAGATTGGCGTGGTCTTTGGCAACCCGGAAACCACCACCGGCGGCATGGCCCTCAAATTCTATAGCTCGGTCCGCATGGAAATCCGCCGGGCCGCCCAAATCAAACAGGGCGACAAAATCATCGGCAACCGCGTGAAGGTCAAAGTCGTGAAAAACAAGGTGGCTCCCCCGTTCCGCGCCACGGAATTCGACATCATGTATAATGAAGGCATCTCCATTGCCGGCGACGTGCTGGATGTGGCAGTGCTGGAAGATGTGGTGGCCAAGTCCGGCAATACCTATTCCTGGGGCGACGTGAAACTCGGTATTGGCCGGGAAGCCGCAAAGAGCTACCTGCGCGCCTCGCCCGACACCTTGGAGAAAATCAAACAGGAAGTCTTTGCTAGGACCGAAGAAAAGTCCCGGGCGGAATTGTCCGGTTCCAACGCCGCAGTAGCCGGCGACGATGTTCCGCCGCTCGGAGACGAACCGCCATTAGAGTAGAGGCGTATTACATACGCCCCAACCAACAGATATATATGTTGATCATCATTGTCCGCCACGGGGAACAGAATTTTGAAACCGGCTCGCTCACAGAAAAGGGCCGGGCTGATGTGGCGGCGTTGGCAGAACGGATCAAGCCGCTCCTGCCGGCCGGGAAAATATTCTTGGGCGTGTCCGACTCCCCGCGCACCATGGAAACGGCTGATGTGCTTATGCCCTCCTTGCCGGAGCACAAGCGCCTCAACCTGACCTGGCTCCAAGACGGCGAACTGGCCGGCCGCCGGGTACGCACCCTGGCTGATGACGATGACGGACCGTTTGGCGCAGCAATCCTCGTCACCCACCTCCCGGTTGCCAACGAAATGCTCGGGAGCTTTGCCAAAGAATTTGAACTGAATGATCCCCCGCCTGGCCCGGAAATGGCCGAAGCTATAGTGGTGGACGACAACGCAAAAACAATCACTCGTATATAAATAATCAAGCTATGTTCTTTCACAAGTTCGTTTCTG
>CAZQBA010000054.1:0-6646 GCA_964591635.1 uncultured Gammaproteobacteria bacterium | reverse complement strand
TACGGGCATGGATTATCGGAAACGGTCACGGCCCTCAAAGGTCGTGTGCCGTGGTACGGCGTTGACAATTTGGGTGAAGCGGAGCTGGCTCGAAAGACGGATCGACACGGAAAGGTGTTGGTTTTGGGAACGACATTGCCGGCTTGGATGCCGCGGGCGGCCGCGCTCGGTGTGCGGATGAGTATCTCCAGCCCGGAAGCAGTCGCGGTAATCTTGCGACTCAAAAAAAAGTCGATCATTCATCTGGAGGTGGAAACCGGATTGACCCGGCAGGGGATAGGGGAGGCAGAGTTCCCGCACTTGTTGGCCCGGCTAGCAAATAATAAACAGGTTGAGGTCGAAGGGCTGTTCACGCATTTCGCAAACATTGAGGACACCACGGAACATGCCTACGCCCAACAGCAGTTGAAGCGCTTTCGTTCCGTGCTCGAGCGCGCCGAGCATATCCTCAAAAAACCAATCCCGCTCCCGCACACGGCCTGCTCAGCTGCGGCCATTGTTTTTCCAGAAACGCACTTTGGATTGGTCCGCACTGGTATTTCGCTTTACGGACACTGGCCGAGTCGCGAGACGGCACTGTCGGCTCGTCATGCGCGTCGCGTACCGACACTCCAACCCGCCCTCACTTGGAAAACGCGGATCGCTCAAATCAAAAAGGTGGCGGCTGGGACGCCAGTCAGTTATGGTCTGACCGAGCGCATGCGACGGGCAGGGACCGTTGCTGTGCTACCGATTGGGTACTGGGATGGCTATGATCGTGGGCTTTCGTCTGTAGCAGAAGTGTCTGTTCGTGGCCGTATGGCTAAAGTGATGGGGCGGGTCTGTATGAACATGACGATGATCGATGTCTCCCACATTCCTGCAGCCCGAGTGGGCGATGAGGTAACCTTGTTGTCGGCAAAAACAACGTCGGCCGAAACAATCGCCAAACACCTCGACACGATCCAATATGAAGTGCTGACCCGCATCAATCCGCTTATTCCACGCATTCTGGTATGAAAACCGTGGCAGTCATCTTTGGCGGGCAGAGCGGGGAACACGAGGTCTCCTGTGTTTCAGCGCGTTTCGTTATTTCTGCGCTTCAGTCGGCTGGGTTTATTGTTCTGCCGATCGTGGTGACGCTTGATGGCGCGTGGTATCGCGGTGAAGCTGTTGATACCTATCTGAAAGAGGGGTGTGTACCACAGGAAAGTGTGGCAGAGCCGTTTATTCCCGGCAGAAAAGAGCTAGGCATTGATGTGGTGTTTCCGATCATCCACGGCACTACCGGCGAAGATGGGCGGCTTCAGGGCCTCCTGGAGTGGTGTGGGCTGCCGTATGTGGGTGCAGGCGTGCTTGGATCAGCAGCAGCCATGGATAAGATTGTCCAGAAAATGCTGTGCCGGGCCGCAGACATTCCAGTGGTGGATTGGGAAACCGATGGCGGACGGGCGGAACGTCTGGGCTTCCCGATATTTGTGAAACCAGCCAACGGCGGATCATCGGTCGGTATTACCAAGGCCCACGACGCTGCTGAACTCACGGCCGCCATTCGCACCGCACAACAACACGACCACCGCATCATCTGCGAGCAAGACGTCCCCGAAGCCCGGGAACTGGAAATTGCCGTGCTTGGCAACGGCCCATACCGCACCTCCGTTATCGGCGAGATTGTTCCTTCTAATGAATTTTACGACTACGCCGCTAAGTATTTGGACAACGCTTCGGTCGTGCACATTCCGGCCGATATACCAGGAGATGTTGCCGAACGCATTGCCGCCTATGCCGAAGCCGCTTGTGCCGCCCTCGACGTACGCGGTATGGCTCGTGTCGACTTCCTTCTGTCGCGTACCACCGGCCAACTTGTCCTGAACGAAGTGAACACCTTACCCGGCTTCACGCCCATCAGCATGTACCCCAAACTCTGGGAAGCAGCAGGTGTGTCGCCAGCTGCGCTCGTCACTGAACTCGTAGCCTGTGCTGAGGTAGCCTATCAAGAGCGAGCCACGCGTCAGCGGACAACACCGCTCAACCGCTGGTGGGTCTAGTATGTTTTGGAGGAAGAAAAACGCATCGTGGAAGCCGCGTCAGGGTGCCGTGCGTATTGCACGCCCGGTTCGGGCTCCACAAGAGAATCCCTACTTTAACAAGCGGGTCAAACGTCAGGCGGTTCGATTGGCCCCGCTCATTGCAGGTATCACCGTTCCCAGCTTGTTTGTTCTCGCGACGATTACTGCCATGTTGTTGCCGCAGCTCAACGTCACCACCGTGGACATATCTGGTCGCGACCGTCTTTCGCGCGAAGAAATCGAAGGGGCGGTTACGGAGGAATACCGCAGCCGGTTCCTCGGCCTGTTTTCTCGCCGCAATTACTTCTTGTTGCGGCCAGCGGTTATTCGACAACGCCTGGAGGCCCTCCCAGACGTGGCCGGAGCAACGGTGACCAAGGATTTTCCGCGCATTGTCCGTATTCAAGTCTATGAACGGCAGCCCGTATATACCGTGCTCACCAATGCATCGCGTGCGCTGACCGATGAACATGGGACCATTTTTGAGGTGTCCTTGGGCGAAGGGGGAGGGGAGCCCGAAGTCCAATTCGCTACAACGACCATTGCCGTAGCTTCTGCGAGCGGAACCATTGCCCAAGTCCGGACCTCGAGCACGCGTCCGCAATTCCCATTGACGCAGTTGCTTTCAATGATCAAGAAACGTAGTACAACCAGTACCTATATATTGTACGACACATCACGTCAGGAGCTGGTTGTAGGGGAGCGGGCAGTGCCTGAATTGATACTTGGTGCATTCGAGCGGGCCGTAGGCGGCTTGGAGAAGGATGGTGTACGCCTCCTAGGTGCCGTTTATGACAGACGCGTTGCTAGTGAACTTGTGGTGCAATCCAGCGCTGGTTGGTATGTCATCTTTGACCCGGCGTTCAGCGTAGAACGTGCCGTAGAGAATGTGGCGGCTGTATTGCGAGAGTATACGAGCAAGAATACGTTGCCGCAGTACATAGATGTGCGATACACTGATCGCGTATTCGTAAAGCCATGAGGGGTCTATTACCTGGCTTTATACGATAGAGCTATAGAGTGTCGTATAAGATACATTGAGCGACACTAGACTACCTCGCTTTTGGGCGGGAGGACCCCGCCCCTACTCTACTATGCAGATTGAAGAGTTGAAGAACGAAGCGCGTACCATCTGGGGCGAAGAGAAGCTCTCACTCCCCGACATCCTTATCCGCTTAGGTGTTGGCTACTGCGACCTCTGCCGTATCGCCCGTGGTGCCAACAAGGACGCTACACGGCTCAACGACGCTGAAATCAAAAAAGAGCTTGGCAACATCATCTTTTCCGTCATCCGTTGGTGTGACGATCTGGGCTACTCCCCTACCGAATGCATTAACCTGGCCAAAGCGGCGCAAAAACGTTTTGTGTCGGAAAATGAATCAATCTAAGGGATTTCTGAAGTGCAAAAAAACTAGCCACGTGGCTAGTTTTTTTTGCTTATTCGTATTGAATGAATGGTTAGTAATTGAGCATGAATCGGAGGCGGCTGAGCTTCAGACCATTAGAATATCCAACCAACATGTTGTCGTAATGGACCATAATTACCATGGACGTATTGGATTGTTTGGTGAATGGAAAACACTCAAACGCTTTTTTCTCTTCCAATTCTGCGAAGCTTGTGCTGTTCGGACTCCAATAAAGCTCATCAGCTCCACCTGCACAATAGCCTCCTCCGGGCGTGAGTATTATGTAGGCAACAACTAAATGACCTGATTCCGAACTACTGCCACGCTTGGCCGCACATGGACGGACTCTAATTGAATCTACCTCAGTCCCATTCGGAATTGTAGAAAGATTTACATAGTACTGATCTGTATAGCTTATGAGTCCATGGGTGCCGTACGACCCCTCTTCAGCCCAAATGTAATCTCCCGCGTTACAGATCGTGTCATCAATTACTTGATAATTGTACGTTGGAAATCCTACCTTATTGAATTCAATAGAATAGTCACCTACTGGGTAGAGCCAACCCGTATCAGCCAACGCATGTGGAATATTCGTTAGTAATAGCGGTATCGCCGTTGCTACTGCGGCGGTACCTCGTATGAGTCGAGAGACGATCTTACGCATATATTGCGTAAAGAATAATAAATAAACAGTATCACACTTTATTTCGGCCGGACAATCCACAGCTCCCACATGGCTGCGTCCGTTACTTCGGCCGCGCTCCAGCCGCCATAGGCCATACCGTTGATTTCGCGCTGGGTAGGAAGACGCAGCGGGCGAACCAGGCTGACGAATTCCACAGTTTGAAAAGAGCGCACGTACATTTCAGCACCGAAATCAAGAGGTTTTCCGTATCGGGAATCAACCGGCATACGGTCAATCTGGGACGCATCCAAAAAAGGCATCGGATCTATCGCTTGGTTGGCTGCATTGCGGAGTTCGAAATGCAGGTGGTGGTCGGACGAGCGTCCAGTGTTGCCAGCAATGCCGATTGGTTGGCCGGCGGTGACCGCAGCATGGTCGGCCACGGATTTGGATTTGAGATGCGCGCAGATCGTCGATGTCCCATCCGCGTGTCTGATGTGGACGTGGTGGCCAAAGCCGTTCGCTTCAAAGATGGTCGGTTGCACAATGCCATCAGCTGGAGCGCACACGGTGCGGTCCCCTTGCGGACAATCCACGTAGCGGGTGCGGATGTCTATCCCCTGGTGGCCAAGCGGCCCGTAGCCTCGCGCGTTGGGGTTATCACCGAAACCTTGCAGGAGTGAAACGCGATCTAAGGGCCAGCGGTACTGCATATGACGTGCTCGATCTTATAACGAATGGTAGTCAAGCGGGTTAACTGGAATACCGTTCAAACGCACTTCGTAGTGCAGGTGCGGGCCCGTGGTCAGCGGTCCAGCTCCGGGTGTGCCCGGTGTCGCGCCCGATAACCCGACCACGTCTCCTTGCTCGACAAAGTCGTTCTCCTTCACCAGGATTTTTGAAACATGGCCGTAGACGCTGGAAAGACCATCGTTGTGCACGAGCATAATGTAGCTGTAGCCCATGCCGGCATTCTTGGCGCGGCCCACGAATCCAGAGGCAGCTGCTTTTATAGGCGTCCCCTGCGCGGCCCGGATGTCGAGCCCTGGGTGCTCAAAAATGTAACGGAAGGGGTATTCCGGGTCATGGAAATAGGTGGTAATGCCCCGGGCCGGGCTTACTGGCCAAGCAAGTGCGGTCTCACTCCCCTCTTCTGCGTCAGAATTCCGGCGCAGCTTCTCGGCCTCCTCCAATTTCTTACGTAACGTCCGCTCCAGGGTGAGCAAATCGTTATCAATCGACTGCTGTTGGGAACGCAATGTAGCCAAATCTTGGCCCAGGGCGCTGGCCTCCTGGGCGACGGATTCCTTCAAAGTACTTTTCGCATGTTCTTCCTCGCTGAATTCTGACCGAGTGTTTTCCAAGGTAAGCCGAAGCTCGTCCAGCTTTGACTTCTGCGCCGTCTTTTCAGCTTGCTGGCGCTCAAGCGAATCCTTCAGGGTCACCACGTCACGCAAGGTCCGGTCCAAATCATCACTCACGTCCTGCAACCGTTTAAGTTGGTCGTAAAATTCCGAGAACGAGTCTTGCGTGAGCAACACTTCTAACGCAGTGCGATCCGACATGCGGGCAATCGTCCGCACGAAGTTCTCCAGATATTCCTTTTTCCGCGAGACGTTGATGGACTGCTCGGTGATCCGCAAATCGAGCGCTGCCATTTCCAAGTTCACCTTATCTATTTCCGCCTCAGTTTGAGCAATATCCAGTTCGGTTTTTGCCAATCGGTTCTCCAAAATTGCCAGCTGGTTTTCCAGGGTCGCTGCCTGTCCCCGCCGCGCATCGATCTTTGCCTTTACGGAACTGATCCGCTGCTCCAACTGTTCGATATTCTGTTTCTTTTTTTCCACAGCCTCGTTCAGGCGCTTGATTTCTTCCTGCGTGGCGTCCGAAAGCGGTTGTTCTTCGGCTGCGGGCGCAGGTTCCTCGGCAAATGCCTGCAAAGCGGTCCAGCCGGTCCAGCCCAAAACACAAATCATGAGCAGCGCCAGGGCTGCTGATTGCCAAATTGTTCGTTGAATCCCCCCTTGGTGCATTGGTGTTCAGGTCAAAAGCGACTGGGCATGCTGTAATCGCTTGATTGTTTCTTCTTTGCCGAGGAGCGACATCATTTCAAATGGTCCGGGTGATGCCTCGCGTCCGGTGAGTGCGACGCGCAAGGGCCAAAGCACATCACCGTTGCCGTAGCCGTGAGATGCGATCCACTCTTTGAGTGCAGTCTCAAGCGACTTTACCTTCCAATCACCACCATACTCCCCTACCCAGGCCACGAGTTCGCCCAGAACCTGTGCGGTTTTTTGCGCATCTGACTTTTTCCAGACCAATGTTTCCATGACATACGCTTCGGGCGGCGCGAACAAAAAGGGCAGAAGCTCCCCTACTTGGTTGGCGCGAGTGAGACGTTCCTGCTCGCATTCTAGCACATCCATGAGCCAATCCGTGGGGACATCCCGGCCCAGTGTAGGCAGGTGCCAGCCACCGGCCTTCTCTGTGAGGAGCCCAGCCTCCACAAGGGGCTCTGCTACAAGCCGTATACGGGCTTCTGGTGCGAGTTTCCGCAGATATTGGCC
>CAZQBA010000053.1:0-6750 GCA_964591635.1 uncultured Gammaproteobacteria bacterium | reverse complement strand
ATCCCCTCTTTGGGCGCAATCAAGGAGCCGCCCAAGGAAATGAGGACAATGGGTTTAGCGGGCATGTGGCTGTTGTGCCCGGCTTTCCGCCAAGGCCGCAGACGTGAACCAGCTGACGGCCCACAAAATAAGGGCGCCCCAGAAGGCCGGCCAGAAACCGGTAATCGAGAAGCCGGGGACCAGTTTGGCAGTGAGCAGGAGGAGTACGGCGTTGATGACGAACGTAAACAGGCCGAGCGTGAGGATAGTGATGGGCAAGGTGAGGAGAATCATGATGGGCCGGAGGACGGCCGTGGTGATGCCGTAGACTGCGGCAACCAAGAGAGCAATGCCAAAGCTCCGCACCGTGATGCCAGGAATGACGTTGGCCACCAAGAGGACGGCCAGAGCATTTAAGATGAGTCGGACAATCCACATATGATTATGTTTCTTCCTCGGCCTCGTTCACCACATCGGCGAACTTGGCCTTAATTTCTTCCACGCGGTTTTCGACCTCCCCCAAACGTTGTTTGAGCTTACGGGCGATTTCCAAACCACGTTCAAACTTGGACAAACCTTCCTCCAGGTCAATGTCTTCCTTTTCAAACCACTCGGTGATCTGCTCCAGCTCACCGAAGGCCTGTTCCATGTTGAATTTCTTTTCTGTTTTCGGGGCCATATTACAGCGGGAGGGCGGTTTGCCCGGCCGTGCCCGTGACTTGGGCATCCAGCGTGCCGCGCGCCAATTGTATCCGTATCCGGCTGCCGGCGTCCACCTGGGCCGGGTCCTTGACCACGCCTTCTTTGGATCCAAAGACAATGGCGTACCCGCGCCGGAGCACGGCCTTGGGGTCGAGCGAACCGAGCAAGCGAGATTGGGACATGAGCCGCTCCCGCTGGCGCACGCTATGGTGGTACATGCCTGCGGCCATGTGCTGAGAGAGTACGCCCACCGCAATGCGCCGCTCCCGCACCCGAGCGGAAAAATGGGCACCAGCCACAAAGAAGCGATTGACCACATTCCCCACCCGCCCAGCTGCGGCATGGATGGCCCGGGCCAACAACCCCACATGTTCGCCCAAGCGTGACTCTTGGCTGCGCAAGACATGTGCAAACCCTTGAGTGATCATCCGGGCTTGGCTTGCCACCGCAAAGGCCACGTCGCGGCGGTCCGGCACAATGCGTTCTGCGGCATTCGTCGGTGTCGACGCCCGGACGTCGGCCACATAGTCGGCAATGGTTTCGTCCCGCTCGTGACCGACGCCCACCACGACCGGAATTTTGGAAGAGAAGATGGCCCGGGCCACGGCTTCACTGTTAAAGGCGGCCAAGTCTTCCATGGAACCGCCGCCGCGAGTGAGCACCAACACGTCGTAGTCGGCAGCGTGGGCATTGAAATGGCGGAAGGCACCCACAATGTCGCGCTCGGCATCGCGGCCTTGGACCGCCACGTGTGCCAAATCAATGCGCAAGCCACCCCAGCGGTTTTCTAAAATGCGCAAAAAGTCAGTGTAGGCTGCGGCATCACGCGAGGTGATGAGGGCCACGCGTTCCGGGATGCGCGGAATGGCCCGTTTGCGTTCTGGGGCGAACAAGCCTTGGTCTGCCAACTGTTTCTTCAACAGTTCAAAGGCCCGTTTGAGCGCGCCTTCACCGACCAGCTCCACATGCGACACGTTGATGGAAAGTTTGCCACTGCGCGGAAAAATTTTGGGGTAGCCGGAAAGACGCACGCGCATGCCGTCTTCCAAAGGCACCTTGAGCGTAAACAGCATGGCAAAGCAGTCGAGCACGCCCTCCGCTTTGGGATCTTTCAACTTGAACCAGACAAAACGCTGCTGGGACACTTTGTACTCAGCTACTTCGCCTTCAATGGCCATCTGCTGCTCGTTCATGAACGAACGCACGGCATCGTTGAAATAGGCAATGAATTCAGCAACCTGGAAGATGTGCATGGGATCGGGAATATCGAATTTCGAATATGGAATATGGGGACTAGAATGTTGTTTTTGTTTTGGTGATGAGTCCATTGAGAATTTTATGGACTCGGGTGAGTTGCTCGATGGTCGTCGCAGTGATCTCAGGTGAAATATAACCAACATCACGACTGATGAGAAGTTGGTTGTGGAGTTCGACCAACGACCCTTTCGCTATCAAGTAAAACTGTGCTTTTTCCTTGATTGAAAACCGACCGAAACCCTCGGCAATATTTGACGTAATAGAAACAGCCGAACGTCTCATTTGTGAAACAAGACCGTATACCTCTTCTTTTGGATAGCCTTTCGTAAGGTCATATATGACGATCACCAAAGCGTGTCCTTGCTGCCAGACATCAAGATCTTCAAAAGATCGAATAACGGCCCTCGTTTCACCAGGCCTCGACATTCCATATTCCATATTCGAAATTCCCTTACCGGTGTCTTACCTGATACCACAAAACCACATTGTGGCCCAAGCGTTCTTGTTTGACCAGTTCCAATTTGGGACGAACCAGGAGACGCATACCGAGACCATCAACGAGTGTGGGTGTGTTACGGCCACCGACAATGGTCGGGGAAATGGAGACGCGGATTTCGTCCACTAAGCCAAGTGCGAGTAAGGCCGCATTCGTCTCTCCCCCGCCTTCGGCCATGAGACGCCGGATACCATGGTGGGCGCCCAACATGCGCAAAGCGTCGTCCAAGGCGACGCGCGCACCAGAGGAGGCGTAGACACTGGCTACTTGCTGCAAGCGACCGAGATATTCGGTGGGTGTGTGAAAGGTGGTAAAAATGATTTTCTCAGCCGGGCCGAGCGTGAGGAAACGGGAGGTGCGTTTGAGCTTGGCCGATTCCACCACCGCCACCTTGGCCGGCTGTTCCGGCATGCCGCGCTTACAGCGCTGTTCAATGAGCCGCGGCGAACGGACCACCAGGCGCGGATCGTCCCGTAAGAGCGTGGTACCACCAATGAGTATCGCATCCATGGAGGCGCGCAGGGCATCTACCGCATCGGCATCCTGTGTGCTGGAGAGTAAGAGCGGTGAACGGTCTGGGTTGGCGATTTTGCCGTCTACCGACATGGCTGTTTTGATGAGCACATGCGGCCGCTTGTTCTGGAAGCGCTCGGCAATGCGCTTGCGGAAAGGCGCGAGGATCTTGTCTGCGGCTGGGAGCGACACATGGTCTACCCGCATACCCGCAGCCAACAGCACTTCCCGTCCGCGGACGCGGGGATGCGGATCCGGCGAGGCGTAGACCACGCGAGCAATACCGGCCTGAACAATGGCGTGGGCGCACGATGGCGTCCGTTTGCCTAAAAACCAGGAGCATGGCTCCAGCGTAATATACATAGTAGCTCCCCGGGCCTTGGCTCCGGCGTGCGTCAACGCCCGGGCTTCGGCATGCGGCCCACCTTCGGCACTGTACGCACCACGGCCCACAATTTTCCCATCACGCACCACCACGGCACCGCAACAGGCGCCGTGATGTATTTTTTTGGCGTGCATCTGGGCCAGACGCAACGCCTCCCTGAGCCATTTTTTGTCCTCCTGTTGTGACATGTGTGATTTGGGCGGGACAACCCCGCCCCTACAACGGTGATTCCGTGTAGGGGTTGAAAATTTTCAACCCCTACCAGTCCCTATATTCCACATTCGAAATTCGATATTCCTCACCGTAACGCTCCGCCCCACTCCACCACCGCAAAGCCACGACGCTCAATCTTGGGAAGCGGCAGGGGCTCCACGACTTCGGGCGCATAGAGCGGGTGGTATTCCATGAAGACGCGGGAGACGCTATCGGGCTTGGGTGAAATGAAGAGCGGCGCATCGCGATCAAAATCACTCTGCGGCACAAAGGTGATGAAGAGGTACGGACTCTGCGGCAAGCGCGGCAGCCAAAACTCTCGGAACTCGGCACTTTCGCGCTCGGTAAAACCGATCTCATCCAGTGTTTTTTCTAACCAGCGTGCAACGTCTTTTTGGACCACCACAAATCCTTGTTTGGGCGTGTCATACCCCACACCGGTGCCTTCCCAGAACAAGTTCGGATATGTTTTTCCATCGGCGTTGTTCACGACGTAGCCGTCGGTCTTAGCAATCACATCCCAACCCGTTGCACCGTGCTCTGGCTCAGATACCGTCATTTCTCCTTTCAAGCCAACCATGACATGCACCGGCATTTCTTTTTCCGGATACAGGTAAATCACCGGCTTGCCACACTCCGCCATCGGCTGCAAATCCGCGCGCTTAAACCGGATCCAGCGGTTGAACGGATCCTTCCAATAGAATATCGGCTTCATGGCGACGAATGATTCGTAGCTTGGTTTTGAGGCTGGACCGTCGGGATTGTATGGGTACCACTGCTCATACTCATCCTTCAGCTCATCGTCGTAGTCGTTCTTCAGAAGGTAAACCGGATCATTGGTAGATGTATGTCCACCGACAATCAACCGTTCCACGGGACGCAGCACCGATTCAGGACGAACCGCGTAGGCATTCAGTGCACCGCAACCACTATGATCTCCTGTTTGATAATCAACACTATTCACATCACCATCGATCCAGGTGATACGTGGAATTTTTCCATCTGCTATGAACGGAATAGCGAATTTGTATGTATATACACGATTGTCTGGGGTACGCAGATAAAAGGCGTTCGATGGAGCACCTCGGTCGGTATTATATTCACTAACCGTTGTGTAGACCGTACCCCAAATTGGATGCACGCCGACGGAACGCAATTCTTGGTCTGTAAACCAGGCGGCACTAGTAGTCCCGAGTCCGAGTTCAACCGAATCGGTGAAATTCAACCCTTGAAAATTAAAAGTGTGAGGGAGCTCCAATTCTGGGACACGAACATTTGGGAGTTTTTTTGCAACAAAGGCATACTCGTTCGGAAATAACTCGGGCGAGACGCTTGACAATAATAATACCTCCCGGTGATCCGGATGTTTTAACACACGATAATAATTAATTGGACAGAACATTCCGTCGCAATAATTGGTAGTAAACAGATAAACGCCATAACCATCGAAGTATCCCCCGTTCACTGCTCCGGTCTTCCATACCTGGAGCGTGTCAATTGGGGCATCTTCCAGGGAGGCATACCAATTCTCTCCGTCCACTAAATCATAGTGTGATACTTCGACCGGCTGTTCCAACCAACGAATATTCAAAGTTGCTGTTGTCGGATCTTCTTCTATTGTCACCCACCGAATGATGACAGACTCGTGAAGCACCTGCCCATTTTTTAAAAAAACAGTTGCTTCAATTGTATTCTCACCCGGACGAAACGCGCTGGAGATGGCATTGAGGACCCAATCCACACGATATCGTTCAGCAGTTGCGTAACTCGGGCCTTCAGAATTCCGGAAGGTAGGATTTCGCTTATCAGACCCGTTCACCGATACGGTTACCTGTTCAATTTCGGCGCGTGCTAATACATATCCATCCAGACTATCTGGCGGCGTTGTCACTGTGGCATATCCGTTTGGAAGATGAATGCTCATTACATCGCCAACAGACGGATTCACCGATCCAGGTGGTACCGGCATATTCACCACCTGCGGCGGCGCTTGAGGAGCAGGTTGGCGTTCCTTCCACATCCAATAGCCAGCAATGAGGGACATGGCCACAGCAAAAAGAACTACTTGAAGAACCACGATGGCGGCGTATGTTTTTTCTCCGACCCCGCTCGGACGAAACAGTTTCTTGATTTCTTTGCCGAATGGATGGTGCTCCACCATAAAAGTATTGTCTGAGCCTGTCGAAGACACACCATAATAATGTGGCCCTTCGACAGGCTCAGGGAATCAATTCTTTATTACTTCAATAATACCAGTTTTTGCCTGGGCGCGCAGCTCTTCGGAGAGGTCGGAACGGGAGGCGAATGCGGAGAGGAGGGCGCGGTCTTCATCACCCACTGCTAAGCGGGGTTGGGAGTTGGCGCTTACGAGCGGATAGAGGTAGACCGTGGTCTGTTTGACAGAAATGGCCAGGCCCAGCGCTAGGCCACGTTGGGTTTCTGTGGACCAGTATTGGTCGAAGATGAAGTTACCGAGCGACCAGAAGATGGGCTTGTTGTTGTAGACTTCCATACCTTGCATGACGTGCGGATGGGCGCCAATCACCACGTCCGCTCCCCAATCCACCAGCTTACGGCCATGGTTGATGACCGATTGCGGCGGACGTTCCGTGTATTCGGCGCCCCAGTGCATCATGACGATGACGATATCGTTCTTGCTTTTGGCGGCACGCACGGCTTGTTCCGCCTGCGCTTCATTGAGCGGGTTATCCGTCGTGTTATATCCCAGGAAAGCGATCTTCTTGCCACGTACCGTTGTTTCCCAGGCAGGCGTATCATCATTCACTTGATCACCAAAAAAACCGACCCCGGCCTCACGCAGCGCAGCTTGGGTGCTGGCCATACCATCTCGTCCTTGGTCGAGCGCATGGTTGTTGGCCAAGCTCACCACATCAAAGCCCAAACCTTGTACGAGTCCGGCCACGCTTTCATCAAACGCAAAGTCAATCGACTTTTCTGGCGGTCGTCGCGCAGAGATCGCCCCTTCCAGGTTTCCCATCAAAATATCAGTGCCCCGGAAAAAGCGATCTTCGGTGCCACGAATCTTGGCGAACGGATACTCCTCCCCTTCTTTTTCCATCCACGTGCGCACGTTCCTATCAAACATCATGTCACCCACGGACAACAGCGTGACTGTGTCATCTTCCGTCGGCTGACCTGTTCCGAACAAGGCAATCAGGTGGCTGGTGGTTTCTTGTGCATCTGG
>CAZQBA010000052.1:4847-6851 GCA_964591635.1 uncultured Gammaproteobacteria bacterium | reverse complement strand
CAAACCATCACCCTCCTCGGCAAAATGCGCGCCAAACGGAAGGCCATTGACGAAAAGGTCAAAACTATGGGAGGACAGGGGAGTGCGAGGAAGTGGTTTGTGTAACATCATGACCCTCTCCATCATAGTCCTCAATTTTAAGAGCATGCGGTTGCTGCGCGAGGGATTGCGGAGTATTCGGTTTGCCGATCCGAAGATCCGGTATGAGGTGATTGTGGTGGATAATGCCAGTAATGATGGTACGGTGGAGATGGTGACCAAGGAATTTCCAGAACATAAGCTGATTGTCTCCCACAAGAATTTGGGCTATGCCGGTGGGAACAACTTGGGGCTGAAGGCGGCTACGGGGAAGTATGTGATGATCATGAACCCGGATATTTTTGTGAAGGAAGGGACGTTGGAAACGTTGGTGGAGTATATGGATGCGCATCCGGATGTGGGGGTGGTGGGTCCGCGCCTGCTTTCTGGGGATGGGAGTGAACAGGAATCCTTTTACGAGTTCCACACGCCGCTCACGCCGGTCTTACGCCGCACGCCCTTGGGTCGCACCACGTGGGGACGGGACCGGTTGGAACGGTTTGTGGGCCGCAATCGGCCGCAGCACCGGGTGATTGATGTGGATTGGTTGTTGGGCGGCGCGCTTTTGGCCCGTCGCACGGCAGTGGATGAGGTCGGGCTTTTGGACGAACGCTTCTTTTTGTACTTTGACGATGTGGACTGGTGCCGCCGTTTTTGGGAAAAAGGCTGGAAGGTGATGCATCTGCCGCAGGTTTCTTTGGTGCATTTGCATCAGAAGGCGTCGGCCCAAGGGGCCATGTTTGGGGTGGTAACGAACCAGGTGACGCGCATTCATATCAAAAGCGCGGTACAATACTTCCGCAAGTACTGGGGGAAGAGGAACCCACGGACCCAGGAACCGATCGGTTTGATATAACGGTAGGGGAGGACCATGCCGCATGATTTTTTGAAACCGCAGGACCCTGTGGTGCCGCAGCAGGCGCCGGTCCGCTCACGTCCCGTCCGTGCCATGCGCATGAGCGGTATTATTTTTGGCTTGGTCCTGTTTGCCTTTGTGAGTTATTTTGTGGCGGGCGGGGTGTTTGCGGCGCGTGAAGCGTTGGCCGGTAAATCCGCATTGGAAGCGGCGGAAGTAGCCTTGGGCGAAAAAGATTTGGAAACCGTCACAGCCCGCTTGGCTGATGCGGGTGTTCACTTTGTTCGGGCAGACCGCGCCCTTATTCCGTTGCGTTTATTCGTGAAGATACCGCTTGTTGGTCCGCAAGTGGCGGCCGTTGACCATCTGCTCTCTGCAGCCCAGCGCAGCACGGCCATTGTGGTATCCGTAATGGGGGTGATGCAGGATGTGTTGCAAATCCAGGGCGATGCCGCGGGCGTGGGGGTGGAATTGCCAGATGCCGGATCGCTGGCCACGCTACCGCCAGCCCAAAAGCGCGCCATGTTGGAGCGGTTGGCTTCGGCTGCGCCCAAGATTCGGGAAATTGATGCCCGGGTGCGCGAAGCGATTGCCGAAATTGAAGCCATTCAAACGGCTGGATTGGTGCCGCAACTCTCGCGTGCCATAGTGCAGCTCAAACCGAAGCTCGTGGAAACGCGGGAAACGTTATTGCCGCTGTTACCATTCGTCGAAGCCATTCCGGCCATGGCCGGCTATCCCAAAGAGAAAACGTTTCTGGTGCTTCTCATGAATAACACGGAGTTGCGTCCCTCCGGCGGCTTCATTTCTTCCTACGGTATTGTTCGGGTCAGGGACGGCGAGCTCGTGGATTTCAAAACCGAAGACATTTACCTCTTGGATTTGCCGGCGGCTGGGAAATTCACCCTCGCTCCACCTAAACCACTTACGGACCAACTCGGTATTCGGCAATGGAACTTGCGTGATTCCAACTGGTCGCCGGATTTCCGCCGTGCAGCCGAACAGGCCATCATCATTTACGACTTGGAACGGGCCGCTGCCCGCCCGGACTTACCAGCAGTCGACGGCGT
>CAZQBA010000052.1:0-4747 GCA_964591635.1 uncultured Gammaproteobacteria bacterium | reverse complement strand
GAGCGGCAAGACGCCCGCTACCGTGTACAAACAGCACTAGACGTGGACCGTGGTTTTGTAGTGAGATTGGGGTTCTAACCGCATTCCATGTTCATCAAGAAGATCGGCATTGACCTGGGCACCACCAACGTCGAGGTCTTTGTCCCCAAACGGGGCATCATCATCAACGAGCCGTCCGTCGTGGCCATTTCGCAGAGCGACAAGAAGGTTCTGGCTGTGGGCAAGGAGGCAAAGGAAATGCTCGGGCGCACGCCGGAGTCGATTGTCGCGCACCGTCCGCTCAAGGACGGCGTGATTGCCGATTATCGGACGACCGAAGCCATGCTCCGGTATTTCATCAACAAAGCCCTGGGCGGTATTCGTTTTATAAAACCGGAAGTCATGGTGGCAGTACCCGGTGGCATTACGTCTACCGAACGTCGCGCCGTGATTGATGCCACGCTCGCGGCTGGAGCGCGCGCTGCCTATATTATTAAGGAGCCGATTGTCGCGGCTATTGGTTCCGGTATTCCGATTGGTGCGGCCAGCGGCCACATGATTGTGGAAATCGGCGGCGGTACCATTGAGTGCGCCATTATTTCTTTGGGCGGCATAGTTGCATCTGCATCGGTCCGGATTGGCGGCAATAAGTTCGACCAAACCATCATGGAGCACATCCGCCGCAAGTACGGCTTGGCCATTGGCGAGCGCACAGCTGAAGACGTGAAGATCCGGATTGGCTCGGCCATGTATCTTACGGAAAAATTGGAGATGGAAGTGAAAGGTCGTGACATGGTGACTGGCTTGCCGCGCATTATTGTGGTCACCTCCGACGATGTGACGGACGCGGTGCAAGATGAATTGGAAGGGATTGTGCAAACTGTGAAGGACGTGTTGCACCAAACGCCGCCGGAGCTTTCCGCTGACGTGATGGACAAGGGGATGATTTTGTCGGGCGGTTCGTCACAACTCCGGAATTTGTCTGATCTGTTGTCCCAAGCTACGGGCGTGCCGGCCTTTGTTGCGGATGAGCCCATGTTTGCCGTGGTCAAAGGCGTGGGTATTGTTTTGGAAAATTTGGATAGCTACAAGCGTTCTATTCTTGGCGCCGGTAAATGAGAATTTCGAATATCGAATTTGGAATGTCGAAGACAAGTCCCCATATTCGAAATTCCATATTCCATATTCTCGACTATGCCCATAATCGGAATCGATGCCTCTCGTAGTACTCGTCTCCGCAAAAGCGGTGTGGCCCGCTATAGTTTTGAAATCATTCGGGAAGTTTTGGCGCAGGCACCGGCGGATTGGCAGTTCCGGTTGTATGCGGAGGAACCGTCGGGGACGACCGGCGACGGGACGATTGATGACCGGACGATCCGTGTAGGGGTAATTCATGAATTACCCCTACGGCACGTATTGCGTTGGCCACCCAAATTTTTGTGGACCCAAACACGCCTGGCCTGGGAAGTGCTCGTGCATCCGCCCCAGCTCTTATTTGTGCCCGGCCACGTGTTGCCGATCTTTCATAGCCGTCCGGCGGTCACCACCATCCATGACGTGGCTTTTCTGACGCATCCGCAGGCGTACACGTGGTATGGTCGTCTCTATTTGGGCATCACTACTGCGCTTGCGGTGCGCACCGCTGATCGGTTGATTGTGCCTACGGAAGCAGTAAAGAAAGATGTGCTCCATTTTTATCCAGGCGTGGCAGGACTCGCAGATCGCATTCGCGTGATTCCGCACGGTGTGTCAGCTCCCCCCATGGTTTCAGAAGGGGAGTGCGCTGCGGTTCGCGCTAAGTATGGCGTGCGCCAACCATACGCCATTATGATCGGCCGGATTGAGCGCAAGAAGAATGTGGGGCGCGCCTTGGCGGCCATAAATGAGGTGCGCAAAGAACGACCCGATGTGGAAATGGTGTTGATCGGTAGGCCGTTACAAGGATATGAAGAAGAGATGGCAGGCGCGGGTTTGCCCCGCCCGGCATGGGTGCGCGAACTCGGCGCACTCGAAGATCGTGACACATACGCGCTGTTGCAAGGCGCAGCTGTGTTAATCTTCCCCTCGCTGGCCGAAGGATTCGGTCTCCCCATCCTCGAAGCGTTCCACTATGGCGTGCCGGTCGTCACGAGCCGTGGCGGTGCTACGGAAGAAGTGGCAGGTGGTTGTGCCGAATTGGTTGATCCTATGTCTTCCGACGATATTGCCCGTGGAATAAAACAGGCGTTGCAGGAATCAGCTGGTGTAGGGGCGTACGGCCGTACGCCCCTACAGGCCCGGATACACCACGCCGCACAGTTCACTTGGCAAAAAGCGGGTGCAGCCACGGTTGCTGTGTTACGCGAATTGCTGAATAATACCCCGGTATGAAACGCCTGATTTCCGGAGTGAAGCCGACCGGCGAACCGCATGTGGGCAATTACATTGGTGCCATGCGCCGTTTTGTTGATTTGCAAAAGGAGTTTACCAGCCACGTCTTTATTGCCGACTACCACGCACTCACCAGCGTCTGGGATGCCGCGGCCCTGAAGCAGCAAACACTGGAGCTGGCCGCCGGCTATTTGGCGATTGGTTTGGATCCCAAGAAGACCGTGCTCTTTAAGCAGTCGGATGTGCCCATGCATGCGGAACTGGCTTGGATCCTCAACTGCGTCACTCCCATGCCCACCTTGCAGCGGGCCCATGCCTACAAAGACGCCCTGGCAAAAAATAAAGAGATCAACGTCGGTGTGTTCGATTACCCGGTCCTCATGGCTGCGGACATTTTGATGTACCAGGCCGAAGTGGTTCCGGTGGGCAAAGATCAGGTGCAGCATGTGGAAATTGCCCGGGAAATTGCCAAGCGCTTCCATAACGCCTTTGGTGCGGACGTGTTCACCTTGCCCGAGCCACTCGTGCAAAAAGAAGTGGAAGTGATTCCGGGCGTGGATGGGCGCAAGATGAGCAAGAGCTATAAGAATGTGATCCCGCTCTTTGCCTCAGCCGAAGAAACCAAAAAGCGGGTGATGGGTATTGTCACGGATTCCAAGCGGCCAGAAGAGCCCAAAGACAAGAAGGATGTGCTCTACCAGCTCCACGCCATTTTCTCGCCAGGCGATATGCAGGCCATTGACCGCGCCTACACCGAAGGCGGCATGGGCTACAAGGAATTGAAGGAGTTGCTCGCTACCAACATCAACACCTCACTTGCCGACATTCGCGAACGCTACGCAGACTTTGTGTCCCACCCCAAAAAAGTAAACGCCGTCTTAGAAGACGGCGCCGTACGTGCCCAAGCCGTGGCCACAAAAACCATGGCCAAAGTCCGAGACGCAGTTGGATTCTAAGTAAAGGGAGGTAACAAAAAAACGCCGAATGCAAGGCACGGGGAAGCGAAGCGCGAGGCGTACTTATTGTACGGTGAGCGCTGAGCGGGGTCCTGCAACGAAGCAATCGGAGGAATTTTTGTTGCCGTAATTGAAAAGCCGGCAGGGGAGTCACTCAGACGTATGCTCTGAGATTCTCACCCTACCGGCTTGCTTGTATCAGTCGAATCGATCCAAGTAGAGATACGGATCGTAGCTGTCGTACCCATAATCAGGATTGTCCTCGGCCGGACCATCGAAGCTGCCGAGGAGGAACATCCGGAAGGGCGACACGTCGCCGGGCTCCCGGACATCGTTGTTGTAGTGTTCGTCCTTGAGGAAGAGGAAGTTCCCGAGTTCCTCATTGACGTACAGGTCACGGATGGTCTCCGGATCGAGGAAGTTCATGGCCTCCGAGATCGCCTCCAACGTCAGGGCAGCGTCCTCGGCGGCATCGAGGTCGTCCAGCGGATCCCACATCTGGTATTCCATCTCGAACCGATCCTGCTCGAGACCTACGTTCTCGTGGGCCTCGAAGCGATCGAGGCTGTTCATGGCCTGCACGAGGTCCGGCTGCCTCAGGAGCGTCTCGCGCAGACGTTCGGCATCTCGATGCCGGACACGTCGCGCCTTCTTCCAACGGCGCGCGCCGCGCTGGCGATCGCTCGGCGGTGTGGCTCGCGGCACGTCGCCGTTCGGCCGTTCGTATCGCCGGACGTCGGCATCAGTCCAGCTCGTTCCGAACCAATCTCGCCACACGAAGAACAAGGTCAGTCGGCGGCGGCGCGAGTGCTTGTTGGGCGACCGGCGGCCGTTCACGCGCGGCCGGACCGGCGGCTCGTCGAACCGCGCATCGTTCCAGGCCCAGTCGGACCACTCGAAGTCCATCTCGACGTCGTGACGGTCCCAATCGCCCTGTTCTTCGCGCTGCAGGTACTCGTCCCAGTCCCAACAGTGTCCTTGAAACGTGCCACCGTACAGCATGACGGGCGCGTTGCATCCCTTCATGCGGACGAAGAGTAGTGGGATCACCATCTCCACCAGAGCGGCCATGAACACCGGATCCTTGTTGGGATCCTTGCGGTTGCGTCGGCCGCGGTTCTTCGTGGTCTCGGCTTTCGTTTGGGCCATGCGCCCCTCCATTGTGGTTGTTCGCCATTAACCCAGGCGAATTGGGGAAAACCAGGCAAAACGCCTATCCTGGAAAACGGAGCAAATATAGCAGAAAAGGGCGGTTTTGTCAATGGTGAGATGGGAATTTGGGGATTCGAATATGGAATATGGGGACTGGTGATGTCGTGTGTAGGGGCGGGGTTATCCCGCCCTGGGCGCGAAGACCGCGCCCCTACGACGCCGTCACCCAAAAAAAATACACCGGCCGGCAGGGTAACCACGCACAATTGCGTGATGTCCTGCCGACCGGT
>CAZQBA010000051.1:2006-7031 GCA_964591635.1 uncultured Gammaproteobacteria bacterium | reverse complement strand
AACCCATTGTCCTCATTTCCTTGGGCGGCTCCTTGATTGCGCCCAAAGAGGGGATCAATAGCGCCTTTCTCAAAGAATTCCGGAAGCTGATTGAAAAGCACGTGGCCCGGGGGACGCGCTTTGTCCTCATCACGGGCGGAGGGAAAACCGCACGCGAATACCAGGCTGCGGCCCGCGAGCTCGGTGAACTGGACCGTTCCACCTTGGATTGGATCGGTATCCATGCCACGCGTTTGAACGCCCACCTGGTGCGGACTATTTTTGGCAAGCATTCCCACCATCGGGTGGTCACGGACCCTAAAGGCAGCCGCAGCTGGAAAAAACCCATTCTTGTGGTTGCTGGCTGGAAGCCCGGCTGCAGTACGGATCACGACGCCGTGCTTTTGGCGCGCGAGCTCAAAGCGCACATGCTCATCAACCTGTCCAACATTGATTGGGTCTACACCAAGGATCCGAACAAATTCAAAGACGCTACGCCCATCAAAGCCACCAACTGGAAGGAATTTCGCAAGATGGTCGGCACCACCTGGGACCCCGGCCTCCATGTGCCCTTCGACCCTATTGCCAGCCGCCTGGCCGAAAAAATGGACTTGCGCGTGGTCATCACCAACGGCAAAGATTTGAAAAACCTCGACGCGATTTTATTGGGCAAGACCGCCACCGGAACGGTGATTGAGAAGTGACACCGCGTGTCATCCCCGCGCCGCGCCCGCCAACGCTGCCCGCCAGCAACTGCGTAGCTGTAGGCGGGCTGCGGGCGGGGAGGCGGGGATCCATTGACAGGAACACTGTTCTCGCCCAGGATGCGTGGCGGAGGAGATGAACGTGTCTAAGAAGAAGACGGAAGTTGGGGAGCCGCAGCGGGCGAGCGGCAGTTTTTCGCCAGAACAGATCTGCCTGCTGTATCGGGTGATCGTGGCGCTCCAGGCTCGGGCCGATCCGCGGCAGGTCATCAAGGATCCGGCATATACCGGCCTGTTCCAAGTGGTGAGCGCCATGCTCAGGCGGAGCGGAGCGCCACGCCTGGAGGAGCTCCCTGACCCAGAACCTGAGGAACCGGAAACGGACCTGCCGCTCACCCGGGAAGAGGTCGATATCCTGGCCTACGTCCTCAAGACGTTGCTCTGGAACGGTGACCCAAGCGGGGTGCGGTATCGCCGGGCGTTCCGGCCGCTGGCGAAGAAGGTCAATGCCATGAACCAGGAAGTGAATGGCGGAACGCCACCGCACGAAGGCGTCCGCCGGGCCTCGTCCGGCTAACCCGTCCGGTATTTGACACCCGGACGGTCTTTTTTTACTGTCCAGGAGGAGGAATGTTCTATGTCTCTTGCACGCATCGGAGTTGTTGTCCTTCCGCCGCCGGAAATTCAGGCAGCCATTATCCGCATGGCGGAGCTGGTACACGGCATGTTTCCGCTCAGCTACGTCCAGGACGGGAAGCGGTTTCACCCGCACCTAACCCTATTTCAGGCCCATGTCTTAGATCGGGATATTGCCGTTCATGAGGTGGTGGATGTGGTGCGACGCACGCCCGGCGAAGTCTCGGTCATGCTCCGTGCGTTCCGGCACTCCCGGGTCGGCTACCTCTCCTTTCATTGCACGGTCAGCCCGACCCTCTATCGCATCCATGAAGGGATCGTGCGGGCCCTCCAGCCGCTCGTGGACCGTGGAGCAAAGCCCGTGCCGGGACATGCGCCTGCAGGCCTTTCCGACGCCCAGGCCACGTCGGCTTGGGAATACGGCTATCCGTTCGCGCTCAAAGAGTTCGAACCGCACATCACGGTGGGGCGCCTCACAGCCCATGATGTGAACGCAGCGGATTTTTCGCGGATAGAGAACCTGGTGATGTCGGAGGTCCAGGCCCTGGAAGGAAAGCGGTTTGCGCCCGCCTACGTAGCCCTGTGTGATTTTGGGGTGGACGGTGCCTGTACCGGGATCCGTGAATCGACCGCATTGCCGCGATCTTGACAGGATCCCGGCTTTTTTTTATAGTACGGCCAATTCAAGCCCGCCCACAGTTGGCGGGCAAGCCACAGACAGCGACCGCCCTGAGCGACCCCAAAAGGGAGTCGAAGGGCTTGATTCCCCAAGGGGAGGTACGCCGAGGCCAGACACGGGATCCCCTAAGGGATTTTCCGTGTCAGAGTCGGAAGACGCGGTGTGGGATGCCCCAGACCCTGTCATCTGACAGCCCTGCCTGTGGAAACACTGGCAGTTTTGTTTTAAAGGTCGATATGCCCAAAACACGCGTACAGAAAGAAGCAAAGGTCCAGGACTTGGTGGCTGAACTGCAGTCCATGAAGTCCATGGTCTTTGCCAACTACGAAAAGCTCCCGGTCCAAGACATCGAAGCCTTGCGCAAGCTGTGCAAAGCCGAAGGGGTGTCCTACACCGTGGCCAAGAAGACTCTCTTGAAGCAGGCATTTGCCCAAGCTGGGTTGCAGATCGATCCCAAGCTGATCGACGGCAACTTTGCCACGCTCATTGCTCTCCAAGACGAAGTGGCGCCCGCTAAGATCGCCGTCAAATTCGCCAAGGACCACGAAGCGCTCACCGTAAAAGGTGGCGTGCTCGAAGGGGCCCTGGTGGATGCTAAGGCTATTCTGGCGCTCTCCAAGCTGCCGGGCAAACAGGAATTGCTGGCCAAGCTGGTTGGTTCCATCAATGCACCGGTCAGCGGATTCGTCAACGTACTCGCAGGCAACCTGCGCGGCCTCGTGACCGTCCTCACGCGTATTCAAGAAGCGAAAGCTTAATTATATCTCCCGTATGTCAGACGAAATGAAGGACGTGGTGGTTCCGGAGAAGTTCAAGTCCCTCGTGGAATCCATCGAGAAGCTGTCGGTCCTGGATTTGGCCGAATTGGTCAAAATCTTGGAAGGCAAGTTCGGCGTTTCCGCCTCGGCTCCGGCCATGATGATGGCTGCCGCTCCGGGTGGCGCTGCTGAAGCCGCGGAAGAGCAGACCAGCTTTGCTGTGGAAATCACCTCTGCTGGTGAGACCAAGATCAACGTCATCAAGGCCGTCCGCGAATTGACCCAGCTCGGCTTGAAGGAAGCCAAGGATGTGGTCGACGGTGCGCCGAAGGTCGTGAAGGAAGGCGTGGACAAAGCCACAGCCGAAGACATGAAGAAGAAATTGGAAGAAGCAGGCGCCAAGGTCACCATCAAATAACCACGGCCCGCTCCAAAACGCCCCCACCCAGGGGTGTTTTGTTTTTACGGGCTGCGTGCTAGCGTTGGTGGACGGAGGAACACCGTGACGACCAAAGAAGAAGAGGAGATTGCGCCTGTGCCAGCACCGGCTGCCGATGAGGAAGTCGAAGTGGGCAGCGAAGCCGAACGGGCGGCGTTCGCTAAAGAGCTGCAGCAACGCAAGGAGAAGCGGGCCTCGAACCCCACCCTGCCCGCAGTCGAGCGACCCCCGGCCGCAGCTGGTGAGAAGGAAAAGTCTTACGATCAGAAGGTGGCGGAGGCTGCACGAAACGAGTCGCGCAACCGGTCCCCCAGTGGCCGGTTCGCCGTGCCGTCCGAAAAGCGCCTCATCAAGCCCTGGGAATCATAACGCAAACGGCGCCCACTCGGGACGCCGCATACGGGAGTGTCTTCGGACACTCTTTTTTTACTGGTTATAGATCGTGGGGATTTGTTGCGCAACGTAGGAACAGACTCCGCCTTGTTTAGCAGCTAGATCACGGGGAGAAGGGGAGTCATTTACCGGGCCTGCGATCAGATAATTTCCTGATTTGACATAGAAATGCGGCGAGCCAACGATCCAGGAAATGTCTAGGACGTTATCCGAATCCCTTTCTTGTTCCACCAGCTGACCGATCCGGTTGTATTCTGCAGGCGTCATGGTTATAAAACCCCTTATGGCCGCATCTTTTGGCCAATCTTGTGCCTTCGGTGCAAACACCGCGTATTGATCTACGACAGTGTAGCGCCCTCCAGTTGATTCATCGACTTTCCTAACCTCAAATACCCCTTCGCAACCAGGTGCGGTTGCGAACCGAAATCCCTGTTCAGGGTCTTCATAAATAACAACATCGCTCACTGCCGATGTGGTTGGTTGGGTTGCTGTGGTTCCTTCTAGGTCGTTTGCCGTGTTGTTTTCCACGCGACCAATCATGGTTTTCTGATCATTCATCATGCTGACCATCCGCTCGTAGCGACCGTCATCACCCATGGCCACGTAGACTAAAAAGAGGACACCAGCCAACGTCACACCCAAGAGTGTGAGGATGATGATGTGCATCGTGTTCGACGGTTTGGCTACTGCAGCCATCTGCATGTCCTCCATACGAGAAAACTATTGAGGAATAAAGTCGTTTATGAGTATATCACAACCATATCACAGCCCAATACTGTCATCCTGAGCGGAGCGAAGGATCCCTCCCGGTGACGAAACAGGTCAGCGTTTATTAGGGATTCTTCATTACCATTCAGAATGAGAATCGGTGCTGGTTGGCCGTAAAAACATCCGATGTCCTCCTGATGGGAACATTATAAGAGTCCTGCCGCAAGGTCTTTCCAGTCCGGATTAGCATCGGTGACCAGGGCGTTCTTTTTGTCGCGGACCCATCCTTTGACTTCTTTCTCTCTTTCGATTGCATTGCGGATGTCGTTCGTTTCTTCGAAGTAAACAAGACTGGTAAGGTTATATTTTTCAGTAAATCCGGGGATTGCTTTCTGTTTGTGCTCAGCGATACGGCGAGTTAAGTCATTAGTGACTCCCACATACAACACCGTCTTGGCCGGGTTTGTCATGATATACACCCAGTAGGTGTTTGAATGCATGTGAGAAGGATTCTTCATTACCATTCAGAATGACACTGAGCGCATGACCAATGAGTTGATTGTTCAACGATGTCATCCTGAGCGGAGCGAAGGATCCCTCCCGGTGAGTACTCCAGTCTTCGCTAGTCGGGGATTCTTCACTGCCGTTCAGAATGACAGTATGCGGCTGTTATGGTAACGCGAACTTGGTAAGCGTGGTGCCGTCGAGGACGTAGACGGTCTTGTTCTT
>CAZQBA010000051.1:0-1906 GCA_964591635.1 uncultured Gammaproteobacteria bacterium | reverse complement strand
CGTGCGCCCCAGCCGCTGCCTTCTTTAGACAGGCGAATCACTTGGTTCTTGTCTGGTGCCGCCAAGTACATACGGCTGTTCCAGAAGGCCATGTCGCGCGGAGCAACATCCAGGAGGGCTTCGCTGTTGGAAGCGGTGAGTGTGTCGCCATTCAAAGTGTAGAGCTCGTTGCCGTTCGTCACATAGAAGGTGGTGCCGTCTACCGCCCCGGCGGTGTAGGTGCGGTTGGGGACAACCGAGATGACGCGGGCAGCGCCGCCCGAGGTCGGGAAACCGGCAATAATCCCGCCTTTGTCAGCCACGAGCACTTCGATGCCACGGACGGCCATGCTCACAGGCGCTGGCAAAGACACTTCAGATAAGCTCGACACGACTTCTGGCGTAATGCGGGCAATCCGTTGTAGCCGTTCGGTGTCACCCACCAGCTGCGTGCCCAATTCTTCAACTGTCTTCTTTTGGGCCTTGGTCTTTTGGGGGAGGGCGGCCAACAATTCGCGGGCCGCGTCGAGCGCACGCCAGGCCCGGTCTTCGTCGTTATAAATCAGGCTGGCTTCAATTTCATTGCGCCGCTTCTGGATGTCTTCGAGCTGTGCGGTGTACGCTGCTTTAGCTTTTGCCTGGCCTTGGAGAATGACGCGGGTGACAATGGTGCCAATGAGGAGCAGCACCAAGACTGCGGCGCCAATCAAAATCCAACGGGCCCGGCCAGGCATGTTGGTGGCAAAGGCTTTGACCTTCTCCGGCAGGCCGCCCATGGTTTCCGGAATGTTCTTGAACAGGCGGGTGATGGTGCCTTGGCCAGGTGGGGGCGTGGTGCTGCGGGTAGCTGGCACGGCGGTGCGCATAGCCGCCGGTTCTGTGGATTCGGTGGTGGTTTCAAACAGGTTCTCATTGGGCGGATGTGGTTCGTGGGAAACGGCACGTTGGGCGGTTTCCACCACCTTGTCGAACACGCCTCGCACCGCAGACGGGAGGGGCGGCACCCAGCCATCACTGGCCTGGGCTTTTTGCGCCAACTGCTCAATGGACGCATCTTCGCCTTCTGCCACGCGAATGGCCCGGTCAATCACCACGGAACGCATCATGGCTGCCACAATCGGCATCTTGGCATCCACGTCGGTGAGCTCCTGGCGCATGGCTTCCAAGGGCTCGGGTTTCTTGTCTAGCAAAAACTGCAGGTGGTGGAGCGCCACATAATTCAGCAACTCCTTCCCGGCAAAGAACATCTTGTCCGACCCGCCTAAAGCACCGGAAAGCACTTCGCCAAACAAGGCCGTGCCCTTTTGTTCGCCTTCCGGACCCACGTCCGTAAAGCGGGTGGTCCGTCCTTCTTTGTGGTGGAGATAGGCCTGGGCTGCACCATGCGTGGCAAAATGAACGCCGTTCCGGATCTGGAGCGCCCACAAAGCCACTATTTTGTCGGAGTCAGGGACGTCGCCGTTGGCCACGGCCGCGGCATAGCGGCGGTTGGCGGCAGCCAAGAGTTTTTCAAACCATTGGGCGGCAGTGAGTCGGACTTCGCCCTTACCAGCCAAGTCGTCAGCTAAATCGAGCAAGGCGCGGGTCGTACTCACGCTCCCCGTCGCTACAAAGCCAAAGAACCGGCCTGGGCCGTCGGAGCAGGAAACGGGGATAGAAAACACGCGGGCCGCCTTATTTGGCCCGTCTCCATGCTCGTAAAAGTCTATTTTCCAATGGTAATTTCCAGCCACACGGGGGTTTGACCACCTCAACCGGCCTCATTATACTAAAGACGACCTCAAGGGGTCTACTCCATGAACAAAAAAACCTCGGCCATTGAACACCTATTTGGCTCTTCCACCCGGGTCAAGCTCCTCCGGCTCTTTCTCCACCACCCGGAGGAAGCGTTTTATGTACGGGAACTGACCCGTCGTTTGGACGTCCA
>CAZQBA010000050.1:0-7233 GCA_964591635.1 uncultured Gammaproteobacteria bacterium | reverse complement strand
CCACGGTTTCGATTTCCGGCGCCGGTGCCTCACGTTCTTCCAGCTTCTTGATGATGTGGTAGCCAAACTCTGTGGCCACAAGCTGTTGGGTGACGCCACCAACCGGCAAGGCCGCTCCTGCTTTCTCGAATTCAGGCACGAGCATGCCTTCGCTCACAAAACCCAGGTCACCACCTTGCGGCTGCGGCGTTGTCCCGCCTGATTCGGTGATCGCCATATTTCCTGGATCGTCTGTGTATTTGTTAGCGAGCGCGGCAAAATCTGCACCAGGCGCCAAGACTTCCTTGAGCACGTCTTCCGCTTCCTTCTTGGCACGCGCATCGTCATCTTTGAGACGTTGCTGTTCTTCGGCGGTCAGCGCACGAATAGGCGCATCGTTCTCCTCCTTAAATTCCAAAATGGGCGTCTTACCGATCTGGTCGATGGCCTGGTTCACATCCTGGATACCGGCCAGGTCCACAATCAGGCGGTGCGCTTCCCCCACCACAGCGGTCTGCACCAACGGCTCGGATACACCAAACGCGTTGACCCGCCGCTCAATCACGTCGCGCACCCCAGACAAGGCCTCGCGCCGCTCGGATGGCGAGACGCGTGACATATCGGCTTCATAGACCAAATGACTCCCCCCTTGGAGGTCCAAACCCAACCGGAAGGGGCGGCCCGGGATTGCTGGCAAAGGGCCGCGGATAGCGTTCCACTGTTCCGGCGCAACCGATGCAGCGGCCACTGCTGCCAAAACCAACACCACAATCGCAATCATCCGAGTCCGTACCGTCCGGGCCGTCCATAACCGCTTCAGGCCGCCAAAAATGACGGTATCAAGCACATCAATCAACGACCGTTTGGGCTGCGGGCTTGGCTGGGCCATACCAGAAAAAAAGGCGTGAATTTCGGGCAGTACTGTACGCAATCAGCTTGAGTCCCGCAAGGGGCAAGAAAAAACCGGCAAGACCCTGGGGTCAGCCGGCTGATACGTGCAGGCAATGCCTGCGGTTGAGGAAGGCGTAGAGGTGGTCGTTCCGCGAGCGGATGATCCGGGCCAAGTTGGCGATTGCGGTGCGCACGGCCTGCGGCAGACCGTCACGGCAATCGTCTCCCTGTTCGATCACCGCCTCGGGCAGCTGCCGGAGGTCGCGATCGCAGGTTGACGACGGGAACAACCCGCTCCAGATGTGCATGAAGTGCGTTGCCGTTGGATGTTGCCCGACCACGGCACAGGAGCGGTGCGGTAGGAACATCCACAGCAGCATGTCCTGCACATCCGACTGCAGATCCTGGCCGCGTTCGGCCAGGACGGACTTCAGCTCCAGCCACAACACTTCACTGAAGTCGGCCGCGGACGATTCCGGGAACGGGAGTGACGTCCGGCGCAGCAGTTCGGCAACCCCGCTCACGAACATGGCCGAAGCGACGCCCGCGTCGTGCGGAACATCGAACCGGTCACCGACCGAGCTGACCAGTGCCAACAGGATCGGACGGGTGCGGCCCAGGATGACTGCTTCGCTCAGCGGATCGAGCGGCACGTTCCCGCCTGCCGACTCATGCCGCAGCACGGGAACGACTCCCGTACGCAGACCATCCGTTTCTTCGTTGTGCATGTTCTCCTCCGGACACTAGTGTAGGAGCCCTTTCCGCCTGGGTCAACGCACCCCGAGCACGTACGCGGCGATGACTTCAGCAAAACGAGCGGCAAGCAGGGCGTTCCCTACATCGGTCAGATGCACGGCATCAATGAAGATTGGCTCCGGTGCGTCACGGACAGCACTAGTCAAGTCCACCACGTCCACTGGTGGCGCAGCATCTTCGTGCAGCCGTCGACTTGTTTCTCCTAAGAGCGCTTGCACGGCATGGAGCAATGTTGCCTTTCCGCCATACGTCATAAACTCTTCCTCCTGGCTGGTCCGCTGCACCCGATCCGCAATGATTGGCTGGAGGCCGACAACCAAAGGCACCTCGTCGGCTGCCGTGACCGCCGCCAGGTGGCGGATATTGCGCAGGTAGACATCTACGGCCTCAGTCTCCGGAGAAACGTTCGCTGGCTCCGCCGGTGGCCGAGTAGCCTGTTGCTGGTGCTGAACGTACAAGCGAAGCAAGCGATAGGTCAGCGCGCTTTGTGACAATATCTTCGACAGCGGACGGCGGAAATCCGCCAATCGGACATCCGGGGAGAGGATATCGCCAAGGGCCCGTTCCATGCCGCCGGTCGCCCAGATAGCAGGTACGCCGGCAGGGATGCCGTATCCAAGGGAATGGTAAAAATCATTATAGCCGTCCATCACCACCACCAGGTCCGGCTTAAGCTTGGAAATAACCACCTGGTACTGGATGAGTTCCTGAGTGGAGTTGTAGGACCCCTGGCCAGCGTTGACCACCTCAATTTTCCGATCCGGAAAGCGTTGGCTGAGCAGCTGCTCCGTTTGGGCCGGAATAGTGGCTTGGTCGGAGCTGGCGCCAAACCCGAACATTGCTGAGCCGCCCATCATGACCACACGGAAGGTTCCGGACGCCGGCTGTTGTTGGATCTCCGCTCCACGGAAACCAAGCGAGTTGGTGTGGAGTTCTGGAATCTGAAAATGAGACTCGTTCCGATGGAGGAGGTAGAGCTCCGACGTAAAGGACATGCCCTTGCGGTACGGCAGATCAGACTCATCAACTACGCTATCCCAGATGCGCAGGCTCACTTCGGCCAATCCCAAAAGAAGGATTGCAACAAGGACAGTAAACAGCACTTTTTTTGGGGAAGACAACGGCTGAGCCATATTATTCAAGAAGCGGACGGAGCCCTTCGGCGAAGGACTGGGCGATTTGGGCGTATGCTGCATCTGTGAGCCCACCACTCTTCCGAAACAGGATGGCATCGCCGCCCAGGGATTGCCGCAAGTCAACGAAGGTGGCACCCGGGGTGAGCTGGCCGGGGAGACCCTCGCGAATCTCGTCCATATTCCTTTGCACTTCTTCTATGACCCCGTCTGGGGCCGGAGCACCCACCAGAAGTTCCTCACCCGGAGGATGGTGGCCGCGGTCAAGGATAATTGGCTGTAATCCGACGAGGATCGGCACCCCATCGGCAGCAGCGGCAGCCATCAAGTACCGCGCATTCCGGAGGAATACATCAGCGAGATCTCGCCGAGCATGATCCTCCTGGGAATACGTCGGATCGGTTCGGATCCGCCAGGATGTGACCTCCGACTCGTACACATCAAACACCTGGCGTATCGCGGCACTCATGCCCAATATCTTCACAAGCGGTCGTTGGATATCCTCCCAGGTCAGGTCTGATTGGATGATGGCCTGAAGCGCCGACCGCATGTTCAGGTCATACCACAACACCGCCTCACCGGCCGGCACGTTACTCGCGACCCCGTGGACCAACCCCGTGTATCCGCCCATAAAAACCAGAGCGTCCGGAGAAAGATGTGTAAGCACCGTTTCATATAAAATGAGCGCTTGCGTGGAATTGTACCAGCGCCTTCCGGCGTTAATGACCTCAATGTTGCGTTGCGGGTACCGTTCGCGCAGCACCCGCTCCAGAACGGCAGGGATTGTTGCCTCGTCGTTTGAAGCGCCCCAGCCGAAGACGTGCGAACCGCCCAACACAACCACCCGGAACGTCCCCGTTGCTTTTTGTTGGTCAAAGTCAGGACCACGAAAACCCATCGCATTCGTATGGAGTCTTGCGGTCTGTATATTCGGCTTCGAGGCATGCACTAAATATGGATGTGGCACTATTGTAGACAAGTCACCATACACATTCTCCTCCTGCGTCGCCGAGCTCTGCCAGAGTCGCACCCCGCCTTCAATCGCCACGAGAACCAGAAATGCACAGCCACAGACAATGTAAATTGATCGTTTCATTCGTTTCATCGCACCATCTTACCTGGATGGTTCCATTCCCGCACCTGCCTTTCGCAGGAAGAATGGCCCCATAGCAAGAGCGGACAATCCGGTCCTCTCGAAGCAACGGATGGCATCTTCCGGCGTGCAGACGATCGGTTCGCCGCGCACGTTGAAGGAGGTGTTGAGAAGGACCGAACAGCCGGTGTGGCTTTTCCAGACACGAAGGAGTGCGGCAAAGCGCGAGTTGGTTGCGTCCGAGACAGTCTGGACACGAGCGGTGCCATCGACGTGTGTCACTGCGGGAATGTCTTGCTTGATAACACGTGCGATGTTGGTCATGAATGGCTCCGGACGGTCAGAATCGAACCAGGCACCCGCGTCTTCTTTTAAGACAGCAGGAGCGAATGGCCGGAATGGTTCGCGGAATTTGACCGCGGCATTGACTCGGTCGCGATTCTCAACACGTCGGGGGTCAGCCAGGATTGACCGGTTGCCGAGCGCACGTGGCCCCCATTCCATGCGTCCTTGGAACCAGCCGATGATGTGTTGCTCGCCTAACAGCCGAGCCACTTCTTGAAACAAACGGTCATCGTCGAGCCTCGCATAGCTGAGACCCGCCGCCTGGAGCACACTTTCAATTTCTTCTTCAGAGAACTCAGGACCAAAAGCGGCGTGTGTCATGGCCGGACTACGGCTGCCACCCAGCAAACGGTGATGCGCAAGGAGAGCGGCGCCCAATGCCCCACCATCATCCCCTGCTGCTGGCTGCACCCAGGTATTAGTGAATATTCCGGCCTCGCGGATTTTCCGGTGAGCCACCACATTCAAGGCCACACCACCGGCCAAACACAGACGATCCATTCCGGTCACCTCCTTTGCATGACGCGCCATGCGAACCGTAATTTCCTCGGTCACTGCCTGCACACTAGCAGCGACGTTGGCGTACACCTCAGTCATCTGCGATTCTGGCTGGCGCGGCGGCAAGCCAAAGATGCGGGAAAGGCGGGCTACCGATTGTGGGACCTCCTCTTCCCAGCAAAAAGACTCGGGATCCAGTCGGAAACTACCATCAGCTTTCAGATCGATGTGCTCGAGAATGTCTGGTGCGTACGTCGGTTTGCCGTAAGCAGCCGCGCCCATCACCTTATACTCGGCGTCGTTGGTTTCGAATCCAAGGAAGGCCGTCACACTGGCATACAGTAATCCGAGTGAGTTTGGGTAATGCAGCTCCTCGATGACGTCCAACGTCGTGCCGACGCCTCGGGCAATACTGGCCGTAGCCCATTCCCCTACCCCGTCTATAGTGAGGACCGCGGCCTCTGGAAAAGGCGATACATAAAACGCACTGGCCGCGTGTGATTCATGATGTTCAAAGAAAAAAATGTCGCCGCGATAACCGAGTTCCTTACGAATACGTCCGCGCACCCACAATTTCTGCCGCATCCAAACTGGTAGTGCTGCAGCAAGTGCCGTATGACTTCGCGGCCAGGCAGCCAGGAGCGAAGTGACGATGCGGTCGAACTTCAACAGCGGCTTATCGTAAAACGCGACTGCGCGAAGAGCTGCGGCATCGATGCCACCCTCTTTCAAGCAGAAATCAATGGCCTGTTTCGGAAAGCCGGAGTCGTGTTTCTTCCGCGTGAAGCGTTCTTCAGCAGCTGCGGCAACAATCACGCCATCCTTGAGCAGCACGGCGGCCGCATCGTGGTAGTAGCAGGAGATGCCGAGAACGTATTTAGAACTGGAACCGTTCATGGCCAGGAGGAGGTGTCCGATGAGCAACCCAATAGCTCGTCGGTTGTGACACGTTCTTCTTGCGCTGTAAAAAACGGATGAGCGGGGCAAATGGGGCGGCCAGGCACCAGACCAGGAGAGAAACGGCGGGCTGCATATTTAGAAAAGCGTGTAGACAAACGGCGCCATCACCGCACCTTGGGAGAGGAGAAAGAGCAGCCCCAACAAAAAGAAAAGAGCGACGAACGGAATAAGCCACCACTTATTGGTGTATCGGACAAACGCCAGGAACTCTTTAAGAAACTCGAGGGCGCCGCGCATGCAATGCGATCATTCTTTGAGAGAAAAAGCAGCGATGAACTCGGGCGTCCCTGAAAGAAGTTCCAAGGAAGAAACCTCCGCTGGCGCGAACCAACTCACTTGGGAAACCTTCGGATCGGTCGCTCTTGGAGTGCCTGAAACGTACCGGGCGTGATATCCAATAACAACCGCGTGGTACTCCGAGCCGTCGGCCCGGGTCCACAAACGTGACCAAATAAAAGGGATGAGACGAACAATATCAACGACACATCCCGTTTCCTCTATGGTCTCCCGGCGTGCCGTGTCTGCTGGTAATTCACCAAACTCCACGCTCCCACCGGGCAGCTCCCACTTTCCGTCTGCTTCCGGGACTGACGGATCCTTCCGCTGCTGCAGCAAAATCCGCCCATCGGCATCCGTAATAACAGCTACCGCAATTACTTTTTGAAGCCGTGCTGGATCCATACCTACGTCTTCTCCCGCCGATAGAGCAAGTACGAATAGACAATCGACCCAACGGAGAACGACAAGATACTGAGAATGAATAGCGCAATGCCAAGTGGCTGCGGCAGATACGGCGTGGCCATAATGCACAAGCCGCACAACACCATCAAGATGCCGCCGACCTTGTGCGTCTTGTTCCAAACTTTTTCCGAAGACAGCGTCCACGGCGTTCGGATACCGATGAACCAATTCATTTTGATGTCACGCATTAAGACGCCCATGCAGACAAACAGGAGACCGACCAACAAGCTTACCACCGTGCCGATGTTGATCTGGTATCCCAGATTGTAGACGCCTGCGGCAACACCAATTCCCAGGAGTACGAGCAGGATGGATGAACGCAGCAGGTGGTAGGCCCGGGCAAATTCCGTATAGCGTTCGCGGTGCGGATCCAGTAACGGCAGGGCGAGGAACAATACATACATCACCAGCATCATTGCTGGCAGCAAAAACACGCCGAACGCCTTTCCCGAATACCCATCCGGTTGACCAGCGAAATTCCAATGGGTGACTATCCGCTCCCCTACATGCTGGTACACGTAGGCGCTAAACCCAAACGCCGCGGCTACAATCAAGAGCAAAGCCGCCTCAATCTTGGGATTCGTGATCTTGCGAAGGAGTTTCATATACCCCCAGTGAACCACTTTCACGTTTTTTTAGCCAGGTCGGCTTTTATGCATCCCAGAAGTTTTTTCCAGTTTTTACAGCTTCGAAGTATGTGGGGAGTGTGCCAAAGAGTGGCTCCGGCAAGGCGTCGAGCGCATACCAAGCCCACCCTTCACATTTCTCCGGTTCCATAACTTGCGGCTCGCCGCTCTCCCAATCGGCTGCCAGGCCGATATCCACATAATGCTTGGG
>CAZQBA010000049.1:4940-7419 GCA_964591635.1 uncultured Gammaproteobacteria bacterium | reverse complement strand
CCGCCAACCCCTGGGCGAGCGAGGCGAGTGAACCTTTCTTTTTGGGTTTGGTGTTGGGCATATGAGTCGAATCAAGAATCAGATGCACGTAGTATAGCATACCATCAGTAGTAGGGGCGGGTTTCCCCCGCCCTGTTCAAAATATTGGGTTGAGGGCGCGGAAAACGCGCCCCTACACGGAATGTGATTCGTGCGCTACCATGCCGCCGATATGTCTTTCTCCATTGGCATCGTTGGGCTCCCGAACGTGGGCAAATCAACATTGTTCAAGGCGCTCACCCGCAAGCAGATTTTGATTGCCAATTATCCGTTCGCCACCATTGAACCGAACGTGGGTATTGTGGAGGTGCCAGACGAACGGTTGGCCCAGTTAGCAGGAGTCGCCAAGTCGGGCCGGATTGTGCCAACGACCATCAACTTTGTGGATATTGCCGGCCTAGTGCGCGGCGCCTCAACAGGCGAGGGGCTCGGCAACAAGTTCTTGTCACACATCCGGGATGTGGATGCCGTTGCCATGGTGGTCCGGGCGTTTGCCGACAACGACGTCATTCACGTCCACGGCCAGGTCGATCCTAAGTCGGATGTCGACGTCATCCAGCTCGAACTCATTTACGCCGACCTCGAAAGCGTTGGCCGCCGCTTGGAAAATCTGCGCAAGCAATTGAAAGCCGGACTCACCTCTCAGTTGGAGAAAGAGTTGGCGGTGATTGAACGCCTGCATGCAGCTCTGACGGACGGCAAGTTGGCCCGTTCCGTCTCGTTCACGCCCGAAGAAGAGCCGTTCGTGCTCACGCTCCAGCTGCTTACTATTAAGCCGATGCTTTACATTTTGAATGTGAGCGAGGCTGAGCTCAAAGAGAAGTCATACATCGACGTTTTGCCTAAGGAATACAGTCCGCAAATTGCTTTGAACGCCAAAATTGAAGCTGAGCTTACGGATCTCTCGCCAGAGGAAGGCAAAGAAATGATGGACGCGCTCGGTATTGAACGCTCCGGCTTGGACCAGCTCATTGCCGCCAGCTATTCGGCCCTGAACCTGATTTCCTTTTTGACTGCCGGCGAAATGGAATCCCGCGCTTGGACGGTGGCACGCGGAGCGAAGGCGCCACAGGCAGCTGGGGTCATCCATTCTGACTTTGAAAAAACATTCATTCGTGCCGAAGTGATTTTTTGGAAAGATTATGTGGCCTGCGGCGGCGAATCCGGCGCGCGCGACAAAGGCCTCCTGCGCATTGAAGGCAAAGACTACGTCATGCAAGACGGCGACGTGGTCCACTTCCGCGTCGGCGCATAAAAGAAAAATCCCCGAAGGGCCCTAGGCGGGCTTCTTCGGGGAGGTGGTGCCGATGACCTCGATGTCGTCGAGGCCGATGCGGCCGGTCGGTTCGTCGAACCGGTTGGGTTTGGGTGGCTCGGGTTCCGTCGCCGGCTTCGTCGGCGGTTTGCCGATGAAGGTGTCGAGGTGGAGCGTGAGCGCCGGTTCCTCAACTTCCGGGGCTTGGACCGCCGCGTTCGGTTGGGTGTCCGAGGGGAGGTCCAGGCTCGGCGGTCGGTTCGAGGTTCGTGCGTTGTGTTCTGCGAGCGCCCGTCGGACGTCCTCCACACGGACGGCGGCCGGACTCGACATACGCAGCTCATTCTTGAGGCCTTCGATTGTGGTCGCGACCGTCTCGTTGATTTGGCGGTCGACCTCGGCCTCTGCTTCGAGCCGTTCGACGGATTGCCGGAGCGCGTCGTTTTGGCGCTCCAACGTGGCAATCCGGTCGCCGCGCTTTCCGTTTTCCGTCTCCAGCTGGACGAGTGCGTTCACTGCCTGGTGGGCGCGATCTTCGGCCGCGAGTTTGGCTCTCTGCTCGTCGCCAAGCTGAGTCATTGCCTCCGCTTCGGCCATGCGCGACTCATCGAGTTGGTGGGCGAGCTCCTTCACTCGGCTCATGAGTCCGGCAATCTGCGGTCGCGCCACCTTGAGGAGCTCGGAACGCTCCGCCAACTCCCGGTTCGCCGTGGCCAGATCAGTGCGCAATCCGGTGAGCTCGGCCTGCTGCTCGGCCAAGTGCCGGTTCGCCTCCGTGAGCAGCAAGCCCTGATCTCTCATCTCGTCCTGGAGCTGGCCGATGGCCGCGGCCTGGCCGTTGTTGCGGTCGGTGAGGGTTGTCACTTCGGCTAGGGCCTTTGCCAGTTTGGCGTTGGCTTCACCGAGTGCCTTTTCTGCCTGCGCGGCCGTCTTGGCCAGATCCTTGTTGGCCTGCTGGTAGACCGCGAGCCGGTTTTCTGCCTGGATCGTCAGCCGTGCGTAGTGGTGGATGAGCTTGATCCCCGCCTCTTGCGAGTTGAGGATGACCAGGTTGAGCTGGTCTGCGGTGAGGTGCGAGACCACCGTATCCGAGTCGGCCCGGACCGTCTCGTTACGGGGCTTGGTGCACTGGAGCCGTTTGTCCGACTCCTCGAAGTACTGCCGCTCGCCCACCAGGTCGCCGAC
>CAZQBA010000049.1:2991-4840 GCA_964591635.1 uncultured Gammaproteobacteria bacterium | reverse complement strand
TCACTGGGGCCACGCTGGGCTGGGCCTAAGGTCGGTTCGGTGACAATGGCGTCGACCGGTGTTTTGATGAATGTGGTGTTCATGGTTTCGGCTGCTGCGGTGCGGAAGGTTGGCAGTGTGGTGTCTGGGAAGCGCTTGTGGAGCCAGGTGCAGTTTTCTTCAGCCCCGGCTACGGCGTTTGCCGAAAGGTCGCTCCCGATGATTTTGGGCCAACCCAGGAGCATGGCTTCCATAAGAATGGTGCCGGTGCCACAGAAGGGGTCCAAGAGCGTGCCGGTTTGTTTTCCGGACAGGTTCACCATCATGCGGGCCAGCTGTACTGGGAGCATGCCAGAGACGGGGTCGGAAACGGGGCGGTCGAATTCGCGGCTGCCTTGGCCTTCAAAGTCGTGGACAAACGTGGTGCGGGCTAGGTGCCAGCGCTTTTCTTCTATAAGAAGGATGAAGTCACCACCCGAGCTGATGACGTTGTTGTGAAAGATGGCGGCAGGGGAAAGCAGGCGCGTGGTGGCGGTCATTAAACGGACCGAACCTGCCTCGCGCATTTCTTTTTTAATAGAAAGCCCCCAGGCTCGGAGTTTGGCAGCAGATGGCAGGTGGGCAGCCGAAGACAGCCCGGCCGCAGACAGGCCAAAGATGCGCTTGCCAACCGGATGCTGTTCTTGAAGAGCGGCTGCGACCCGGGCAATGACTTCTTCTTGAAGCGGGACGCCCGGTGCGCTATGGATGATTTCGCCGAGTCGGACCGTGCCGCCAAGCCGAGCGACTTGCTGGTCTGTCCATGGCTGGCTGGATTCCCAAAGGGCCATGGGGCCGTGCTGGGCCACGAGTGTGAGGCTGCCGGCCGGGTGCATGGCAAACAGCTCTGCCAGCGATAACGCCGGATTCCGGCCAAGTTCGGTATAAAAGAGGGACATACCGCACCCAGTGTAGCCTGCCTGGCCGGTCTTGTCAGACCCCTGGCTTCCTGCTACATTCCGGCCAACCCCCGTCCCGCGCTGCGGGATCCATGTGACCGGCCTTTTAATCCCGGCACCGGGGAGCACTTGTATGCAGACATACGAACTCATGTATGTGCTGGGCGGCGACCTCACTGAGGCCGAACTTGCCCCGCACCGCGCCCGCGTGGAAAAGCACCTGACGGATTCCGGTGCCACCATTTCCCGCAACGAGTTTGCCGGCAAAATCAAGCTGGCCTACCCCATTGGCGCCCATCGTTTTGGAAACTATTTCTTGGTGTGGTTTGAGGCCGAACCGGCCGCCCTGGCCAAGATTAATTCGGACTTGTCACTCGACACCGATCTCCTGCGCGCCATGGTGGTGGATGCGAAAGACGTGAACCCGCTCACGGCCACCTTCTCCCTCCAAGTGAAGGAAGAAGTGCGCGCCCCGCGTGATGCAGAGCGTCCGGCTGCACCGGTGCAGGAACGCCCGGTCGCATCAGGCCCGGAAATGAGCATGGAAGACGTGGAAAAGAAGATTGATGAGATGTTGACTGAGGAGGTCAAATAGCTATGAACCTGAACCGCGCCATGGTGATTGGCAACTGCACGCGCGACCCGGAAGTGCGGACCACGACGACCGGCCAGAACGTGTGCAGCTTTGGCGTTGCCACCAACTTTACTTGGAAGGACGCTCAGGGCCAGAAGCAGGAGAAGGTGGAGTTCCACAACATCGTGGCCTGGGGCAAGCTCGCCGAAATTTGCGGGCAGTACCTGGCTCGCGGCCGCAAGGTGTATGTGGAAGGCCGGCTCCAGACCCGCGAATGGGACGGACAGGATGGTGCCAAACGCAACCGTACCGAGATTGTGGCCGAGAACGTGATCCTCTTGGACCGTGCCCCAGGTGC
>CAZQBA010000049.1:0-2891 GCA_964591635.1 uncultured Gammaproteobacteria bacterium | reverse complement strand
GGGAAGATCATGCCGCGTCGCCGTTCGCACCTGTGTGCCTGGCACCAGCGCAAACTTGCAGTCGCAGCCAAGCGCGCTCGCGTGATGGCTCTGATCCCCTTTGAGACTCGTTAAGCCTCTCTCAAATGAAACCCCGACCATTCGGGGTTTCTGTGTTTCCATGAAACGTTCTTCCAAAAAAATTGAAGCAACGCACGACTACCCGGCGCGAACGAACCGGACGCACACCGTGGCCAAGGCCAAACGGGCCGTGGGTATGGTCACCTTGTGCGGCCGGGTCCTTTCACGCGACGAGCGGGAGGGAAAGGTACTGTTGGTGGTGGCTGATGAAACGGGGAGCATGACCTGCGTGGCGCCTGAGAATGACGTGGCCGTCTACGACATTGTGGAAGTGTGTGGCCAGGTGCGCCAGCACCGGCTGCAGGTGGCGACGATTGCGGTTGTGGTACCAACACAAGGCGATCCGGCAGAGGGGAGCCAGTGGTTAGTGTTGTTGCGCGATCAGCAACTAAAGACGCGGCTAGAGAAGCGGGGAGAGGCGCTCGCGGCCATCCGTGCTTTCTTTGTGAAGCGCGGGTTTACCGAAGTCGACACGCCAGCTCTTGTTGCGGCCCCGGGCATGGAGCCGTACTTGTGGCCGTTTGAAACCAAAGTCATGGATGCAGCGGGAAAAGCCTTCCCGGCCTATCTCATCACGTCGCCCGAGTACGCCCTCAAGAAATTATTGGTGGCTGGCTATGAAAAAGTGTTTGATATTGCCCGCGTTTTTCGAAATGGGGAGGAGTTTGGCAACACGCACAATCCGGAGTTCACCATGCTGGAGTGGTATCGGGCCTATGCTTCGTACTTGGAAATCATGGATGACACCGAGGGGTTGGTGCAGCACGTGGCCAAAGCACTGTGTGGCAGCACCAAGATTCGCTATAAGGGCAAACAGCTCGACTTGGCCGGACCATGGGAGCGGATCACAGTAGCCGAGGCCTTTCTCCGATATGCAGCCGTGGATTTGGATGCGGTGCAGAGCCGTGATGACCTGTTCCGTATGGTGCGTGAGAAGGGCTATCGCCCTGAAGAGAACGAGCGCTATGAAGATTTGTTTTTCCGGATTTTCTTGAATGAGGTGGAGCCGTGCTTGGGCCAGCGGCACCCGACGATTGTCATGGATTACCCGGTGGAGCTGGCCGCGCTTTCTAAAGTCTGCAGCCGCGACCCGCGCTATGCCGAACGGTTTGAGGTATATGTGGGTGGCATGGAGCTGGTTAACGCTTTTACCGAATTAAATGATGTTGCGGAACAACGCCGCCGTTTGGAAGCCGAACAAGCGCTTCGGAAAAAACTGAAGAAGCCTGTCTTGCCCATAGACGAAGACTTCTTGGCAGCCCTGGCCTTCGGTATGCCCCCCTCAGGCGGCATTGCCCTCGGCGTCGACCGCCTCATCATGCTCCTTACGGACGCCGCGTCTATCAACGACGTACGGTTTTTTCCGGCCTCGACACTGTTCCGACCATCTGGTATACAGTACAGATTGAATTAAGAAGACCGCAGAAAAACTTCAGCTGCAAGGCGCGGGGGAGCGAGGCGCGAGACGTACTGAACGGTACGTTGAGCGTCGAGCGGGGCCCCGCAACGCAGCAGATGAAGGAATTTATGCGGTCGTTCCTATGGTGACTACCTCTGATATTTCGAAAGACGTCGTAATGCGCTTTAAGAATGACCTCTATGTGGTCACGGAATTTCAGCATGTGAACCCGGGGAAAGGTTCGGCCTTTGTGCGCGTGAAGATGCGCTCGATTGGTTCGGGCAAGTCCTTGGAAAATACCTGGAAGAGCGGGGAAGCCGTGGATATTGTGGAAGTCGACCGTCGGAACATGCAATATTTGTTTTCGGACGCGAATGGCGCCACTTTTATGGACACCGTGACCTACGACCAGGTCCAGGTGCCGAAGGCCATGTTGGATGGCAAGGAAGGCTATTTGAAAGAAGGGGTGGAAGTGATGGTGGTGATGTACGAAGGTGCAGCCGTGGCCGTGCAGCTCCCCCGGAAAATTGCCTTTACCGTAGCTGAAGCCCAGGATGCAGTGCGTGGGGACACTGGTGGCAACGTCACCAAGGAAGTCACTCTGGAAACCGGGCTCAAAGTCCGGGCCCCGCTCTTCATCAAGCAAGGGGAAAAGATCGTGGTCAATACGGACACGGCTGAGTACGTGGAACGAGCCTAATTAAGAAATATAAAAGACGGCCGCGATGGCCGTCTTTTTGTTTATCGTCCCTGGTCCTGGTCTATGGTGGTGGTGCCGGCAGTGGCGCTTGTGGCGGAGTAGTCGCTGGCCGAGGTAATGTCGGCGCCGAAGCGGTAGTCGGTAAAGAAGGCGTCGGAGAAGTCATCGATGATGGTGTTCCAACGCGTGCCATAGATGGCCCGGGCAATGGCTTCGGTTCGGACCCAGCGCAGTTCGCCGCCGCGGGCCACGGCATAGGTCTTGGGATCAGTTTGGAACTTCACCATGCGCACGCCGGGGCGGTAGGTGATGATCGGCCCCAAGGGGAGTGAGGCCATTTGGGCGGCCGTAATAACCCTGAGGTTGTTGAAGTTACTGTACCACGATCGGAACACCCGTTCATTGGGGAAGGCGTGGCGCTTGCCATCGGCGCCGAGGTAGTAGACCACGGCATCGGTGGTGGTGTTGATGTTGGCGTCGTCCGGCAGCTTTATGAGGGTCCCGGCCGCGAGCGTCGCAGGAAGAGGATAGTTGCTGCCGCTAGGAGGAGGAGTGCTGGGGGTAGGAGAAGGAGAGGGGGAAAAAGGCTCCGGGGACACCGTAGGAGGAATAGGTTCTGGCGTGGGGGTGGGGGGGATGGGCTCGGGTGTTGGAGTTGGCGTGGGGGCGGGT
>CAZQBA010000048.1:0-7442 GCA_964591635.1 uncultured Gammaproteobacteria bacterium | reverse complement strand
TAGGCTTTGCGGGAAATGGATTTGGGATGGAGGACGCAGGGGTAGGCACCCAGCCGCATGGTGCCGCCGTATTTTTTGGCAGCCACCACTTTTTCCTGGTCTGGCATGATGTGGATGACTGGGTGGATGACCTTCGGCTTAATTTCTGCCGTGTTGGCATCTTTCATGCCGCACATGTGCCGGGCGAATTCGACGACTGCCAGCTGCATGCCGTAGCACAACCCCAAGTACGGAATCTTCTTTTCCCGCACATATTTGATGGCCGCAATCTTGCCTTCTACGCCGCGGCTGCCAAAACCGCCGGGAATGACCACGCCGTCCATGTCGGAAAGCTCGGCCAACTTTTCCGGATGCTTTTCAAACTCTTCGCTGTTTAACCACACAATCTCCGGCTGCACGCCATGGAACCAGCACGCGTGCTTAATGGATTCCAACACGGAAATGTAGACGTCCGAAAGGACAAAGTCGCCAGTCGTAAAATACTTGCCGATCACGCCAATGCGCGCCCGTTTTTTTGCGGTCTTGATGGTGTGGACCAGTTTTTTCCACTCCTTCATGTCCCTGCCGCGCGGCTTCAACCCCAGCTTCTGGACAATGCGCTGCGATAACCCTTCTTTTTCAAACAGAAGCGGCACTTCGTAGACCGTGTCGCAATCGGGTGCGCTAATGACGTCCTTCGAGTCGACCGCACAGAACATGGCAATTTTGGCTTTTCGCGGTGCATCGAGCGGCCGATCAGCCCGACCAATAATGATGTCCGGCTGGATGCCGGCCGAGTTGAGGGTTTGCGCCGCGTACTGGGTCGGCTTGGTCTTCATCTCCCCAATCTTGTTTGGGACCGGCAAATACGACACCAAAATAAAGAGCACGTCCTGGGGACGCGCGTTGTGCATCATGCGGGCCGCTTCCAAAAAGAGAATGTTCTGGTATTCCCCCACCGTGCCGCCCACTTCAATGAGCGTGATGTCCGCCTTGTTGGCGCTCGAGGCGCGCTTGATGCGGCGGATGACTTCTTCCGGCACATGGGGCACCACTTCCACGCACTTGCCGCCGTATTCCAAATTGCGCTCGCGTTCAATGACCGTTTGGTAGACCCGACCGGTGGTCATGTAGTTCACGGAATTGATATCCGTGTCCAAGAAGCGTTCGTAGGTGCCAATGTCTTGGTCGGTTTCGTCGCCATCGTCGGTCACAAACACTTCGCCGTGCTCCACCGGATTCATGGTGCCGGCGTCCACGTTCACATATGGGTCGATTTTGACGGCCGTCACCCGGAACCCCTTGCTTTGCAGCAACTTACCGATTGAGGCCGAGGCCGTTCCCTTCCCCACCCCGCTCATCACCCCGCCAACGATGAAGATGAATTTGGACATGTGTATCGGGAATATGGAATATCGAATGTGGAATATAGGGACTGGTCTGGCCTGTGGATTGTTTACGTCCCGCACGATTGTACCCCTGCAGCGCCGAGAGGGCAAAACGGTTGACAAAAAGGATTTTTATGGCTATGTTCGAAAGAGAAAGGACGGGCATGGACAATCGGAAACCAACGCTGTGCACCTTCTTCTCCCGGACGCGGCGGCCCATCACCTCGCCGCACGGGATACGGGTGGTCTACAACCGCCACAGCGGCGTGATCACCTTCACGGACCAGCACTTTGCCAAAGTACGAGTCCGTGACATCGAGCAATCCGTGACGATCGAACGGATCCAGATAGCACCCAACGAGCTGCTCTCCGGCATCCGGCAACTGCTCTCGGTGATGAGCGGCTGCAACGTGCATACGGAGGAGATCACCGACGAACACTTCCAGTTGTTCATGGAAGCACCCATCGAAGATCGCCTGCCGCGGCGACCAGCACTCGCTGCCGCCAAACGCAAGGCCAAGGGCCCGCGCAAAGCAGCCTAACACCGTCCCCAAGGGCGGTTTTCTTTTTGGATTGACACGGCTACGGATTTTCCCTACAGTGTGTTCCCGCTGCGCAACGGCAGTGGGAGGAGGAGAAAAAATGTTAGAAGCGAAGCTGGCGAACGGAACCTTGGTTTCCGTGGCTGCCGGTTGGAAAGTCTTGCACTACCTAAAGACGGACGAGATGAGTCTCGTTCCCCCTTCGGTGCTCGACCCGGCGGAAATCCGGATTCGGGGGGACAAGCCTTTTGCGGTGCGCATCAAGGTCGGCGTCGAGGGGATCATCGGGTTCGTGCGCGAGTACACGGGATTGGTGATCAACTCCAAGCGGTCAGCCGACGACGGCACCGGCACGGTAGCCTACGAGCTGGTACCGCCACCCAAGCAACCGCGGTTCGTCGACCCGCACGACTTGTTGGACGAGTACACGAACAACGGCGGCGGAGACTGAATGGGCACAACCACCCGAGTCAAAGGGGGGTGGTCGATCTGCCACGACGTGCGCCACGGCCGGCTGTGGATGGAAAACGAGGCAAAGCAATCGCCGTTGCGGGGAGACGGCACCGGCCACTTCCTGGCCCGTTGCGACAAAATTGATCCAGTCACCATTGAGACGGCAAAAATGGCCCTGCAAGGTACGGCCAACATGGTGGCGGAATTGAACGGCTTGCGGGCAGGACGGCCCAAGTGGGACCCAGCCAGCCACACCATCCGGATCACGTTCCACGAGCGGCCGCACGCGACCGTTCCCACCAGCCTCCCGTCGGAGGAATCGACAACCGAATAACAAGAGGGTGCAGCCGAGGCCGCACCCTGTTTTTTTTTACTTTTGCTGGTCGTTCTGGGTTTTATCGGGACGGTGCAAGAGTGGGTATTCTGCGCCTGCTTTGGTGACCATAGGGGAAAGGGCCACGGCTGCCAAAATACCAATCAAAACCGTGAGGGATACAAGGCTCATACAGGCCAAGTATACCGAGCTTTTCCCGGAAAAAAAAGAACGCCAGGAACGGGTTATCCCCAGGCGTTATTGGTTGGTTTTGGACACGGTCTTGTCGATGAGATCCAGGATCTCGACCATCGGAAAGGTCGCTGTTTTTCCTTGGTACGTGATGGCGATACCTTTCTCAACGTCGAATTCCACCCGGCTGTTGTGGGAGTCGCACTTGAGGATGCGTTCCTCTCCCCAACAGATCCACAAGCAAGCCCGCGTGCCATGCGTCTCCTCCACCCAATCGCGCGTGAAGGCCGTGTACAGCGGCACACCGCGCACCATGGTGAGGACAATATTCAGCATGCCGGGCGTTTGCCAGCAGCGATCCCCAGCGATGATCGCATCCCGACGCGGCTCATCTGCCGGATCCCAGACCACGGCACAGAGCCGCTTGTTCTGCCCCATATGCACGCGATCGGCACACTTGCCCGTAGCCAGCAATCCGGCCAAGACGCGCATGTCGTTCTCCAACGTCCCGCCGACCTCCGCCAAATCCAATTCCAATGCTTCTTCCATCACTCCTCCTCCCCCGTCTATAGCTTATTTTCAAAATAAGGTCAATCCATTACCTGGAGATGTGGGGATTTGCACCCCAAGAACCCATGTTGGCAAACATAGATCTGCACTACGCCACCCCCAGGAGCTTTTAACGTACTCCTCGTTGACGCCCGACACACCGTTGTATTATTGTCAACGGGTTGGCAAACATGGTTCTGAACAAACAACCACCCCGTGAAGGGTGGTTTGTTTTTACGTGAGACCTTTCAAATTCTCCACCATCTCTAGCGCCACTTTGGCGGCTTCGCGGCCGCGGTTCATGTCGCCGGGGCCGGAACGTTCTTCGGCCTGTTCGCGGGTAAAGCAGGTGATGATGCCAAAGACGCACGGTTTTCCGTAGCGTAGGCCCACTTGCATGATGCCAGAGGCGGCAGCCCGGCTAATATATTCAAAATGAGGGGTGTCGCCCTGGATGAGCGCGCCCAAACAAATCACGGCATCCACGGTTTTAGAAGCGAACAACCGGTCGGCAGCGAGCGGCACTTCAAACGAGCCTGGCACTTCGACTATGCGGACCTGGTCGGGACGCAGGCCTGCTTCCTGGAGCACTTCTTGGGCGCCCATCAGCAAACCCGTGGTGATATCTTCGTTAAAGCGGGCCCGGACAATACCAACCTGCCTGCCGGCAGGCAGGTACGGAGCTGGAGTGCCGCGTAGGTTTTGAAACGTGTTGTGGTGCATGTGGGTGGGGAATATGGGGATTCGAATGTGGAATTTCGAAGCCTTATTGGGCTTCCAAATTCGATATTCTATATTCCAAATTCCCGATTACTCGTTTCACCGTCTCGACAATCGCTTGGGTTTGGCGGTCGATTTCGACATTCACCTTATCCCCTGCCTTTTTGGTGCCAAACGTGGTGCGCCGCAGGGTTTCCGGAATAAAAGCGATGGTAAACCAGTCCGGACCTGTTTCTACCACGGTTAAGGAGCAACCGTCGAGGGCAATGAACCCTTTGGGCAGGATGTACTCCATAACGCGCGGTTCCACGCGAAACATTGCCGTGACATCTCCCCCGTTTTGCTTGGTTTCTGCAATATCCGCCATGATATCCACATGCCCGGAGACAATGTGGCCGCCGATTTCGTCCATGGCCCGGAAAGAGCGCTGAATATTCACCAACCCCCCTTCTTTGAGCGAACCGAGGGTGGTTTTCTGAAGTGTCTCCTGCATTGCGTCAAAAAAGACATCTGCGCCTTCTATTTTAGTGACTGTGAGACAGACTCCGGAAACCGACACGCTGGCCCCGATTTCTAATCCATCCAAGAGCTCCGGCGGGAAAGACACAGCAAACGACCGCAACCCTGGAGTATCGGTAAGGTGCGTGACGGGGTACTGGTTATGAACGATGCCGGTGAACATGGGTGGGTGGGGAATATGGGGATTCGAATGTGGAATTTCGAAGCCTAATCAGGCTTCGAAATTCGATATTCTATATTCCAAATTCCCGACTCCGGGCATCTTCCACGTCTTTCTTAATTTGCGCAACCAAGGCCTCGGTGTTCTCAAACGTCTTCAGTTCACGCAGTTTCTCCCCCACATCTACTTCCAACGTCTTTCCGTACAGATCGCCATCAAAATCCAAAAGATGCACTTCCAAAGAAGGCAGGTCGTTGTCCTGCGCCCACATCCCGATCACAGCCAAACCCTTCAGTTGCTGGTCATCCAACCGCGCCGTGCAATGGAACACGCCGTAATACAAAGCAACGCCGGCATAATCAACATTGGCTGTGGGATAGCCGGTCTTTTTTCCTTCTCCTTTGCCGTGAACGACTTTTCCAGTCACCAACATATTATGAGCGGCGTGTGCCGTGTTCATGAATAAGCTTTTTCACTCCTTTGATTGCTTTCTTCAGCATGCCCACCGTGTTCGGGTAAATCGCCACGTTGGATGCTTCGGCCAGCGGCACCCAGACAATTTCTTCTGGTGGCGGCTCTTTTCCTTCCGGCAGGTCAACGGGTTGGGCCCGCAGCTTGGCTTTGCTGCCAGGCGGCGCTTCCATGAGGAAGTACGTAATAAACTTATGCACCAACGCCCCTTTATGCTGAAAACGGTCGCGAAACCAGATGTCGGTGGTGCCCAGTTTTTCTATGACCCGCAAGCTGTGGAGGCCCATTTCTTCTTCGGTTTCGCGCACGGCCCCGGCTTCAATGGACTCGCCTTTGGCGATCCGTACGTGCCCCTTGGCAAACGTCCACTTGCCGTGGGCATCGCGAATAAAGGCGACATGCGGTCCGTCTTGGCGGCGAGTAAAGACAATACCGCCCGCGGAAATTTCCACGCGGACGGGGTCCTTGGATTTGCCCGGCTTAGCGCCGCGCCGCCGCTTTGCGGGCGTCGATGAGTTCGAGTGCTTTTTCCAGTTGGGGGTCTCGGTCTGCATTGTAGTCTTCTTTGGTGTACGCAACGGTCACATCTGGTTCTATACCGACGTTATTGATGGCCCGGAGTTTGGGCGTGAGCCATTCTGCAATGGTCAGCTTCAGGGCTCCGCCGTCGGGCAACTCTTCATAATCCTGGACCGATCCTTTGCCAAAAGTCTTTTCGCCCACGAGCGTGGCAAATTGCCCATCCTGCAAGGCACCGGCCACGATTTCCGAACCCGAGGCACTGCCGCCGTTCACAAGCACAATGGTAGGCATGCCAGCCAAGCGAGCGCGGCGGCTGGCCCGGAACGCTTCTTCTTCGCCCCCCATCTTACGCTCAACCACTACCACATCGCTCCCCACCCAAGTGCCGGCTACATCAATGGCTGCATCCAAGTACCCACCCGGGTTTGAACGCATATCAATCACCACGGCCCGCGGATTTTTTGCTAACACCTCCTGCACTGCGCGGTCAAAGAGCGGCACTGTGTCTTCGTTGAACTGACGGATCTCGATGTAACCCACCAGCCCGCCGCCCGGCGTCGTCTTCATTTCGGAACGGACGGATTTGACGACAATCGTGTCCCGCGCAATTTTGAAGGTCAGCGGTTCTTCTCCATTCTGCTCGCGGAAGATGGTGAGCGTGACTTCCGTCCCCTTGGGGCCGCGAATGAGTGACACTGCCTGCTCCACGCTCATGCTGACCGTGCTGGTGGCATCGATTTGGACAATAAAATCCTTGGCCCGCAGCCCGGCTTTTTCGGCCGGCGAATCTGGCAGCGGGGCCACGATCACCAGACGATCGTCCTTAATGCCGATTTCTGCGCCAATGCCGCCGAACTCCCCCTTCAAGTCGTTGGAAAACGCTTCGGCATCTTTGGGCGGCATGTACACCGAATACGGATCGCCAAGGGAATCCACCAAACCGGCCAAGGCACCATGGAACAGCGTCTTGTCGTCCACGGGCTGGTGCACGTACTTCTTTTGGATGGTTTCCCAGACGCGCCAGAAAAGGTTGAAATTGACTTGGCCATCCTCGTTGGGCGAAATGGAAACATTGCCGTTCAAGCGCTGGCGGACGCTTTCACCAACGGAATTGGCGGCAGCCCCGCGCTTTTCCCCCACCACAATGCCGGCCACAAAGCCGCCCAAGAACATCAACCCAATGAGGTAGACGCCAACCAGCTTGCCGAGCACCCGCCGCCCCCGTTTGGAGGGCGGCTGGCCGTATGTATCCAGGCTTTCATCCATACCGAAAAACGTCACGAACTGAGAAAAAGAATCGCAATGACTGTATCAGACAAAGCCGTTTTGGGCAATTTTCGGGCTGTTAGGGCAATTCATGAATTGCCCTTACGACTTATCCACATCTCCCCCCTTGCGTTCGGTTTTTGTTCGGAAGATAATACCGAACATAAGCCGAACATAACCCCATGTCTATGATCGAAGAACCACTCACCAAGAAACAGAAAGCGATCCTAGACTTCATCACGGCCTACACTAAAGAGAACGAAACTGCCCCGAGTTACCGGGAAATTGCCGAAGCTTTGGGCCTGTCCTCCCCTGCCACCGTCCATGAGCATGTGGAAAACCTCAAATCCAAAGGCTACCTCTCCGCC
>CAZQBA010000047.1:0-7446 GCA_964591635.1 uncultured Gammaproteobacteria bacterium | reverse complement strand
CACACCATGGAAGACGCACGTGTCTTTCCGGACCTGAGGAGCAAGCATCCCAATCTCGCATCTGCTCTGGACACGCTCACGCAACAACATCACCAGATTGACCCGGTGCTGGAAAAGGGTGATGCGGCCTTTGCCGACCTGGCCCATCCGGAAAACGTCGAAGCGTTTTTAGATGAGCTCAAAACGCTCCTCGATAATCATCTGGCCTTTGAGGAAGCCGAAATCACCCCCGCACTGCGCGCCGGCACCGAGTTTCCCGCACCAGCAGATGACAATATGGCTTCCATGTATGCTCAAGGGTTTGCCTGGAGCATGCAGGGCATCGCTCCCGAAGTAGTAGATAAGGTGTTGCAGATGCTGCCGGGAAACGTGCGGGAAAAACTTCCTGCCGCACAAGCCGCATTTGAGACGCGTTCGCAACGGGTCTGGGGAACATACACGTCCGGGTCGGCAACAACGTCGGTGCCGATGGAGTATTGATTTTGTATGGCAATGACACCCCTCTCCGGTGGAACTGCGCATACCCTGCCGTTGGATATGCGCAAGGCGCTGGTTGCCGATAGGGGAGCGCGCACCGCGTGGGAGAGTCTTACCCCGCTCGCCCGCAATGAGTGGATCTGTTGGGTCACATTCGTGAAGCAAGAGGAGACCCGAAAAGACCACATCAAAAGGTTGGTAGGCGAACTCAAAGAAGGGAAGCGTCGACCCTGTTGTTGGCTGGGCTGTATCCATCGGAAAGACAAGAAGATCAGCCCCTCGGTTCAAGCGATACTTCATAAGCGGTCTAAACACTAAGAAATCTTTTATGAAAAAAGGAACCTACGTGGACGGATTCGTCATCTGCATTCCAAAAAAGAATACAGGCGCTTATAAAAAGATGGCCAAAGAAGGCATGGCTGTTTGGAAACGGTTTGGCGCGATCGATTACAAGGAGTGCATGATTGATGATGTGCGGCCACACAAAGCCGTGCTTTGGACATTCCCCAAAATGACCAAGGCCAAGCCGAGCGAAGCGGTCTGGTTTTCCTTTATCACCTACAAGTCACGGGCCCACCGGGATGCAGTGAACAAAAAAGTGATGGCCTTCTTTGCCAAGAAGTACAGTAAGGAGACGGGCAAGATGCCGTTTGCCATGAACCACTTCTCCTCCGGCGGGTTCAAGGTCGTGGTTGGGATGTAGTCGTGAGCGAAAAACCGCCCACTCGGGCGTTTTTGTTTTTGGTGAGCTGTTGATGTCTTGAAACTTCCGGCAGGAAGGCGTATAGTCCGGCGGACTATGGCGAATGACAATGTCGTGTTGCGGTTTGGGGATGTGGCGTTTTCCCACGGGGAGCACCATGTTATTTTGGATGATGTTTCGTTTAGTGTGCGCAACGGGGCTAAGGTGGCTTTGATGGGCCAGAATGGGGCAGGGAAGACCACACTTTTTAAGCTGATTACGGGTGAGCTCAAACCCAAATCCGGTGGCGTGTTCACCACGCCAAAAGAGGCGACAATTGGCGTGGCCAAGCAAGTGATTGCTCCTGAGCACAAGGAGCTCACAGTTCGCGAATTCTTCGCCACTCATTTTGCGGAGGTGCCGTACAACCTCGATAAACGTATTGCCACTGTGCTTGACGCCGTGAATTTGCAGACCGACCTCACCAAGAAGGTGAAAGCCCATTCTGGTGGCCAGCTGGCGCGGTTACTATTGGCGTACGCGCTGGTCAACGACCCCGACATTCTCCTGCTCGATGAGCCGACGAACAACTTGGACCAAGAGGGGATCGAACATCTGACCGGTTTTTTGATGATGTACGAAAAAACCGTGCTGGTGATTTCCCATGACGCGGAATTCTTGAACGCCTTTACGGACGCCGTGCTCTACTTGGACGTCCACACCCATAAAGTCGAGCAGTACACCGGCAACTACTACAACGTGGTGGAAGAGATTGCCGAACGGGTGGAGCGGGAAAAGATGCAGAACGCCCGGGCGGAGACACAGATCCGCAAGAAGAAGGAGCAGGCCGAAGTGTTCGCCCACAAAGGCGGCAAGTTGCGTTCTGTGGCCAAGCGTATGCGCGAAGCAGCCGAGGAAGCCGAAGAAAGCATGGTCGAAGTCCGCCGTGAAGACAAAACCATTCGCGAGTTCGCCATCTCGCTCCAAGAATTCGCGTTTGGTTTTGATGGAAAGATTCTGGATATCACACAGGTCGGTATAATGAAGGCAGGGGAGCATGTTTCCAAAGACTTGGATCTCACACTGCGCAAAGGCAGCCATGTGTTGCTGGCTGGGCCAAACGGGATTGGTAAGTCCACGCTCCTCCAGCGGATTGCCGCAAAAACGGCTGAGGGGATGGTCTTGGGCGAGGGCGTACGTGTGGGCTATTACAGCCAGGACTTTGCCACGCTGGATTACAACCAAACTGCCTACGCCTGCTTGGAAGACGCCATGGCCATGAAAGATGAACATGTCTTGCGGGCTACGGCAGCCGGTTTCCTGCTCGACGGCAAAGTACTGGCCAGCCGGATCGCATCGTTGTCCGAAGGCCAAAAGGGGTTGCTGGTCTTTGCGCGCTTGGTTCTCATGAAACCGGGCCTCTTGGTTTTGGATGAGCCCACCAACCACATCAACTTCCGCCATCTTTCCGTCATTGCCCAGGCGATTGACCAGTTTGCCGGGGCGGTGCTCATGGTCAGCCATATTCCGGAATTCGTGGCCCAGATCCGGATTGATACGACTATTGATTTGGCCAAGCTGTAGGAAACCAGACCTGGTCGGATTCCTTTCTGAGTGGGATGATACGGTATATGCATGGATACATTGCCAACATCGAAAAGCTGAGTTTGGAAAACGAAAAGTTCCGCCAGGTGCTATACACGGCCGCGCACTGCCAGTTGGTGGTGATGAGCCTGAAGCCGGGCGAGGAGATTGGTGAAGAGGTGCACCACTTGGACCAGTTCCTGCGGTGCGAAGCAGGAGAAGGGAAGGCCTTTATTGATGGTGTGGGACACGACATACGCGATGGCTTCGCGGTGGTTGTTCCGTCCGGATCACGCCACAACATTTTGAACACCTCGGCCGACCAACCACTCAAGCTCTATACCCTGTACGCACCACCAAACCACCGTGATGGCGTGGTCCATGCCACCAAAGCCGATGCCGAAGCCGATGAAGAGGAATTTGACGGCACGACGACGGAATAACCGTTGGGTGGTACAATAGAGTCGTCTTATTCTTGAGTTCATGTCATGAACAACAAGACTGTGGCCTGGGTGCTACGCATTGCCGTAGCCGGGGAGTTTTTTGGACATGGGATATTTGCAATCCAAGGCAAAGCCCAATGGATTGGCTGGTTTGCCAAGTTCGGAGTCAGTGATCCAGCCCTGGCCGGGCAGTTGTTGTTCTGGGTGGGGGTGATGGATGTGGCCCTGGCCCTGCTCATTTTGGCAAAGCCCATGCGCCTTCCATTGCTATGGATGGCCTTTTGGGGCTTTTGGACGGCTTTGGTGCGGCCGCTCGTGGGCGAACCGATTTGGGATTTTGTGGAACGCTGGGCCAACTGGGGCGCGCCGTTGGCACTCCTGCTTCTTGTGGGTTGGCCAAAAAAGAGCCGGGAGTGGCTGGAGTAGTTTATGGAAGGGATGGTTGGCATGGTGAGACGCCACTGGTTTCCGTCGTTTATCGTCGCTATCCTACTGTGCCAACTTGCGGGCGTGCTGGGCGTCCTGTTCACCTCGGCCGCGATTCCTGGGTGGTACGCGCAATTGAATCAGCCGGCCCTGAATCCGCCGAGCTGGGTGTTTTCTCCGGTCTGGGTTTCCCTTTACACGCTCATGGGGATTGCTGCGGCGTTGGTATGGAAGGCGGGTTGGCAACAGAGTGGGGTCCGCGTGGCGCTGGGTCTGTTTGCGGTCCAGCTCGCACTCAACGCCGCTTGGTCACTCCTTTTTTTTGGCCTGCGGAACCCGCTCTTCGGACTGATTGACATCATCTTTATGCTCGCGGCCATCGTGGCCACAGTCATTGCCTTTGCCCGCGTGTCGCGGCCGGCGGCACTCCTGCTGTTACCGTATCTGCTGTGGGTGAGCTTCGCGACCTACCTGAACGCTGCGATTTGGTTGTTGAATCCATAAAAAAAGCCGCTCTCTGCAAAGGGAGCGGTTTCTCTATTCGGGCTCAGTCGTGGCCGGCGGCTTGTCGGTCGGGTCTAAGACGGCCCGCACGATGCTCGGGTGCTTGACCAAGGTCGAATTGATTTCCCGGAAGACGTCTTCCGGAAGGTAGACGCCCTTAGCCGTCATGAAGTCCTGGGTGTCAACGGCCCGGACCATCAGCATGCCACCGTACTTCCGCTTGTCGCCTTTCACACCCACGGTCTTGACGCCCAGGTAGGACACGACGAGTTGCGAGAGTCCGTGGTAGAGGCCGTGCGCTTCCAGGATGCGCCGCACTTCGGCGTCAGCCCAGCGTACGAGCTCCAGGAGTTCGACCGTGACCGGCACGCCCACGATGCGCAGGAAGAGACCGGGGCCGGGGAATGGTTGGCGGTGGCAGACACTTTCTGGCAGCTTGAGCTCTTCAGCCAAGGCTCGGATTTCGTATTTGAAGAGGTGGTCGACAGGATGGATCTGCGCCAACCCCTCGAATGTGAGGCCGACGTTGTGGTGCGACTTGATGGTGTCGCCGCCCGTGGCGCCCGACTCAATACGGTCTGTGGCCAGCGTCCCCTGGATCACGGTGGTTGCCCCGAACTGCTGGGCGGCATGGGTGAGTGTTTCGCGATAGGCATGTTTGAATGCCTCCCGTTTTTCTTCGGAATCGGTGCTGACACCCACCGCCCGAATGAACCGCTCGCTGCGTTCGATCACGGCGTGGGTCAGTCCGGCCGCTGCGGCGTGGCGGGCGATCTCCACTGTTTCATTCTGGCGCAAGTTGCCGGCGTCGATGGTCACGCCCAGGATCCGCTTGCCGAGAACGGGGGAGAGGATAGCCGCGATGGTGGTGGAATCCACTCCGCCGCTGAAGCCGATCACGGCCTTCTGGTCGCCGATCGAGTTAATTGCCGTTTCACGGATCGCATCAACAAGGGCGGTTGGTCGCCAGTCGGGCGTGCATGCGGCCACGACCTGGGCGAAATTTTTGAGCATGGCCTTGCCGTGCGGGGTGTGGTGGACCTCTGGATGAAACTGCACGCCCATCAATTGCTGCTCGGGATGGAAAAAGGCGGCTGTGCCGTTCTCCGGGTTGCGTGCCGCCACTCGGAAGCCCGGTGGGGGCACGGTCACCGTATCTCCATGACTGGTCCAAACAGACTGCTCATTCGGGAGTCCCAGGAACAGCCACGAACCGTAGTCGCCACCGGTCAAAGTAATCCGTGACGCCCCGTACTCACGATGCCCGGCCGCCGGCTCTACCTTTCCACCAAGCGCCTGCGCCATCCACTGCATGCCGTAGCAGATGCCGAGAACCGGCAGGCCGAGCTCGAGCACGCCCGTGGGGGGCTGGGGTGCGTCCGTGTCGTACACGCTCGACGGGCCGCCCGAGAGGATGACGGCCTTGAGGTCGGCCCGATGCTGGGCAATCCACTTTCCGGCCCGCTTGGGATCCAGGATCACGGACCGGAATCCCAGCTCGCGCAAGGTGCGGCCTATGACGAGTGTGTATTGCGATCCCAAATCGACAATGAGGATATGCGGGGTATCAGACACGGAACCCTCCGGTTGTTCAGGAACGCCCGGGAAATCCGAGCAGCCCGAGCTTACCGGGGTTTGACAGACCCTGCAAACCCGGCTGAAATGCGCCCAGCGCATGATGCGCTTCCTTGAAAACCTGCAACAAACGGAGAAGACAATGACGCTCATACGACGGTTTCGGATGGCGCCGGTGACGACCGACCAGGCCGCCCGCCTGGCGCAGGATGCGAGCCGGCGGTTGGGCGTACCGGTTCACACCGTTCGGGTGGAATGGTGCTTCCATGTGGAGGTCACCCACCCGCTCAGGCCCGAGGCAGAGGTCCGACTCGATTGGCTCCTCTGCGAAACGTTCGCGCCGGATGCGTACGGATCGAATTCCTTCCTGGCGGACAGCCGGACGGTGGGGGAAGTGGGGCCGCGGCTCAACTTCCAGACTGCCTTCTCGGCCAAAGCCGTGGATGCCTGCCGGGCCTGCGGCATTCCGGAAGTGACCCGCTTGGAACGTTCCACCCGATACGGCGTGGACGCCATCCTGAGCGATGCGCAGATGGACGACTTCCTAGCGCCGCTCCACGACCGCATGACGGAGGTCCGGTATCTCCAGCCGCCCACGCACTTGGCGGCCGCTGAGATGCCGAACACGGTCGTCCACCTGGATCTTCTGGGTGACGAGGGTGCGGCCCTGCTTCATTCCTTCAACCGCGACTTCGGCTGCGGCTGGGACGAAGAGGATCAGGCCTTCATCCTCGGGCTATTCCGCACCATCCTGGAGCGGAACCCGACCGACGCTGAGTTGTTCCACATTGCGCAAGCAAACTCCGAGCATTGCCGCCACCACCGCTTCCGCGGCCGACACGTGATCGACGGGGTGGAGGTCCGGCAGTCGCTCATGGACATTGTCCAGCGCCCCTACCGCACCCACCCGGCCAATGCGCGGCTGGCCTTCGTCGACGACGCTTCGGCCATTGATGGGCCCGAAGTGCCGCTCTACCTGCCGGCCCGTCCGGGACAGGTGAGCCCGTTCGTGGCGCAGCGTTACCACATCTACCGCACCAAGAAGGTAGAGACGCACAACCATCCGTCGGCCATTTGCCCCATTCCCGGAGCAGCTACTGGGAGTGGGGGAGAGATCCGCGACGGGGATGCGGTGGGACGCGGTGGGTTGCAAGGCGCCGGGGCAACCGGGTACGCCACAGCCAACCTCTGCATCCCGGGGTTTATCCAGCCCTGGGAAACGGATTCATGGCCGCATCCGCCGAGCTACGCCTCGCCACTCGAGATCATGCTCGGGGCGAGCACCGGAGCCTTCGACTACGGCAACTGCTTCGGGCGACCCGTCACGCACGGGTTTGTCCGGACATTCGGCATGTATATGTCGGATGACAAGTACCGCGCCTACATGAAACCGATCATGCTGGCCGGCGGTGCTGGCAAGATGCTGGCCATACACAGCCAGAAGGGTGCGCCCGAAGTTGGGGCGCTCATCCTGCTTCTGGGTGGTCCGGGCTACCGGATTGGCCTGGGTGGCGGCGCGGCCAGTTCTATGTCCGGCGGCAGCAATGCCGTCGACCTGGACTTCAAATCCGTTCAGCGTGCCGATCCGCAAATGGAACGGCGCGTGGACAGCTTCTTCCGGGCCTGCATCGAGCTCGGCCTGGGGAATCCCTTCATCACCTGCCACGACCTTGGGGCCGGTGGCGTCTCCAACGCCATCTCCGAGCTCGTCCATCCGGCCGGCGGCCGGGTACGCCAGGCGGACATCCCGTGCGG
>CAZQBA010000046.1:0-7670 GCA_964591635.1 uncultured Gammaproteobacteria bacterium | reverse complement strand
TACTTATTCCCGAAGACCATGCGTCTTCACGCTAACCATCTTTATATGGAAGCAGCAGTCAAAACAGTCACGGTAGTCAAAACAGCCCCGTCAGAAGTCCTGCGCAAAGAATTTAGTGAGTTGGCCGGGGCTTTGGGCCTAGCCGGCGCCGCCCGCGACGCCTGCATGGCCTTTATTATGGAAAAGACCCGGGCCTCCTGGATCAACGGCAAGGAGTTCGGTTGGAAGAAGGCCTGGGCCTGGAAACGGGAAAATCCCACCAAGGCCGCAGCCGCCTAAACAAAACAAAAATCCCCACGCATTGCGTGGGGATTTTTGGAGCGGGTAACGGGAATCGAACCCGTCTCTCGACCTTGGCAAGGTCGCATAATAGCCACTATACGATACCCGCGTGCCGTAAAATTTCAGTGACACTGTAACTATGTGTGCCTCCGTTGTCAATCCGCCTTCCTTCTGCTACGCTGCTGTTTGTCTCTATGCGCCACACCCTTATTCCCCTTGCCGTTGCCGTCCTTCTTTTGGCCGGTTTTGGCTGCGCAAAAACACCGGAAACGACCAATACAAACACCAACACGCCAAACATTGAAACACCTACCGCCTCAACCACCACGCCAGATGTGGCGCCGACGACCACTCCTACCACCGCCCCCCAGACCGGTACCCCGCCCAAGCCCACCACCTCTGCCGCACGCAAAACCTTCTATGTAGAAATGGACGACAAGGGTGCGTATCCTGCCAGCGGAACGGCAGCCAAAAATACGACCGTCACCGTTACCTTTAAAATGCGTTCCACCAACGTTTTCTATAACGGCCTCGTGGTGAAGAGCAACAAATACGACCTCGGAAAAATCCAAGGGGGCCAATCAAAAACCATTACCTTCAAAGCCACCGAAGACATTACCTTTGTGGGCCAATGGCCAAATGGAGCCAGCAAAGCCCGCTGGACACTCATCGTAAAATAACGGCCGCCAAAATTCCTCCGATTGCTAAACCCCGCCACACTGGCGGGGTTTTTGGTACACTACCACCATGGAACGACTCCCTCGCGTACTTCCCTTCTGGATGATGCTCCTCGGCATCGTCGGCTTCTTTATATTAGGCGTGCTGTACTTTGATGTGCGGGGACGGGAAACCAGATCGCAGAAAAAAACCGACGCGGGGGTTGAAGATGTTCAACCCCTACCCGAATCATCGGACACAACCAGCACCCCAGAAGTACTTGGGGTCACAACCGAGGAACAAACACCGCTCGCTCTCCCTGCAGCTGTACCCACAACGGATATTCCTGCCATTGCCGTGTATGACTGTTGGACGTTTGAAGATCGTGACGATCGCATGATCGTCGACATGCACTATCTCAATTTTGGTAATGACCAAACAATTCCTTTGGTCGGCCCTGAAACTATTCACCTTTCTTGTGAGGGACGCCAAACATATGCGGTGCGTGGCTCAAACATTCAAAATACTTTTTTCGCCACTCTTGCGAACGATCCCCCGACAGACGATTTCTTCTTTCAAAAAACAGCGCTTTACCGGATTGATCCATTTTCAGGAAAAACAATGATAGTAAGTACTGACATTCACCCAGTCGGCACGCCACAAGCACTCGATCATATCGGCCTTTCATCGGACGAGACATTTATCTATATGCTTTGGAATAACCTCGGCATTGTCCCACCACAAGCACCTGGCAAGGAAAGCCCGGAAAGTGTGATTGTCCGCGTTTCCCTGACCAATGGAGAAACCCGCTCATTCTCCGCACCCCGTGTTCGTGATCCTATCTGGATGAATCCCAGCCACACCTCTGGCATCGGCATTGAATGGAGCTGCTACAAATCTCAATGCGACGTATATCCGGCATTCCTTCACCGCTTAAATTTGGAAACCGGAAAAACAATTCGGGTCGGAGAAGTGTCTGATTGGAGTCGGGCCGTCGATCCCATCTTCATTGACGACGAACGTGTGGTGGTGGCTGGTGAGGACACTCCTGCTTTTGTCATGAACATTTTTACCCGGGCTACTACCCCGATCCGACAAATCACCTCTTCCTTGGATCGCCTGGCAATAACCACCGATCGATCTCACATCGTCGTCACCGGACCCAACCAACCGTTCACCGTCATCCCCGTCTCGGAATTGCCGAAACCGTAAAATATTGGTATCAATGGGCCACGCGCCTGGGTGGCGGAATTGGCATACGCAGGGGACTTAAAATCCCCAGCCCGCAAGGGATTGAGGGTTCGACTCCCTCCCCAGGCATTTCAAAACAAGCAAAGGAGTCGAACGGGCGACGTCGACGTCCCGCGGGGCGGGACGGAGCGCGCCCCGGGTTTGCGGGAGCAAACCGACTCCCTCCCCAGGCACCAACAATTCTCATGATATGACATCAACACGGACAAAATTTTTTCTCCTACTTGGGATGTGCGCTGCGGGTGCATGGATATACATTCTCGTGCAATTTATAGGCGTGCCGATGCTACGCGACGTCCGAATGTTTGCGATAGAGAACACCAAGCCAAATCCTACGGCTCGCGAATCACTTGAAACATATTTTCTCTTATTACATTCCAAAAAGTACTCGGAAGCGACGGCGTACCACGGGAGTGGCTACGATACCCTTGTGAGCTGGAATCCCGATCTTTCAGAGAGTGAGCCTGCCGTACTTTTGCGCAAAGGATGCGAACAAAATGGTTGGCAGTGCTTAACAATTAAAAGCATCCTTCAAGAAGAGCAGGTGGATGCCGATACGTTTACTTTCGTTGTGCAGTTCGCGAATAACGATGGTTCACTCTTCACGCGCGGGCCATGTTGCGGAGCAACCGAAGCAGAAATGCCGACCCAAACTGATTTCACATATGTTGTTCGAAAAACTGACCGGGGATTTGTGGTTGAAACCGCACCGGTCTACGTCCCCTAGATTCCCTTGCCGTTAGAGGTGCCCCTTATACAAAAACTCCGCTGCAGCGGAGTTTTTTCATTCCCTTTATTTTTTCTCTTGTGCGTCGCAGTAGGCGTACATGGCATCGTGCATGAATTGGGCCAGGCCAGGTGCGAACTTTTCGTAGTAGGCTTTGAAGCGGGCATCGGCTACGTACATGTCGGCCAGACCACGGTACATGGTGAGGTTCGGTTCGTAGAAGGTGCGGAGCGCGTTGTAGTGCTGGTCCATGAGCTCTTGCACGGCGGGGCTAGCTGGATCTTCGTGCATATGACTCACGACCACCTGCATGAACTTGGCCCCCTCCTCAGCAATGCGCTTGTAGTCCGCCTTCGTCCAATGTTTGGTGCGCTCTTGGCTTTGCTTCCAGGCATCGGTGTGTCCCCAACGCTCTTTGGCTTCTTTTGTGTAGGCATCCATCTCTTCTTTAGAGAAGGTGCCGTATAAGTCTTTGTCTTCCATAGATTTTTTGTGATTGAGTTTTTTGAGTGTGGTGTCTATCGTCCGCATCAGGCCGGCCAGGCGTTTACGCTTCAGCTCCAACAAGCGCCGCTGATCCGTAAGCGCAGCAGCCATATCAAAGCCAGGCGCCGTGACAATGCGCTTGATGTCGCCGAGTGGAAACTCGAGCTCCCGAAAAAACAGGATTTGCTGCAAGACCAAGAGCTCGGCATCCCCGTAGGTCCGATACCCGTTTGTTGCCGAGCGGCTGGGCCGCAAGAGGCCAATCCGATCGTAGTGGTGCAGCGTGCGCACGCTGACCCCGGCCAGTTTTGCGAGTTGTGCAATGGTATATGGCATAGATTCGGTTCTGTGCGGACGAGGTGTCGACCATCACCGATACCCAATCTAAACCATGACGTAACGTCAGAGTCAAGGGCGCGCTATTCCTTGTGGCGGGTGGCGCGCGCAGCTACAATACGGCCGTATGGATGAAGCCGACCAACAACCGCGCATTGTGGAGCCGTCGGCCCAGCCGGAGGAAGTGCAGATTGAGGTCGGGCTCCGGCCCAAGTCTTTGGCCGAATTCATTGGGCAGGACAAGATCAAGGAAAACCTGGGTATTTTTTTGGCTGCCGCAAAAAAACGGGTGGAACCTATTGAGCATGTGCTGCTCTACGGCAACCCGGGTTTGGGTAAAACTACCTTGGCCCACGTGATTGCCAACGAAATGGGCGCGAACATTAAAGTGACGAGCGGCCCCGCGTTGGAGCGGGTGGGTGACTTGGCGGCCATTCTTTCGGCCCTCGAACCCGGCGACATCTTGTTCATCGACGAAATTCACCGGCTGAACAAGACTATTGAGGAAGTCCTCTACCCGGCCATGGAAGACTTTGCGCTGGACGTCGTCATCGGCAAAGGGCCGAGCGCCCGTACCATCCGGCTGGCCTTGAACCGCTTTACGGTGATTGGCGCCACCACCCGGCTGTCGCTCCTGTCTGCTCCGCTCCGCGACCGTTTTGGTATTACCCTCCACCTCAATTTCTATACGGAAGAAGACATTGGAAAAATTCTGCGGCGCAGTGCCGGGCTTCTCAATATCCAAAGTGCCGAAGACGCGCTTACGCTCCTTTCCGGCCGCAGCCGCCGCACCCCACGCGTTGCCAACCGGCTCCTCAAACGGGTGCGCGACTACGTGGAAGTGAAACATGCCGGCATTATTACGGCACCACTGGCCGAAGAAGCGCTCCACGCCTTGGAAGTGGACCCCATGGGATTGGACGACGTGGACCGTCGCCTCCTCTCCACGATCATCGAACGCTTCAACGGCGGACCTGTGGGACTCTCGGCGCTCGCCGCAGCCACAGCGGAAGAGATCGCCACCATCGAAGAAATCTACGAGCCCTTCCTGATGCAGCTCGGCCTTATAGAACGCACACCCCGCGGCCGGATGGTGACCGACCGCGCCTATAGCCATCTCGGGTTGCGCCAAACCGCACCCCGCCTTATTCCTTCATCACTCGCGTCATGATCATCCCGCTTTGGGCAGCACTTGCCCTGTTCGCCCTCATCGTCCTCGGTATTGTGCTCTTCGGATTCCTGCAATCACTCACCCTCTTTTCCTTCGGGCCATCGCTCATGGCCTTTGCTGGGGTGGTGGCTTTTTGGGCGGCAGTCGCTTTTGTCCTCTTATGGACAGCAACGGCAGTTGGTGCCTCCGACTGGTCCGCCCCACTCATCGACTTTGACTCGTTTTTCTCGGCCTCGCCTTTCTAGACATATGCATTTCCCGTTCCTCACCACCTGCCACGGCAAGCCCGAAGAACCGATCTTCGTGTTCCGCCAACACCCCATCCTCTTTTTGAAGGGGTTACTCCTTTTCATTGTCTTGGCACTCTTGCCTGCCATCTTCCCGTTCATCGCCCCGCAACTGATCCAAACCATTAACGATGCGCCACCGCTTGCCACCGTAAGCCTGCTCATCTTGGCCCTCTACGAACTCACCGTCCTGCTTCTCACCTTCACCCATTTCTTCAACTGGTTTTTTGACATTTGGGTGGTGACCCGGGAGCGGATCATTGACGTGGACCAGGAGGGGGTCTTCTCCAAGAAAATCGGGGAGCTGGAGATGTTCCGTGTGCAGGACGTGGTGGCCGAACAAAAGGGGGTGCTGGCCACGCTCTTCCATTTTGGGAAGATCAAAGTGGAAACGGCCGGTGCGAAAGAGGAGTTCGCCTTTGAAGGCATTTCCCAACCGTACGTTATGGCCAAGCGCATTTTAGAAATGGCGGAAGCCGACCGCGAACTCCATCTTGGTTCGGTGAAGGAAGAGATGGCCAACTCATAAGCCTATGGACACCAAAAACATCTTCGCCATTGTCATCCTGGTGGCTGCCGCTGCCGCCTACTACTTCTACGGCCCGCACCGCCAAGGCAAGTCAGGATCGTCGGGTAATTCAAAAAAGGGGGCAACCTTGAGCAAGTTCACGCGCGACGTGAGCTCCGATGCCGAGGCCGGCAAGCTGGACACCGTGATTGGCCGGGAAGAGGAAATCGAACGGATCATCCACATTCTGTCGCGCCGATCAAAGAACAACCCGCTCCTCTTAGGTGAGCCGGGGGTAGGCAAGACGGCGATTGTGGAAGGTATTGCCCGACGGATTGCCCAAGGTGACGTGCCGGAGCACCTCAAAAAAAAGCGCGTCCTGGCCTTGGACTTGCCTGGGTTGATTTCCGGCACCAAGTACCGCGGTGAATTTGAGGAACGCATGAAGCAGCTGACCGACCAGATTGCCTCCATGGGCCGCTCCGTTATCCTGTTCATCGACGAGATGCACATGATTGAGCAGGCCAAAGGATCCGAAGGCGCGCTCAATGCATCCGACGTGTTGAAGCCGGCGTTGTCCCGCGGCGAGCTGCAGGCGATCGGCGCGTCTACCTGGAAGGAGTATGAGGCACTGATTAAGCCGGACGATGCGTTGAACCGTCGCTTCCAACCGGTCGTGGTGGGCGAACCGGACCCGCGGGCAGCACTCGAAATTATCCGCGGCATCAAGGGCGCATACGAGCAGCACCATGGCGTGACCTACAACGACGACGCCTTGGAAGCGGCCGTGGCCTTGTCCGCAAGCTATATCAAGGACCGCTTCCTGCCCGACAAGGCCATTGACCTGATTGATGAAGCCGGGGCCAAAGTCTCCATTGAGGCCACCCATAGCGCCCGCCATGCCTTGGGACTTTTAGACGCGGCCGGGGCCGAAGTAGCAGGACGCAACGCCCTGCTCCAAAAGGACCGCGGGGTGCTGGAAGAAGAACTGAAACACCTGGAGTCGCTGCACGGATCTGTGGGGAATGACCAGGAAATGGTGGAAATCCGCAGGAAAATGGAGCACCTGATTGCCGCGCTCGCAGCATTGGAGAAAGGGAATGTCCAAAAAGGGACGCCCCAAGTCACCAAAAATGACATCCGGGAAATCGTAGCCCAATGGACACACACCCCGATTGATGACATCCGCGCCTAGGTTATCCCCAGCAAGTTTCGCAGGGTACTGATAGAATATCCCCAACTTACTCAAGGCATTCTGTCCTATGGACACGTTAACGAAGACAAAAGTCTCGACAAAGACCATGGCCATGGCCGCCATTGGTGCGGCCGGACTGGTGGCCGCCGCAGCGATCGGGTACTCGTATACGAGCACATCCGCAACATCCACGACATGTCGGGTCACTGTGATGAAGGCTCCTGATTCACCCAGTGGAAACCTCCTACCGCGGGTAGAGCAGGTAGTTGAAAAGGTGTTGGTTGGGGTACCGAGCACCTGTGCCAACCAGACGCTTGCCTTGGTTGGATTCACCGCAACGTCCACCATCAGCACTGGCACAACAAGCACGATGAAGGTCTACAAAGGGAGTGTAAGCGCAGCGAACCGGATCGGCAGCAAGACCGCACCGTCGGGAACCGGATGGGGATCGGCACTGTTTACATCCATTCCATCAACGCTTTCTAGCTTTAAGAGCGGAACGACCAGTACGCTGATCTTTACCGCCGACCTCACGCACGCACGGTACAATAATACGATGCATGCAAAGCTAGATTCTCTGAAATTCTCAAATAGCGGTACGAACGTCTACACGCTCCCCGTCTTTGGAAATGTGCTGATCAGGCGCTAAACCAACGATCGGTAAAAACCCCGCGCTTGTGCGCGGGGTTTTTGGTAGGACACTCGAGGTGTATACTATGCATGTCTTTTTCATAACTAGGAGTATGTTCCATAAAAAACTTACTAAACGG
>CAZQBA010000045.1:0-7687 GCA_964591635.1 uncultured Gammaproteobacteria bacterium | reverse complement strand
CCCATGGTGCTCACTTCGTTCCGCGCCACGGGGGACCCCCGCTCCGCGTCACCCGCGACCTCAAGAAATGTCCCAAGTGCCTGGCTCACGAGTTTCTGTTTCCACTCCAATTGCGCTGGATAATCCACTTGTTGCCAGGCGCACCCACCGCAGGTACCGGCAAATGGGCAACGGGGCGCCACACGATCGGCCGATGGAGTCGCTATCGTCCCATCCAAAAAGTCCATGCCGTCTTTCCGACGCCGGACTGTGCCATCCACCTGATCGCCAGGCACGCTAAAACGGACGGCAAATTTCCGTCCGTCTTTTTCAAATGCACCCGGCCCTTCAGGGAGCAGATGCTCAATTGTTCCGGATATCGGCGTGCCGTATTTCATGGAGCGAGCGTACGTGATTTGGCAGGGAATGGAAAGCGGAGGTGTGGTATACTTTATATATATGCGCATCACTTTCCTCGAGCGGACCATTCGGGTTATTTTTGGCTTGCTGTGCTTTGCCGCGGCGGCTTATGTGTTCACGACGCCCACGGCCCGCGTGGTTGCGGTGGCAGTGGGAGGGTACTTGGTGATTGTGGAAGGCGTGCTCGGCCAATGTTTGATGTACCGCGCTGTGGGGTTGCGCTTAGGTAAAGATGTTTTACCAAAAGAAGTGCTGTATGTGTTTGGCTTGTTGGGCGTCCAAGCCGTGATTGCCTATGAGTGGCTAATTGCTGGGTGGGAGAAAATACAGTCACCCGAGTTCGTGACTGGCATGGCTGAAACCGTCACCCGTTTTTCCAGCAAGAACCCGCTGCCCTGGGTTCAACAATTCCTCACGGAAACGGTCGTGCCCAATGCCGCTCTGTTCGGTGAGCTGGTACGTTGGGGGGAGTTTCTGGTGGGGGCTGGGTTGTTCTTGTCCATGCTCATCTTTTTGTTCGTGCCGCACCAGCTCTTGAAGCGCGTGTCTGTGCTGGGCATGATTTTTTCCTTAAAAATGGGCAGCTTGTTGAGCGCCGTGTTCTACCTGTCGGCTGGATGGACCAGCCCATCCACGCATGGGCTCAACCTGGTTATGTTCTGGGTGCAGATCGCCCTTATTTGGGCCTGGTGGTACCACTTTTGGACGGTTCCTACCCATCAGCAGCTGCTCGTTCGGCGCAGCTAAGAGGGTGGACAAGAAGCCGTTTTTCGCGTATCCTTGCTTTACATGACGCTTTCTATCGTCATACCGACGTATAACGAGGAGGAATACCTGCCGCGGCTTTTGTCGTCCCTAGAAAAGCAGAGCTACCGAGATTTTGAGATGATAGTTGCTGACGCGCATTCCACGGACCAAACACGACAGATCGCCAAAGATGCGGGGTGCCGGGTGGTTGATGGTGGATTACCGGGTGTGGGTCGGAACGCGGGTGCCGCCGTTGCCAAAGGTGAGCTCGTGCTTTTTTTGGATGCAGACGTGGAATTGCACGACCCGCATTTTTTACGGACCTTCCTCTCCACTTTTAAGAAACGGAATTTGGATATTGCCACGGTCTGGGTCAAGCACATATCGGATCGTAAGATTGATGAGTGGTTGACCGATTTTTATAACCGGTACGTGACAACGGTGCAGCGCCTGTTCCCGCACTCGGTGGGCTTCTGCATTATGGTGAAGCGGGAAATTCACGAACGGATTGGTGGGTTCGATGAATCAATTCAGTTGGCCGAAGATCATGAGTACGGCCAACGGGCGGTGAAAGCAGGTGCCCGGTATGGGGTATTGGAGAATCTTCAGATTCCGGTGTCGGTCCGGCGTTTTGACCGGGACGGCTACCTGTCTATTACCTGTAAGTATGTGTTGTGCGAACTGCACATGATGACTATTGGACCGGTACGGAGCGACATTTTTAAGTATCGCTTTGGCCACGCCAAGCGCCGGATCAAACAGCGGGCATGAGCGTGGTCCGCGTTCCGCTTGCGGCGGTAGGTGCGCTCCCTGATGGGGAGCTGCGTCGTTTTCGGGTGGGGATTCGCGGCGTGTGGGTGCGGAAGGTGGGGGACAACGTGCGTGCATTTTACGATGCCTGCACGCACCAAGGGGGAGCCATGCAACTGCGTGGGAACACGTTACACTGTATGCGTCACGGTGCCTGCTTTGACGCACAAACCGGTACGCGCCTGTCTGGTGAAGCGCCAGAAGGCAGCCGCCTGCCACCAGCCAATGTGTTGGTAGAAGACGGAACACTCTTTTTGCTTCTGCCAGACAACGATTAACATGATCCGCACGTTTTTCACCAAGGAATCAGAAACCATTGCTGGCGCTGCCTTGTTTATTGGTGCGGCCTCTTTTGCCTCACGAGTCTTAGGTGTGTTTCGCGAACGGCTGCTCGTCGGCCGCTTTGGTGTGGGAGCCGACCTGGATGCTTACTACGCTGCGTTCCAGGCGCCGAACATGATGTATAACTTGCTGGTGCTGGGGACGCTCTCCGTGGCCTTCATCCCGATTTTTGTCCATCTCTGGGATGAAGATCATGCGGGAGCTGTCCGCTTTGGACGGACCGTCTTTACCGTAACCTCCTTTTGGATCGGGTTGCTGTCTGTGTCGATTGCAGTGTTCGCCACCCCGCTCACTCAGCTGCTCCTACCCGGATTCTCAGCGCCTGTCCAAGCGGAAGTGGCCGTGCTGACACGCATCTTGGTGTTGTCGGTTTTCATTTTTTCACTGGCCAGTGTCTTTGTGTCCGTGTTGAACGCACGGAAGCGTTTTGTGGCCGTGGCCATTGCCCCGCTTCTTTACAACCTGTGTATCATCATTTCGATTTTGATTGCGCACGATATTCGAACTGTGGCCTGGGGGGCTGTGGCGGGCTCACTCATCAATCTCTGTTTGTTGATTGTGGTGGCTGCGCATTGTGGTTTTTCTCCTCGTCTGGCCTGGGACGTGCGGTCTGCTTCTTTTCAAAAATTCTTGAGGCTTTTTTTTCCACGCATTTGGGGAGTCGACATTTCGCAGGTCAGCATGTTTCTGGGGACCATTATTGGTTCGGGCTTGTTGGTGGGTTCAGTGGCCTTGTTCAACCTAGCAACGAACATTGCCATTGTGCCAGTGGCGATTTTTGGCTATGCCTTTGCCATTGCCGCGTTCCCGGCCCTGAGTGCAGCTTTAGCCAAACAAGACCGCGACGGTTTCATCCAAATTTTTTCCGCCACCTCCCGACAAATCTTGTTTTTCTTGTTGCCGACGAGTGTGCTCCTCATGCTTCTTCGTGCCCATGTGGTCCGTCTCATCATCGGCACGCGTCAACTGTCTTGGGATGACACACGTTTGGCAGCGGCAGCGGTGGCGCTTTTTGCCGTTTCGCTGTGCTTGCAAGGTTTGGCCCCGCTTTTGTCTCGTGCCTTCTACGCTATGAAGAACACTTGGATCCCCGTGCTGGTGTCCGGTGCTACGGTGGTGGTGTACATGTGCGTGGCCTATGGTGTGTTGTTTCTTTTGTCCCGCGATGCAGCTTGGTCCGCATCGTTCACGCGGTTGTTGCGGTTGGAGGGGGTGGACGACATCCGCATGTTGGCCTTGCCGCTGGCTTACACAATAGCTGCGGTAGTCCAGGTGGTTGCCTTGGGGGTGTGGTTGCGCACCACGTTCGGTTCGTTTGGCGGACGGGGTGTGGTGAGTGGGGCCGCGAAGATGGTGCTGGCGACTGTGGTTGCCGGCATTGCCACGTATGGTGGTTTACAAGCGGGAGCAGGTTTGGGTGAGGCGCGCACCTACCTAAGTGTTCTAGAACAATTCCTGTTCGCCGGGGCCTTGGGCGGCATGGTCTACATGATGGCTGCCCTCAGTTTGAAAATTCCAGAAGCTGAAGGCTTTTTGCAAACCATCCGTCGACGGATGGTCAAGCTTTCCAAACCCTTGGGGTTGGGCGAAGGTGAGCGGTTATAGGGTTGACACGCCGGCCGATTTCTGGCTAGCTGCGGCCAGGAGGAGACATGGCACGCGTCTATTTTCCGCACTTGTACTGGTTCAAGAACGAGCTCCCGCGAGAGCACTGGCCATGCAGCCGCATCCTGCGCACGACGGAAGGAGTTTGCGTCTTGTGGAAAGGGGCACCCGATAAGCTCATCGGGCCGATGCAGAAAATCCATGCCTACACCGAGTACCGCGGTCAACCTCTCTTCATTGGCGAGAATGAGGCGGGCATCGTCCTTGGGTACAAGGACATTGCTGTGGAGGCAGGTGTGAAGCTGCAGGGAGATCTTGGGATCGTCGAAGATCAGATGTTCTTCGTTTCACAGTTCGACGATGGGTGGTATCTGGTGTGGGGAGATCAGATGAAGGCTTTGTTGGGGCAGAGTATCGTGCGTCCCGCGCTCGACATTCGTCCTCGCAACCGCGGCAAGGAGTTCGATGCACTCTACATTGCGCGTGAGGAGAAGGGCTTGATGGCGGTATACAACAACTGCCACAGTCGCGTCTTTGACCACATCACCCACCACTCCTACCAGGCAGGCCGATTGCTCGTCTGTGGTATGAGGATCCTCCCCAACATCAGTGACCCGGAGGCCACCCACCAGTGGTTCGTTGATCTGGGTGACAAGCGCCACGGTCCGTACAGCAACGTTTTCGACTTCATGGTGGATACGAAAGAGAAGAGAGTCAGGTTCTACGGCGGCAACGAAGAATCAGCCGAACGCATCGAGATTTCGCTCGCGGCCTAGCCTTATCCACAAGGCGACGGCCGTTTTTTTGTTATTCTTTGTATGTTATTTACTCTCCTTCTTTATGAAGAAATACCAGGAGTTAGGGTTGGCCGTAGGTGGAGCCATGCTTGCCGTTGCGTGCGTCTCACAACTGGCGTTCGCAGGCTCCACGAATAACTTGCTTCCAAACGCGGACGGGGCATACACCCAATGGACACCGAATTCTGGTACGACCCATTATACGCGGGTCGACGAAACAAATTGCAATGGAACGACTGACTATAACCGGGAAACAACTGTTGGTGAGCGCGATTCGTATGCAGTTAGTATGTCAAGTATTCCGAATGGCTCAACAATAAATCAGATCGATATTGTTCCGTGCGCCTCACGCAACACCACTGGCGGGGGCAGTTCGCAGCTTGATGTGTTTTATCGTTTTAGCGGGGTAGATAGTGCAGACGCCGGTGCATATGCGTTGCCCACAGGCACCACGCCCCAGCAGTTGGCAACCACCACGTTTTCGGGATTGGATCTGGACAAGGGTGCTGCCAGTACACTGCAACTCGGGGCCGTGTACACGTCCGGCACCAAAGGAATCCGCTTGAGCCGCATGGCAGCGATCGTCACCTACACGTCACTTGATTCGCCGACGAGCCTGTCAACCACATCCACATCGAGCGCGATCGGTTTGGCGTGGTCTGACAATTCCAGCAATGAAGATGGATTCCGGATTGAGCGCGCAACCAGCGAGTTCGGGACGTACACCCAGATTGCCACATCGACGATTAACGCAACGAGCTTCGAGGACGCCAGTGTGACAGCCGACACGTACTATTGCTACCGCGTGATCGCCTTCAACACCGGTGGATACTCGCCTGCCTACTCGAACACCTCCTGCAACACGGCCTACACCGTGGTTCCAGCAGACCCCACGAACTTGGTGGCCGTTGCTTCATCCACCACGTCTGCAGTCCTGACCTGGACGGATAACGCCACTAATGAGGAGAGCTACAAAGTGGAGCGCGGGACAGATGGTGTCAACTTCACGGAAATACAGTCGCTTCCGCGGAATACCATCAAGTTTACGGATACCGGCTTAACAAGTGGTGCCACGTACTATTACCAAGTCCGGGCCTACAACCCAGTGGGCTATTCCGGCTACAGCAACATCGACGACGTCACACTTCCGTAAGGGAATAAAAAAACCGCCCCAAACCGGGGCGGTTTGTTATAAAAAAACACGCCAGGCGTGCCTAGCGTGGGGCGGTGGTGTGGCCCGCATCCGGCCGCCCGTGTTCCTCGCGGACGTGGTTGCCGAGCCCGCAGATGCTGAACACGGAAACGATCACAATCACGATGACGGTGACCGCAATGATACGGTACGTGACCCGATCTTCCTCTTGAAGGTTAGACGACCTTTTTTGGAAGCGGTCGCCGTCCGGGTCCATGTTGTTCAATCCCATTGTTCCTCCTCGGCCAGACCGTAGGGGTTCAGACACGTCCTGTCAATCCATCCCTCTGGCCAAAGCCGGCATTTTCGCGTACATTCAGGGCGACATGGACCAATCAACCATCCGCAACTTCTGCATCATTGCCCACATTGACCACGGCAAGTCCACCTTGGCCGACCGGTTGCTTGAAGTTACTGGCACGGTGGAAAAGCGGAAGATGAAGGACCAACTCCTCGACATGATGGATTTGGAACGGGAGCGGGGGATTACCATCAAGCTCCAGCCAGCGCGGATGAAACACAAGGGGCATACCTTGAACCTGATTGATACGCCTGGCCACGTGGACTTCACGTACGAAGTGTCGCGATCTTTGGCAGCCGTCGAAGGTGCCATCCTTTTGGTAGATGCCACGCAAGGCGTGCAGGCCCAAACCCTCGGTAACTTGTATTTGGCGCTCGACCAAGACCTGACCATCATCCCGGTCGTCAACAAAATTGATTTGCCGAATGCGCAGGTAGACAAAGTGATTGCTGAAATTGTTCACTTGATCGGCTGCAAGCCAGAAGACGTGCTCCAGGCTTCCGGCAAAACCGGCGCAGGCGTGCCAGAAATTCTCGACGCAGTGATCGCTCGCATCCCGCCACCGTCTGGTGATCCGAGCGCCCCCATGCGCGCACTGATATTTGATTCCAAGTATGACGAGTACAAAGGCGTGGTTGCATTCGTGCGCATGGTGGACGGCCAGTGCGTGAAGAACGAAAAGATCCGCATGTTGGGCACGGCCTTGGACGGCATTGCCTTGGAGATCGGCCGCTTTGCCCCGCAGCAGGTGGAGGAAGAAAAGCTGGAGACCGGCATGATTGGCTACATTGTGTCGGGCCTCAAGAACATTGAAGGGGTGCGGGTCGGTGACACCATTTCCATTGCTGGTGAGCATCATTTTGAAGCGTTACCGGGCTACGTGGAAGTGAAACCCATGGTCTTTGCGGGCATCTTCCCCAAAGAAGGCAACGAATACGAACGCCTGCGAGACGGCATTTTGAAATTGAAATTGTCGGATGCCGCGCTATCATTCGAGCCCGAACATTCGGCCGCGCTCGGTTTTGGTTTCCGGTGCGGCATGTTGGGCCTGTTGCACTTGGAAATTGTCCAGGAACGGCTGCGCCGCGAACACAACTTGGACGTGGTCGTCACAACGCCGTCGGTCGCGTATCGGGTCACTTCTACCGACGGAACAGTACGTACCATCAAGAGCCCAGCCGAGTTTCCCGACCCATCGCGCATCCAGATGACGGAAGAACCATGGGTCAAGCTCGATATTGTTGGCCCGTCTGCTGCAATTGGCGGCACCATGGCGCTCGTTGCAGAGAAGCGCGGCATCTACAAGAACACCGAATATCTCACGGAGAGCGCGGATGGTTCTGGCCGCGTGGTCTTGCACTACGACATTCCGCTCTCGTCTATTCTCGTCGACTTTTATGACCGGCTGAAATCGGTTTCGTCCGGCTATGCCTCCATGAACTACGAACTCATCGGGGTGCGCGAAGCCGACATTGTGAAGCTGGATATTCTGGT
>CAZQBA010000044.1:6433-7760 GCA_964591635.1 uncultured Gammaproteobacteria bacterium | reverse complement strand
CAACCATTAAGGGCATGGAACAAAACACCTCGCGAAAAACGGGGTGTTTTGATTTCCTGGCGGGTGGGCGGTGCATAGAAATACCCCTTGCCAAAACAGCCATAATTTCCTAAAGTGTTCGGGCACAAAGAGTTCTTTGGGAACACTAAAAAACTGCGGGCGTGTAGCTCAGTTGGTTAGAGCGTTACACTGATAATGTAAAGGTCGATGGTTCGACTCCATCCACGCCCACCAGGGAAGAACGTTGCTCGGTGAGAAACGTTGCTCTCTGGTCATCCATATGTTGATTCGACATCATTTCCAAACCTGGTCCGGTTTTACCCGCTCCTTGCCCTGCTCCTGACCGAGCGGCGGCAGGCTTTGATCGACAAAGCTTGAAACCTGCCCTACTCGGGCAGGTTTTTTATATGGAGGATACATGCGATACCGTGCTGTCGAAAACCGCTGCGCTGTTCACATTCATGCGTTGCAGCTCCCTATTCCGCCGACAAGTGCTGAGCACATACTTACCCGTCTCGGCTTCGAGCAGAAAACCGGGGATGTCGTCGCGATCGCTCGATCCCAGATCGGGCAGTCGGCGTACCGGCTCGGTGCCCGTACGCAGGAAGCCCCTGATGCCGTTGACTGTTCGAGCTTTGTGAAGTGGGTATATGGCCAAGTCGGTATCTGGCTCCCACGGCGAACGATCCAACAGCTCCAGGTGGGCGAACCGGTGCACCCCGACGACCTTCAGGCCGGCGATCTTCTATTCAAGACAGGTCGACATAACTGGTATATAGACAGGCCCGAGTTGGGCGTCGGCCACGTGGGCATCGCAACCGGATCCGATACCGTCATCCATGCGGCGAACAGGAAGCGCGGCGTCATCGAAAGCCCGGCAGTAACCTTCCTGGGAGAGAAATTCCGCGGCGTACGACGTCTCATCTCCCATAATGAGGAGATAGTAACGCTCATTGCTCCCAGACACATCGACATCGAAACCGACGATGACATTCGATGGATCATTCTTCGTGAACTCTGATTCATCAGCGCATGACACGCATGCGCTTTTTTTCTGAAAATCTTTCACACATGTTACACACATTGTGGATAACTTGTTTCATTTTTCTTGCATGCGCGTTGCCAAGTGATACACTGTATGCACGGAGGAAACGTTTTTCAGAATTTCTTTGAAAAATTTTCCCCAGAAATCTCGCGCGATGTTATCATCTGCGCACCGAAAGGAGGTGACCACTCATGGCAAAGAAGCGCAAGAAGGCTGCAAAGAAGACAGCAAAGCGGAAGACCACAAAGAAGCGCAAGGCGACCAAGAAGCGCCGCGCCTAAT
>CAZQBA010000044.1:4343-6333 GCA_964591635.1 uncultured Gammaproteobacteria bacterium | reverse complement strand
GTGAGCTCCCCGGCCCGGACGCGACGAATTGCTTCAGCAACACGCTCCCCTGCCACGGCGGAAATGACAGGGATAGATGCTTCTAATAGCACAAAAAACTCATTTCCCACCTTGTCTGTGAGATCCATATATGTGGCCTGCACTTTTTTACTGGCTGTACCTACACCGAGGCACTCAGCGATGATCAGCTGGAGCGGCACGATACTCCGAAACGGAATGGCAGTTTCTGGTTTTTCTCCGAGTGGCCGGTTGGCAATCGCTTCCACCCGTGCCAAAACACCAATCGTGAGTTGCTTGGCGCACACCGGACACTTCCCTTTAGTACGCGCGCTTTCTTGCGGCAACAAACGCACACCGCAATCGGCATGGCCGTCCAAGTGGTACTTTCCTTCTTCAGGGAAAAATTCGATGGTCTCCACCAGCTTTCCCTTCTGGCGCTCGACAATTGCTTCACGCAACGCAGCAAAGGTCCGTTCTGGCAGATCAAAGACGCTTGCTTCCCGTCCCAGGTTACGCAATGAATGCGCGTCTGAGTTCGATAGGATCAACCGGTTATCTAGCTCGCGCAGCCGCCAGTTCATAGCGGGGTCTGAAGACAAGCCAGTTTCAATGGCGTAAATGTATTTGACGTTTTCCCCAAAGCATTCCGTGAGCGCATCAAAACCTGAGGCTGAACCAAAGATGGCAAACCACGGCGTCCAAGCATGCGCCGGGATCAGCAAAAACTGCGGATCAATCTCGAGCATCATCTTCAGCAACTCTTCGGCATCGAGTCCTAAAATCGGCCGCCCATCGGCATTCAAGTTACAACCGCGGGCCCGGAGCGCATCACACAGTCGCCCAACTGCTGCGAGGTTTGGTGCCACTAGAATGAGGTGAACACGTCGCACTTTGCCGCCGCGTTTGTAGATGCAGGCCACTTCACTCGTCAGTAAAAACCGAGCAGGATGTGCTACGCCGCGCGCTGTGTAGGTTCCGGGTGCGACTTCTTCTAAATCACGTTCCAGCTCCTCTAGCCATTTGGGGTGGGTGAAATCACCGGTGCCCAGAAAATTGATGCCTTTGCGGGTGGCCCATTCCGCCAGGTTGGGAATGGTCAGGTCTTGGGAGCAGGCCCGGGAAAAACGGCTATGAATGTGGAGGTCGGTAATGGTGCGCATACAGTTGCGCCATTGTACCCAACCCCGAGCTATTCGTCTTGCAGGAAAGATTGGGCCAAGTGGTACTGCCCGAATGCGCGGGCTGTGTTATGACTACGGCGATCCGGGTAGCGGGCGGCATCCCAACCAAAGTAGGTGTCGCGCACGACGTCGATGAGAAAGCGTGCGGTCAGCTCAAGCGCCACATGCGCAGCTGCCCGGCGGCAGAGTGATGCCGACAAGGCGCGATCTCCCCCCACACCGGCTGCATATCCGGCCACAGCCGCAGCAAAGAATGCTGGGTCGCTTACTGCTTGCGGGTCGTCTTCTGCAGTGCGGTTGCACCAGGAACGGAGTGCATCACCCACATCAATAGCCCGGGAGTGAACCGAGAGTGTGTCAAAATCAATCAAGCCGATTGCTTCATCGCCATGAAAAAGCATGTTAGAAATCTTCAAATCCCCGTGGATCATCTGAGCTGGCCCAGCTTCGGTTGTCACCATCACTTCCGGCAAACGAGCCAACACATCCGCAGCAACCGATTGCAACGCAGACGGGAGCTGGTGTTGCACGCCGCGCAGTTCCTCCAGAATAAACAATGTGTCGTGAAAGTGCGGGATGCCACCTTGAAGCTGCACCGGGCAGGCTGCCAGATACCGATGGAGTTCGCCCATCAAACGTCCGGCCGATTCAGCCCGCGCCACGTTCGGCAGCGCGTCACACACATCTCCGGCGAGCCACGGGTACATGCGCCAACGGCCGCCCTGTGCGTCCCGCGCCATCCACTGCCCGGTCCGCGTGGCCACCAACTGCGGCACACGCATCCCACAACCACTCAAATAGGTGGTCAC
>CAZQBA010000044.1:0-4243 GCA_964591635.1 uncultured Gammaproteobacteria bacterium | reverse complement strand
CTGCGATGCGCGCCACAGGCAGGCCGAGCTGGGCCAACCGTTCGCGCAAGCGCACCACCGCATGCGGGTGATCGTGCTCGAAGTGCACGGTGTGGATGCCATGGGTCGATGCCTCGGCCAAGTTCGCGGCGATATCGTCGACGAAGACCAGCTCGTCGAAGCGGATCGGATCCGCCTCCTTCATGCAGGCGTGGGCGTTGACGATGCCGAGAAGGCGGATCCAGAAGTCGGAATCGCCTTTCCGCGCACCCATCATCCAGGATGCGCCGACCACGTGTACCCCGTCGAAGATCTCGGGGAACATCCGCCCGATATGCGTGTGGTGGACGCTGTTGACGTTGGAAGCGGTGACCATGAGCACGTGGTCCCGCAACTCGTCCCGCAGCGCCAGGACGTCGCGCTTCGGGCCGATCAGCTGGCCTTCCATGATCCGGGCGAACGCGGCGGTGTCGATGTTGCCACGGAATCTGGTGTTGCAGGCCGTGACGAACTCGTCGTAGAACCGTGCACCGCGCTCGAATTCGTGGAACTCGGGCGAAGCGGTGACGAACTCCCAGACGGCGTCGAAGGGGTGGCCGTACTGCTCGGCCAGGATCTCCACTCCGCGGTGGATGTCGATGTCCAGCAGGACGCGGCCAACGTCCCAGACGATTCCTCGAATCTGCTTTTTCACGCTCGCTCCTCCTCTCCCGGCCACACCAGATTGTGTGGGGACGGGGGTTCAGGAGCGATCGCTGCTTACGCCATGCTCTTGGCTACTTCCTCGAGCACTGCGAGCTGTTCCGGCGTGTTGGCACCCAAGGCTTCGCGGGCGTCTTCTACCGGAACGGTTTGCATGCGCTTGCGTTCAGCCACGGCCATTTGCGGAATGTCGGTGAGGTAGAACTCGCCTTGGGCGTTGTTGTTGCCGAGCTGCGGCAAGTGCTCCCATAACCAGGCGGCATTAAAGCAATAGACGGCTGGGTTTACTTCACGGATGTTCTTTTCATCCCAGGTTGCATCCTTAGCTTCCACCACCCGTTCAAACGTCCCGCTTTCATGGCGAACAATTCGGCCGAAATCCTTGTACGGCGCGCGCCACTCTTCAAAGTCCGGCACCGGCACCGTCAACATCGTCACAGTCGCCTTTTTTTCTACGTGAGTTTGGGCAATGCGCCGGATGGTGGCTGCAGAAAAGAGGGGGTGATCGCCATACAACACCAAAATGTTGCCCTTGGCCGGTAAAACCGAACGGGCAATCATCACGGCATGTCCCGTTCCTTTTTGTTCTTCCTGGAGCACGAACTGGACGTTGCGTCCGGCCAGCGCTTTTTTAATGGACTCTTCCACGCCCGGCCCCACCACCACGGTAATGCGATCGGCCACACCTGCGGCTTCTACCGCATCGAGCAGATGCACGACCATCGGCTTGCCAGCGAGCGGCACTAACACTTTGGGCAAACCGGGATAGGCATCGCGCATGCGCTTGCCGATGCCCGCTGCCAAAATGACCACATCGCAGTGCAGAGAGGGGAGGGACATATCAGGATTTTTGGGTAGACGCCTGTTTCCAGAGCGAATCAAAGATGATGCGTTGCGTTTGGCTGGTGCCGCTGTCTTCCAGAATCACGCCGCGCGGTTCGCCGGCAGCGCTCACGGAAATGATGGCCGTCTTTTGAGCGTAGATAAGCAGATACGTGGGCGCGCCATCTTTGGTAGAAAGCCAGCGGCGTTCAGAAAGGGCGGCTTCTTCACCACCGGAGCCGAGCGCAATCACCCGTACCGAAATGCGATCAGCTATGCGGCGCTTGGTGAATTCCGGAAAGGCGCGGTAGAGGTGCTCGCGGATGTCGGCAGACGAGTAAACCACATAGGAGCGCTGGGAATCCGGCAGTTCGGCCATAGTAGCCAAGACGTCTTGGAGCACCGTGCGCACCCCTTTGTCTCCTTCGTAGTATTTGACCACTGGTTTTTCGCTGGCTCGACTGAGAAGACCGGCCAGTTCTGGAATCACATCCGTCACTTCAGATTTGGCAGCCTGAAGGGCAGCAGTTTTGTTTTCCAAAACGGCTAGGAGGCGTTCCGGGTGTTCAGCCACGAAGTACTGCTTCTTTTCTTGGTGGTAGTAGGACACCAAGCCCTGCTCCATGAGGGCCTTGAGGATGTCGTAGGTTGTCCCCCGGTTGACTGCAGCCTGGAGCGCGATTTTGCGCACCGGGGCTGGTCCCACGGCTAAAACAGCCTTATAGACAGCCACTTCCTTGTCGGAAAAGCCCAGTTTTTCTAGGATTTGATTGGCATTTGCCATACGTGGAAGTACTCTAACCAGCCTATCCAATCTTGTCAATTTTTTTCCTACAGTTTATCCACAAACAAAAAAAGGCCGCGCTACGGCCCTTCTCCCCTTCCCTACGCCAAAGCCAAAGACAGCTTGGCTGCCCGCTCATCCATAGCTTGAACCACCGATTGGATGTTGGCATCGGCCGCCGCATTTTGGGCAGCCACCTCTTTTTCAATCACTTCCACATCTTTGATGCTCTGGGCCATCACCGCCTTGGCCTCGGCCATGAGCTCATCGGCATCACTCAACAAAGCCTGGGTAGCCTGCACCGCCTGTTTGGTTTTGGGTGTCATTTTTTTCATAGGCGAATATCGCGCTGGAGGTTCTTCAGAACTTGTCGTGCCGCATCGTGCTTTTGAATGGCACCTTGGATACCCACTTGCTGGGCCTCCAGCTTGGCGACGGTGTTGGCCACGTCCCCTTCCTTACGGGTCATATCGTCCCCGACTTTTCCCTGGAGGGATTTGCCCAACTTGGCCAATTCGGACTTCCGTTTGGCAGCAATCGCTTCCCAGGCCCGAAGCTTTTCCACTTGCGCGCTCAATTTCTGGACTTCACGGTTCAAGGCTTCCACCACATTGCCCTCGGCCGCGTCCTTCTTTTCCACCTCTCCCACAATCTGTCCGACTGCCTGTTCACGCGCCGTGCCATATTCAGCAAACTCGGCATTCACTGCATCTGCTTTCCCCCGAGCCTCGCCCGCCCGTTCGCGATACACGCCGGTTTCTGCATCCACCTTGGCTTGCACATCCGGGCCCACCTCACGCCCCACCTGCGCCAACGCTTGCTCAGCCACCTTAGCATCCGCAAGAGTCCGCTCCGCCGCGGCATCATAGGTTGCTGCCTTTTTATTCAGCTCATCCACCTTAGCATCCTTCTGTGCCAAAAACTTCCCTGGCTCCCATTTCGCCACCTTCTGTTCCAACCCATCATGGGGCGCTTCTACCCGCGTTTCTGACACGGCTTCTGCTACCTCCGGCACCTGTTCCGCCTCAGCATCCGGGCGTGCAGCCACCTGCTCTTCCTGAGGCACTTTATAAAAACCGTGCTCTGTTTCTTCAGGCATATCGGCAATAGTATACCGTATCCAAACAGAAAAGACGCCTACGCCTTTTGTTCCCTTGACAAAAATGAGCACTTATGTTGTTCAAGTGCTAATCGAAGCGTACAATCGTTTGCGGCTACGTGGAAACGTCATTAAAAAAACGGAATCACACCAGGAGGAGAAAAAGTCGGTACCGTTAGCGACGCAATCCCACGGAGCAAATTGAATATGTCTGAAGGCATACAAGTCGCTGAAGTTAATCTCGAACAGATCCCTAATGGAAAACTCGATATTAGCTTTAAGCAAGTTGGGAAACAGTTAAAAATATTTTTATCCGTTATCCCTCATGAACAAGGAAACCCCGGCGTGAGCCGAGGAGCGTAGAAGCAATTCCTTGATGAAGACCCCGTCTCAACGGGGTCTTCTGTATACCCGCAGGGCGGGTTCGCCCTACTTACCAAAGTATATCAAATTAGTCAAACCCCTCATAGGATTCACTTCAACCATATTATGGTTCGCTCACTTCTGAGAGTTCACAGATAGTGTCATTAATATCTGTGTAACTCTCATCACAATAGTCATTAGCTTCATTAATTATGTCGTTACACTCTTCAAGCGCTTCCCTCCACTTATGTTCGGCGCTTCGATAACCTATTTCGAAACCTGTCTGACGTGCGGCATCTATTTCTTTTGAAGACTGACAGCCAGCACCAACGATAGTCAGAGTTGTTACTAATAAAATGAAGATATAGAGTCGGTTCCAAAAAAACATAAATTGTCTTTACTTAGGATGATTCTGACCCCACACGATGGCTTCCCATATTAAACCAAAAACAAACCCAAAAGAGCCGCCGGCAAAGCCACGAGGACACCGGCGA
>CAZQBA010000043.1:4543-7765 GCA_964591635.1 uncultured Gammaproteobacteria bacterium | reverse complement strand
CGGAATGCTGTTCAAGGCCATCTTCGTCCTTTCTGCTCCCATGGGCTGGAGAGCATCCGCAACCTTCCACAAAAAACCGGCACTGTCAAGCCAAATAAAAAGGCGCGCCGACCTGTGGGATGAGCACAGATGACGCGCCTACGGTTGCCGATTTCCGATGATTCGTGCGGGAGCTACAGCCGTCAGTAGCCAGAGAGGCTGATGATGAACTGCCGACGTCCTTCCTGACCCAACCCTCGTTGATCGGCCAAGAGAAAGTTGAGAAAAACGATATACGCACCGCGTCGATTGTACCCCTCGTCTTCACTGCGAGCAGTTGGGAAGAGAGCGTCCAGACGTTGCTCGGTTTCCCTTCCCAGAGCGAACCAACCACCAGGGCCAATCCTGTCCCTATATTGCTCGAGCTCAGCAGTCATTGCGGCGCTGAGCTGACCGTTCACCTGACGGTCGAGCAAACGGTACTCCATCTGGTAGGCCCGAATCTCCCCGTCCAGGAAACGCGGATCCCGGTTTGGGAGGCCCGGCGGCTCCACGCCGGTCATGACATCGAAGGCATGGGAGATTTCGTGAGCGAACACCGCGCCGCCCCAAATGTCCGTGAACAGTCCTGGTGGTGGAACGAACAGGACATTCATCGGCAGAGATGAGAACTGCCAGAGCTCGAGGACTTGGCCCCCGTTTGCCAGGCGCTCTTCGCGTGTGGCAGGCACGATGGGTAAGAGACCGCCCGGCGGGATCACCCCATCTTCTGCGCTCTCGATGACTCCCCCGATCGCAATGCGGCTGAACAAGGACCGCGTCCGATAGAACTCCCAGATCCGCGCGCCACGCATGTCGTCGGCGACACGCACGTGCTCGAGCATGCGCGTGTACACTTCGCGCGCGTTCGTTACGGTCGCAGCCGTGTGGGCGTGTGGTCGACGTTCCTGGCGTGGTGCCTGCCTCTGTTTTCCGATAGCCGCCCATCCCAGCCCGCCGAGAACCAGCGACAACGTGATTCCGACCGCGATCACCGAACCGAGTCCGGCGTCCTTTTTAGAAGCCTGCTTCTTGTTCTTCATCGACCCTCCTCGTCCAAAATGGACCGCGGTTTATATCAGAAAAACTCAATTTTGTCAATACAAAATAAAAAGGCGCGCCGACCTGTGGGGTGAGCACAGATGACGCGCCGGAGAGGTCATGGGACCTCGTGGCAGTAACCGCGACTGATGGCCTGTTGCCGAACCAGATCGTTCGGCATGCTGACACTCATTGCCAGGCAGTAGCGCTGGCATGCAGCCCGCTGCGACGCAGTCACGCTCCGTCGGGGGGCAGTCACTGCCCAGGTGCAGGCTCGGGAATCGTCCGGGTCCAGCACCGGTAGTTGGGCAACAGGCGGGAGCGGTGCCGGCACTACGGCAGGCGCGGCAACGGTGCCAGGCGCTTCCGCAGGTTCGGCGGCCTGCTCTTCGGGCGGGGCCACAACCGCCGAATCGGCCACCACGCTCGGTGCTTCTGCCGGCTGGTTCTGGAGCACCACCCAACCGAAGGCCAGGAGGGCCGTGACGGCCAGGGCTGCACCGACCGCCCCCATCCAGTTGAATGGCTTGGGCTTGGCAGTGTTGCCGCGTGGCGTTGTGGCCCGCCGCGTGCGGCGCAGGTCGAGCGGGATGGCCGCGGTTTTGGACGAACCAGTGGAGGCCGCGGTCCGCGGCGTGGAAGCCGTAGGGCTGATGCGCTCCGGTGGCGTGGAAGCATGCAACGTGGCCCCAGAGACGTCCACGGTTTGGGCTAAGAGCCGCTCCGTGTATCCCGATGCAGCCAGGGCCTCCGCGAACTTCTGGGCGAAGGTGCCGGCCGTCTGCCACCGGTTTTCCGGCTTCTTGGCCAGGGCCTTCACCACAACCCGCTCGACCTCGGGCGGAAAGTCCGGAAGGTAACGGGTGATGGGCGGCGGCGCCTCGTCGCGGTGCTTGCGGAGAACCGCATCCATGGACGTGGCGCTGAACGGGATCTTACCCGTCAGCATCTGGTATACCACGACGCCGAGCGAGTAGATGTCCGTCCGGGCGTCGACGTGCTCCTCCAGGTTCACGATCTCCGGGGAGATGTAGAACGGGGTGCCGAAGAAGCCGTTCTGCGTGGAGGTGGTGTAGGTGATATTGAGCGCGTTGCCGCGCGTTACCGCCGCCACACCGGCATCGGCGATCCGTGGTTCGAGCTTTCCGGAGACCTCTTCCAAGAGGATATTCTCCGGCTTGATATCGCGGTGGATGACGCCCTGGCTGTGCAGGTAGTCCAACCCATCCGCGAGACCGGTTAAGTACCGGGCGACTTCATGGATGGGTAGCCGCTCCTTCTTGGAAAGGAGGCCGGCCATGTCGCCCTGGTCCATGTAGGGCAGGACCAGGCAGAGCCCGGCCATGTCCTCGAAGAAGTCCCACACCTTTACGATGTACGGCGACTTGGCCGAAGCCATGATCCGCGCCTCCCGGAGGAGCCGCTTCTTGGCTTCTTCCCGGGCCGCCACACTGGTCAACCCCTCCACCACTTCGGTGGGAAGGATTTTGATGGCCACCCTGTGACGGAGGACGGCATGGGAGGCCAGAACGACCACTCCCATGCCTCCCTTTCCCAACTGCTCCTCGACGACCCATTTGCCGCCGTCGAGCGCCGTCCCTTCGGCTGGTGCCGAAATGGACGGCCGGCTGACCCGGACTTCGGTAGGGGCCAGCTGCGGTACCGCAGAGAGCCGCGGCCCGTTGCCATTCCCCTTTTTTCCATTTTGGCTCATCGCTCCTCCTCGCTGAGCCGCCCCATTTCAACGCCCACATGCGCTGCTATGGGAACAAAAGAAAATACCGGAAAAACCGGCATTTGTCAATACACACGGCGCGCATCGGGCGGGATAACCCCGCCCCTACACTAGATCCATGGTTTTTCCTGACGGACGAGGACGTACGGCGCCCGCAGCGGCTCAGCCATGAGTTCCTTCACCACCTTTTCCATGCGTACTCCTTGCGACCCCTTCACTAAGACCATATCCCCTATCTTGAGGATGCCTTGCAGGTGCTTCCCGGCTTCTGACGAGGTGGCAAAATGGACAGCCTTCTCCTTGGGGAAACCGCGGTCAATGGCGCCGCGGGCAATGTCCCGGCTGCGTTCGCCGACCGTGATGAGTAAGTCCACGCTGCTCGTGGCCACTTTGCCGCCCAACTCACGGTGCAAGCGCTCGCTGTCGCC
>CAZQBA010000043.1:0-4443 GCA_964591635.1 uncultured Gammaproteobacteria bacterium | reverse complement strand
TCCAAGCGTGGGGTGATGGATGCAGCCCGGATGTCGGCCGCCTCGGTGATGCCGCACTGGACGACCGGGCAAGAGGCTTCGGCTACAGCAGCGCGGACTTCGGGCAAATCGGCGTTGAGCACGGCCAGGCCGTTCTTTGGCAGCGACGCAATCAAATGGCGCTTTTCCGCGGCATATTCCTGGAACGTGGGGAAGAATTCAATGTGGGCCGGAGCGATGGCCGTGAGTACGCCGATCTTCGGTTGAACCAGATCGGTTAACACACGCATGTCGCCCGGATGGTCAATGCCCAGTTCCAACACCAGGATGTCCGGGTAGCGCTGTTTGATGAGCAAGAGCCCGGCCACCCGCAAAAAGACACGCAGCCAGCCAAGCGGGTTCTTGCCCGGTGACTCGGACCCAATGATGGTCAACGGCACGCCAAATTCAGAATTGTAATTCTTGCGGCTGCGGCGGACAGCAAAGCGCCGGGACAGCACGCTGAAAATCGCATCCTTCGTAGAGGTCTTCCCCACGGATCCCGTAACGCCAATAACGAGTGGCTGGTACTTGGCCAGGATGCGCCGCGTGGCTGCAAACAACAGTGCAAGGATGAATGGTTTCATGGGTTGGTGGGGGCAACTCCAAAGTATTGAAGCAGAAATTTGGCCAAATCACCAAATACCGGGGCCGCACTGGCTTCGGCAAACTGGGTGTCGTTGGGCCGGTCAATGCGCACCAGCATCACGAACTTGGGGTCATCGACAGGCGCAAAGCCCGCAAAGGAACCAATCGTGAACCAGCTTTCATACCCCGGACCGTCCATCCGAGGAATCTGGGCCGTACCGGTTTTTCCAGCCACACGGTAGCCAGGCACACCCGCCTTTTTTCCATGTCCGTTTTCCACAACAGAGACCAGCATGCCACCAACCAAAGCTGCGGACCGTTCCGAAACCACTGGAGTCGGCTCCGGACGTTGGATCTGCTCAACCCGCCCATCGGCGTGCCGGATCTCAGACACCACATGCGGCGATACCAAACGCCCGCCGTTGGCGAGCACGGCAAATGCCCGCAGCATTTGGATGGGCGTCGTGGTAATCCCTTGGCCATAGGAGGCGGTGGCAGCAAAAATCTGGCCGGGTTTTTCCAAAGGGGAAATGTCCCCTTTTGACTCCCCGGTCTGTTCCAGGCCCGTGACTTGGCCAAAACCGAATTCCTTGAGCGCGTCGGCGAACTCCTCTTTTCCCAACTGCATCTGGGCATAAATCGCGCCGGTGTTGAGCGATTCATCCAGGACCGTGGTCATGTCCACCACGCCATGCGCTTTGCCATCGCTATTTTTAATGGTGAATGGGCCGATCTTTATTTCGCCCGTGTCTTCATAGGTGGTGTTCGGCCCGACTTTTCCAGCATCAATGGCCGCTACCATGGTGATTGGTTTCATAATAGAGCCAGGCTCCCAGGCTGCCGAGACCGCGGGGTTGGCAAACAGGCGGACGTCGGTGACATCGCCAAAATGGTTGGGGTCGTAATCTTTTTCCGAACACATGGCCAACATGGCGCCGGTCTTGGGATCCATGATGAGGACGAGCCCGCTCTGTGCGCCGTGTTTTTTGACGGCCTCTTTGATTTTTTGGCAGGCCATGTACTGGATGGTGCGGTCGATGGTGAGCACCACATCCGCACCATCAATGGCTGGCGAAAATGTCCGGTCGGTCGTCGGGATCCATCGGCCGGCTACGTCCCGTTCGGCCCGGAGCACACCCGAGGTGCCGGCCAATTCTTTTTCAAACCGCGCCTCAATACCATAACGCCCTTTCTTTTCTCCCGAGTCGTCTGATCCCACAAAACCAATCAGGTGCCCGCCAATGCCAGCCTCGGGGTAGACACGCACCTTTTCTGGAGCAAAGGCAATACCCGGCAGATTCAATGCTTTCACCTGTTCCACAAGCGCATCAGACGCACCATGCAAGAGCGGCTCGTATGGATCACCCTTCTTGTTGAGTTGTTCCAAAAGGCGCGCTTCTTCAATGCCGAGGAGTGGCGCAAGCGCAGTGGCTACCTCTTGTGGCTGTTCTACGAGCCGGTTGTCCGCAAAAATGAGCGTGAGCTGCTGGTTGGTGGCCACCGGATAAAACTTTTCTTCAAAACGGTCCTTCAAGAGAACATCGCCGCGTTCCGGAGAAAGCCGGGCGAAAATTTCATGCTGCCCGCTGGCTAATGCCTCATAAAAGCCGTGCTGGATGACCTGGAGGTAGAACATGCGGGTCAAGAGCAGGCCGGCGCAGACCGCCAACCCCCAACGGAATATGGAGAACCGCGAAGCCCGACCCGCAATACGTTCACCAGATGCCCGACGTCCGGAGCCAGTACGGAACAACGAAGCGATGTTGCCGATAGTCTCGGCAATGGAAAAACGGCGTGCCGCACGCAAAACGCGCATTCCTCCTTTTGCAGCGTGTCTGGGGACGTGTCGGTTCATTCACTTAGGCAAGTATGTTTTTTCAGAAAGATGATCGGGTAAATTGGAACGGCTCTGGGCTGGTGGCGCGCCGGGCGGTTGGACGTTCCGTAAATGGAACGGTACGGGCGCGGCAGGAGTGGTGCGGATATCGTCGCGGACTGCGGCATATGCAGTGTCGAGGGCCCGCGATTTAGGAGCACGCGCCAGGTAGGCCGTGGCTTGGGCCAAATGAACAGTGCATTCGGGCATCCCGATAGCCTGAGCAGCTTGATATGCGGCTACTGCTTGAACCAAGGCCTGCGAGTCGGCCAACCCTATGTCTTCCGAGGCAAAACGGATGAGCCGCCGGGCCACGTAGAGCGGATCTTCGCCCGCCTCCAACATTCGTCCCAACCAATACAAGGCAGCGTCGGCATCGGAGGCGCGCATGGTCTTGTGGAGGGCGGAAATGGCGTTGTAGTGCTCCTCGCCTGTTTTGTCGTAGAGCAAATGGTTCTTTTGGACTGCTGCCGCCACCGCTTCCTTGCCTAATTCTACCGGTTTTCCTGCGCTGCTGCTACGGGCGGCCTGGGCCGAGAACTCCAGCATGGAAAGCGCACTGCGGGCGTCACCGTTCGCGATGTGCGCTAGGTAGTCGAGTGCAGCGTCGGTATACGCCACCTGCCAGCCGGCAAGGCCGCGTTCCGCGTCAGAGAGAGCCGCATCCAGAATACGCCGCATGTGCTCCGGCTTGAGCATTTCCAAAAAGAAAACGCGGCAACGGGAAAGCAGCGCGCCATTCACCGCAAAGCTGGGATTCTCTGTGGTAGCGCCAATCAAGGTGACGACGCCCGTTTCCACGTGAGGTAACAAGGCGTCTTGCTGGCTTTTGTTCCAACGGTGGATTTCGTCCACGAATAAAATCGTCCGCGTGCCCCACAACTTACGCCGGTCCACAGCTTCGGCCACCAACTTCTTCAACTCTGCGGTGCCCGACAAGACGGCCGAGAGCGGAACAAACGTAGAGGCAGTATGCTTGGCAATGATCCGAGCCAACGTGGTCTTCCCGGTCCCGGGCGGTCCCCACAGCAACAAAGATGGAAGACTATCGGATTCCAACAAGAGCCGGAGTGGCGCTCCAACGGCGGTCAGGTGCTCCTGCCCTACAAACTCTTCCAAACTCCGTGGCCGCATGCGGTCCGGCAGGGGCGCAGTGCGGGCCAGATCCGCTTGTTGTTTCACGTCAAACAAATCAGGCATGGATGGAGGGTACCCCTGCCCGGCAAAAGAAAAAAGCCTCAAAACTACGGCAGTGGCAGGGAAAGCTCTTGGGCGGCGCCAGTTGCGCCTGGGACGGAAATGACCACCGTAGAGGCATCTTTCACGCGAACCAGGCTCCAGGCATCTGGCGTGCCAGCAACGGGCGTTGAAGATGCAGTGATGATATCCACAGCCTCCAGGGCATACGACGGCCGGCGGGTATAGACGGCCAGGATGACCCGGGTGCCATCGGGGTGGAACAGAGCATTGGCCACGCCAGACAATGCGGCGCCGCTGGTGACAGTGTAGATCTTCTTGGGAGTGAGCCCGGCCAAGTCGCTCACGAACACGTCCGTGCTGTTCTGTGCCGTGCCGGGTTGGGTGTAGATCACCAACTCCTTCTCACCAAAAACGTCGTAGATGCCAAAACTTTTGGACGCATCTGTTTCTACTTCCAAGAGCGGTTTGGGTTCGGGATTATCCAAGGCAATTTCGAACAGTGCGGTGCCGGCCGGGTCGCGCTTGAGCAAACCGTTCGTTTCTGTGGCTCCTCCACAGTCACAACGCACCACAAACACCTTCTTCCCATCAACCGACCAGCCGGCGGCTCGCCAGGTGATGACTTGGTTCGTCGCAATCGGTTCGGTGACGGTTTTGATGGCCTTGTCGGCAGCTCCGGTAAGCGAGCGCAAAGTGACGCTATGCACGACCGTACTCTTAGCTTGGACATCGGTCACGTCCAGCATCCACTTGCCGTCCGG
>CAZQBA010000042.1:6019-7856 GCA_964591635.1 uncultured Gammaproteobacteria bacterium | reverse complement strand
AGAAATGACATAGAGGAACGGGCACAATCCTACGCGAAACCGGGGAAAAAGAAAAGAGCCCGGGTTGGGCTCGTCTCATGATCTTACCGCGTCTCCTTGTATTGGATGACCTGGCGTTCCAGGGCGTCGCGCACGGCGTCGATGGCCGCGTACAAATCGGTATCGTTGGATTCGGCCCGGAGTGTTTTCCCTGGGAGCTTGACCATGACTTCGCAACGGAAGATATCGCCATTCTTGTGGTGGCGGGTAGTCTTCTCCACTTCCACAAAGGCCTGCTTGGGTTCGCCCACGGACACCAAAAACTTATCCAGATGCTCCAGCTTCCGTTCCACGTACGCGGAAATGGCCGGTGTCAGTTCCACGCCCGACGCTTTGATGTTGGCAATGTCCATATCGGCATGGTTTAAGAATCAAACCCAATCAATTGTACCTCTTCCTCCAGTTGAATGCCCAGGCGGTTGCGGACCTTTGTTTTAACCAAAGAGACCAGTTGGACGACTTGCTCGGCCGTTGCCGTGCCGCGGTTAAGGCAGAAGTTGCCATGCTTTTCCGAGATTTCGGCATCCCCCACTTTGGTGCCCTTGAGACCGGCTTGGTCAATCACCCAGCCAGCTGGAATGCGCTTGGCCTCTAAGAATTCCTGTGGGATATCCGTCTCCTGACGCAGCTTCCACAGGTCCGTGGCATTTGAAATAGTCACATTCTTGAACATACAGCCGGCCGATGAGGCGTCTTGCGGTTGCTTTTCCTTGCGCTGTCGCATCACCGCATCCAGGCGGGCCTTGCCTGCAACCGGATCGCCCGGCTTCAGGCGCATGCCGACCGAAAGGATGACGGGCGGGGGTGTGAGGTGCTTGAAGATGCTGTCCCGGTACCCGAACTTGCATTCGGTCCAGGTCATCGTGCGGCGCTCATCGGCCACTGCGTCATAGACCTCCACGCTTTCCACCGTATCTTTCATTTCCCCACCAAAACAGCCGGCATTACCACGAACCGCGCCACCGATGGTTCCCGGCAAGCCGGTTGCCCATTCAAATCCGGTGAGCCCGGCCTGCACAGTCGTCCGTGCCAAAAAAACCGAAAGCACACCGGCATCCGCCCGAACCCGCGTCCCTTCAATATCCCACGTTCGATAGGCGGCCTGGACCACCAACCCGTCAAAGCCGGCGTCACTGATGAGGACGTTCGAACCGCCACCTAAGACCACCCAGGGGATCCCGGCCTGCTGCGCCAGGCGGATAGCAGCGACCGCCTCATCCGGCGTTTTGGCCTCAAGATAGCCCGTTGCCGGGCCGCCGAGGCGAAAATTGACATGCTTCATGAGCGGCTCGCCTGTTTTGAGGCGGTCGCCCAGCTCCTCCTGGAGACGGGTCCAGGTTGTATTCATCCGGGGTTATTGTACCACAGGGCCAGTTTTTGTGGGACGCGGCTGGGGCGCCTGCTTCACAGCCGGTCCGGCCGCGGCAACAAGGCCCACATCCTGGGCCACCACCGCCTCCGACCCAGCTTGTGTGAGATCAATCACTTCTGAGCGCAGGAGGGCGTATCCTGCCTTTTCAACCGTCACATAATACCGGCTTGGACCAACCAAGAAGGCGTAGCGGCCCAAGCGGTCCGTCACCTGGGTTTCCAACAGTTTGTTGTAGGTGGTCTCAAAGACACGGACAACGGCACCTGGGAGCGGGATGTTTTGCTTGACATCACGCACCACACCGAAGGATTTTGGCGGCGCCCGGTAAGCCAGGCGGCGGAACAGGAAGAAGGCGGCGCATTGGATGACGAGCATGCCAAAGACAAAGCCCGTGGGCGTTATTGCCACGCTGACGACCGACAGGAT
>CAZQBA010000042.1:0-5919 GCA_964591635.1 uncultured Gammaproteobacteria bacterium | reverse complement strand
TTGGTGGAAACGACCCGGCGGTTGGCTGCATCAATAAGGCGGACGATGGCCAGGTCAACAGGCAGCTTGTTGAGCGCATTGTAGATGCTGCCATATCCGGTCCGGCGCCGGCGGCCGAACAGGAGGAACGGCTGCGTGAACAAGAGACCGAAGTAGTTGGCAATGGAACCGAAACCGACTGCGGCTGCGGTGTTAGCCACGGCTGCTGTGACCACCACCGGTGCGCCCACCACGGCGACTTGTTCCACAACGGGGTTGTCGGCAAAATCCTGGATCCCTTCCAACACCTGCCCGATCACGGCCAAGGCACCTGCCTCTTCCGTCACCGTGAAGGTCTGGATAGCCGAAGCCGAGGCGTTCCCCGCTGCATCATAGGCCGTAACCGTGGCCGTATGCTCACCCGGCTCCAGGGCGGCCGTCACGTCCCGTTCCCATGCCGTGTCCGGCGGGGCAAATTCCACGTCCACTGGATCGCTCTGCACGCGGATGTGGACCCGGACGGTGTCTGGACCGGTTTCCCCTTGGACCGTGACCGTCGTATTTACTCCGTCACTCAACCAGCGGTTCCGGACGTTGATGCGGACCACGGACACGTTCACTGGGACAGCCGGCGGTACCGTGTCGACCGTAAATTCGGCGGTATCCAGTTCCTGGCCCTCAACGAGCACGGACGCTTGGTGCGTGCCGTCGGCTATGGGCATAGCCGGAACAAAGGAGAAGCGGCCATCGGCATCGGACTGGGCCAGCCCCAGGACCGACCCGTCCACGGCCACTGAAACGAGCGACCCGGCCGGCCCTTCGCCCGTGATTTCCGGGGTGGGGTCGTTGGTCGGCAGGTCTGGCAGATCGCCGTCGATCCGGATGTCGGTCGGCTGCGGTTCAATGAAGGTGGCTTGGCCCACAGTGAGCTCGCCGCCCGTGGGAGCAGCAGCCAGTTCCACATCACCCTCGGGTAGGGGTTCGGGCAAGGTCCCACGCCAGGCACCTTGGCCATCTACCGGCACAATACCGACCGGAACTTCGTCCTGGAAGAGCACGACTTCCGTATTTGGCGGGGCCTCGCCCACAATGTCCGGGGTGGGATCGGAGAGTTGGGTAGTTTCGGCCATGGCCGCCAAGGTGACTTGTTCGGATTCCGGGCCAGGCGGTGCCTCCGGATCCACGGTATAGGTGTCGGTCAAAACTGGATCGTTCCCAGGGCGTGTGACAACGGTGTGGTCCCCAGCCGGAAGCGGGGTCGGAACCGTGGCCGTCCAAGTGCCGTCTTCCTGAGCTGTTGTTCGGGCCACCACCCAGCCGTCGACCGAGAGCGTGACCGGCACGCCGGCAGCTGCCGTTCCTGTGAAGGCTGGCGTGGTTTCCCGGCGCGGCTTTTCTTCCACCTGTCCGGCAGGCAAGGCACGGCGCGGCGGAACCGGCGGATTGCGTTTGACCTGCGCCGGCTGGCGCGATACGGCATCTGGAATAATGTCCAAAATCCGGAACTGGAACGTCCCCAGGTTGAGCGGTGCCTTTGGTTGGAGCTGGTAATAGCCATCCCCACCGGCCCGCGTTGAGGCCACCGGCCGACCGTTCGCCGCCAACACCAGAAGATCCTGGGCTGGTGCGTATCCAGAAACCACCGGCCGGCGGTCAATGAGGTACGCGCCTGAAAGCAGGCCGTTCATCCGGATGGTCTTAAACTTCCGCAGACCTAATTCCTGCGCCGTGCGCACCAACTTGCGGAGCGGGCCGTTGGTATTGGTGTTAAGTGGGACATTGCTGTTCACCGGCCGGAGTAGACCTCGGCGGTCAACAATGGGGTTCACCTGGCGCGGCGTGCATTGCGGCTGGTTGTCCAATTCCTTCACGCGCACGCAGCCCACGTTTGCAACTTCCCCGAGGGTCCCGGCTGGCGCGTTCGGGTCATTGATATTGGCTGGCCGCTCCACCAGGGCCCGGAAGGTCATCACCGTGGTCTGCCCCACGGCCAGTCGGTCGCGCCGCAAGGTGACCGTGCGGTTGCCTCCGCTCCGAACCAATGCTCCCGGGTCAGTATCCTCCAGGTCCGTCTGGCGGACACCGTCCACAGTGAGCGACCCTGGCATGAAGGCCGCGGTAGCCGGCAAAACATCGGACACCACCACGTTCGTGGCATCGCCCGGCCCCTCATTACGGACGGAAATCTGGTAGTTCAGGTAATCGCCCGGCACCACGCTCTGGCCGGCCGCATCAGGCACCTCGGCTCCGAACACCGCAGCCGGGTTCCAGACCAACAATCCACTGAGGACCAGCTTGACCACCAAGGCCCCGCCAGCAATGGCCAGCATGGTGCGGGCGTAGTGGTGGACATCCCGATGCACGACAAACGGCACGCCGTTGATGTCTGGATGCGTCACCCGCTCATAGGAGTGGGATGGTGAAAGGACGAGGTGGCAGACACCATTCACACAGCGGGCCATGCCGCTTCGCCGGTGCAGGAAGACAAAGATCACTATGCCAATAAAGCTCATGAGGCCGAAGACGACAACTGACCAATCCGCAGCAACAGCCACGGCAGCCAATGTACCGCTGTTTTGCGTGATGGAAACGGTTTTGGCGATTGTAAGCCTGGTGGGGGCGCCTACCGTCTCCACGTAGCCCCTCGGCTGTGCCTCCGTGCCAGTTTCCGCACTCCGTTCCTGACGGCCTTCCCCGTTCACTGCATACACCACAAATTGATACCCGGTTTCCGGGGTGAGGCCGGATAGACGGAAGCGGTCACCCCAAGCAGCTGCGGTTTGGAGGGCCGGGTCTGGACCAAGGAAGTAGGTTGGTTCCCCAGCGTCATCACTGGCTGCTACGGAAACCGTGGGGGCAATCCACTGCTGGGTAATTTCTTCAAATATCTTGTACCGCGCTTCAGCCGAGTTACCATCACCCGGCGTGATGCCGTCAAAAACAATGCTGGTGGGGCCGACCGTTGCCACTTCCAGGACGTAGGGTGTGGCCGGATGCGTGAACACGCACGGGTAGGTGGACGACGCGGTGATGGCCGAGGATCCGTAGGCGTTGAAGGCGGTAATGGCCCGCCCGCAGTATTGGGTCGCAGGTACCAGGTTGCTTTGGGCCAGGACGTCGATGTCTTGGGTAAAGATCGGATTGGTGGACACGGTCACCGCATTGGCATTGGTGGTGTCGACCACGGTAAACCCAAGCTCATTACTGGCCGTGTCTTGGAACTCCCAGCGCATATCTTTAGGCCCGGGCCCGGGCGTCACCCGGATGGCAACGGGCGCATTCGGCACCTCAAAATTGGTCGGTCCCTGGGCCGGGTTTGACCCAGTAGCCGTGGGGTCAGACATGGTGGTGAAACTCGTCTCCGTGGAATAGGCAGAAATTGCACCGTTGTTGTCGGTGTGCCGGATGTGCCAGTAGTAGGTGGTGTCGTACTGCAAGTTGCCGGCCGGAACGGTCAGCGACACCAGGCTGGTTGTGGATGTGACGGCGTAGACGGGGTTCGTATAATTGCCGCTCGTGGTGGTAATTTCCCAGCGCGAATTAAGGTGTGTGTCACCACTGTCTGTGTCGGAGAAGTCGGAAGACGTGAGTGTTGGTGCCAGAAGCACGTTACTCGCACCGTTTGCAGGCAAGCTGTTCGTTGGTGTGGATGGCGAGGCGTTGTAGGCGTATTCAATGGCCAGGTTGTCCACTGTGGGCGTGGTGGTCGGGGCCGAGTAGGGGGAGGAAAGCGTGGCCCGCCAGCGCAGGTCGCTGCCCGTGGAGGAGAAAGCGAATTCATGCGTATGGGCCATGCCGGCGCAGGAGCCACCGGACGACGTCCAGGTGGTACCGCCGTCGTTCGTCATTTCGTAGGTAATGGTGCCGCCGTTCAGGGTGTGCGTGGGGGTGATGCCGGCACAGGTGAGGTCATTGGAAATGCTATCGATGGTGGTGGATTGGAGGGTTGACGTGGCATACGGAACGGTCACCTTATACACCAGCCCATAGGATCCTTGGGTGGCGTTTCCGGAAATATACATGGTGTTGCGATGGGCCACTATAGCTGCCCGAGCACCCACCAGTTTGCGACGCATCCAAGTGGCACCGCCATTCACCGTGATCCCCATGTACGACCCTTGGTCTGTGGCAGCAAACCCAACGTTGGCATCAAGGAAATGGATTCCGGTTGAATAGGCAATCCCGCTGTTGCTTTCGAATGATCCGACCGCTGACCATGTAGCACCGCCATTAGTTGAGGTGTAGACCTGAATGGTCCCGCTGCCAAAGGTAAATGCCCAGCCGATTGAATTGTCAGGGAGGAAATGTATCTTGTAGAACTCGGCATCTGCATTCGTCAATTTTGACGTCCAAGTCGCCCCACTGTCGCCCGTATAATAAATGCGACCGTTTGGTGCACTGCCGGTATACCCCGCAATATAGGCACTTGAGGTACTAATCGCCCAAACATCATTCACCCGAAAATCCGAGGGGAGACCCGTGTTCGCGTTCAACCACGTGCTTCCGCCATTTTCGGTTCGGATAACAGATGGTGACGCGTTGACAGCCGCCCAACCTGCCAAGGTGGTCGTCATGTCAATATCGTTCATGTTGGTGGTCGTTGCCCCCGTGGACCAGTTGGACCCGCCATCGGAGGTCACATGATACGCCCCACCAGAACCCACTGCCACACAAAAAGAACTGGTGACACAGTCAATGGATGTTGCCCGACCAGGCTCGTTGAGCACGCTCCAACTGTCACCGCCATTGGTTGATTTCCCAAATGTACCTGCGCCTCCAGTATCACCGACTGCGTAAATCGTCTGGCCATCGGGTGAAATGGCCATGTCGTTCGGGATGACGTATTCGGTGCTCCCGCCGCAACCGGGAATGTTCGGGCTGCACAAGCCGTTGTTATAGAGGTTAGTGAAATGTGTGCTCGTGGATGTTTTTACTAAGTTTGAATCAATGCTTGTTCCGACACCCGCGGCATACGCAATGGAGTCCGAAACGGCATCAACGGTACGAAATGCGGCGATGCTCCAGCCATTATGGTCAACGAGTGCCCAAGTTCCTCCACCGTTCGTTGTCTTTTGAATATTCCCATCGCTTTCAAACCAATCGCTCACCGACCAGCAGGTGGAGGTGGTGGTCGTATCGCAATCAATAGCCATTTGCGGCCGTGTGCTGGCAGACGATTGTGCGGCATAATTTGCCCCCGCGTCACCGCTCTTGCGTATGAAAGCGACCGATACGCCGCCTACGAGGAAGATGTTGTTGTAGTCCGTCATCCGAACTGCAGTGATGGTATCCGATGTCCCACTCGTTTCGGATGTCCACACATAGGGAGTGGTGGTAGCCTTGGAAACATACACACGGCCACCTGACCCAACCGCTCGGTAGGTACTCGAGACTCCATCGTTATAATGATCTACGCCATAGAAGGCGTATGTTTCGTCAACAATTGCCACTGATTGCGCCCAACTCGCTCCGCCATCACCTGTCACATAGACTCTGGGGTGCGATCCACCGGACCCCACAATCACGCAGGTACTCACATCCGAACAAGTGATGGCCTCAAACGTATAGGATGTTGGCAGACCATTACGCTGCTGTGTCCATGTGAGCCCGGCATCTGTCGTTTTAACGACCATAGTCTCCGCACCTGCACCGCCCCGGGCCAGCACATACACCACATCGGTCCCCCAAATTGCCTGAATGTCGTATTGAGCCGCCGCTGTCCCTCCCAAAAAATTCCCGCCGTGGATGGAAAACCAGGTGGTTCCGCCGTCGGACGTCTTTAAGATTTCCGGCCCAGGATAATTATATTCATTAATCAAATAGCAAACGGTAGTAGAGGAGCAGCTGATGGTCTGGACATCGAAGTTGTTTACACCACCCCGGGGGTTGATAATCTCATAGATGGTCGACGAGACATTGCCGACCCCCATATTCGCCGTT
>CAZQBA010000041.1:0-8015 GCA_964591635.1 uncultured Gammaproteobacteria bacterium | reverse complement strand
ATGGTCGGTACCACGTAGTCACCCCACACCTGCGGGGACCGAACCAGTACGATCCAATGGTCCAAACTCACCAGGCCGCCCATGAAGACAGCCAACAGCAGGAAAAGCGCTCGACGCACTTGCGGTCGATTGAAAAAAAACTGCAGCATAGAAAGCGCACTCATACCGCGTGCGGCTTCTGCCAATGGAAGGCCGTATAGTGCACCGGGAAACTGCCAGAAATATAGGGCGCATCGCAGGTGAACCCATGCTTCTCCAAGAGAGCGGTGAGTACCGGCAAGTGCCGTTGATACTTCCCAAGGTCTAATGCAAAAAGTGCATTGCCGATGACGTTCCATCGCGCCGGCCAGACTTCTTCCAAAATGTCCACGCGTCCGCCCGGCTTCACCACCCGCTGCATTTCCTGGAGCGCGGCTTCTGCCACTGCATCCGGGATGTGGTGGAGGACGCGCGTGCACAACACCCGATCAAACGAGGCGTCAGGAAAATCTAACTTTGCTGCGCCCATGACCGCGAATGTTCCGGCGGGAACATACTGCCGGGCAAAGGCGATGTACTCATCGCTTGGATCAACACCCACGTACCCGGACGCGAACAGTCGGCCGAATTCCCCGGTGCCGCAACCAACATCCAAGACGCGCTCTCCCGGACCAAGTACTGCGACCTGTTTCACATACCGGAGCAACGGGCGCTGGGCCCAACCAAACACTTTTTGGATAGCCATGTAGACCCGCGGGTCACTCGACAGGGCAGAAAGCTTCATACCATTCGCGTGCCAAAGCCGCGCCAACTGTTCTGGTTGCGGCGGGTGACGGAGACCTGCTGGAAACCAGAAGCGAACCAAGAGCGAACTTCGGTTTCCGGTAGGTAGTGCGCTTCCGGCGGCACCAGGTGGTCAAAAATAATGGAGGTCATTTCGTTGAGCGGGAAATGGGCAACAGACGTGAGGTAGGCGTTGTAGGGAAGGAACCGGCCGATTGCCGTTTTCCCAAGTGGGCCGTAGACCAGGCGCAACACGGCGACCAAGATGATGCCAAGCACTGCCGATGTTGCCTTCACGAACCACAGCGGGGCGCGGGAAAAAACGGTTTTGCGGATCGGATCCATGATTCCCGTGATCCAGCCGTTCCCCTCTTTCCCATAGACCCAGACCGATATGCTGCCTTGCGGTTTGATTTTTGAAACGATGCTTGTGAAGGCCTTTCGCGGATCCGGCGTATGGTCGATGACTCCGATTGAGTAGGCGTAGTCGAAGGATGGGGAGAATGGCAGATGGAACAAGTCTCCCTGCACCACGTGCGCGTTCGGCATGTCGCGGGTGACGACAAAAGCCACATCCACGGCATCACTCATATCAACACCAATCGCCACGGCTGCCCCAAACTCCGCGGCCAACCGCAAGTGGCGCCCCTTTCCGCAGCCGGCGTCGAGCACCGTCTTCCCGGCAAAGAAGCTGCGCTCCACCGGAGCTATCCAATCCAAAAACTGTTCGGTATAGAGATCATGGAAATGCGCATAGCGCGTCCACTCGTAGCCAAAACGGCGGGCGATTTCCTTTTGGGCGGCTGCCAAATCTGGTGGCAACAAACGCGGGACGCCCGCTCGGACGGGAAAAGACACACGACAACCACTGCAATCCAAATGACCGGACATCACATGCTCCCCGTCTTGCACGGGCTGGGACAACAACAAACTTCCTTGGCACGTCGGGCAACGAAGATATGGGAGAAGGGCGTGACGCATATTATGGCAGCTGCAAAAGCACGGCCTCGGCAATTCGCTCACCGGCCTTGCCATCAGCCGCCATACAGAACGAGGCGATCAAGCGCGTTCGGCCAGCCGCTTCCCTTCGGGGATCTGCCAACGCGTCACGGACTTGGGCAATCAGTTCATCTGGCGTTTCGGCAATCCGAATACCGCTCGCCGCCATGATTTCTTTAAAATGCTCGGAGTCATACCAACGGCGGTGCGACTCCCCATATGGTTTTTTCACATCCCCATCAAATCCGATGTGGACCACCGGCCGGTCGTAGAGGGCTGCATCCAAGGTCAATGTGGAGGTATAGCATACCATAACGTCGGCATGCCGGATGAGGTTGGAAAAATGCGCGGCGTGCCCCTGGCTGTAGTCCCAACTGTCGCGGAATCCGCTGCGGCGCGTGAACCAGCGGTCGATCACCACGTTTGGCATGCCCCGGAGCGCCGCGAACTTATCCTCTTCGCCCTTGAGGGCAAAGTACGGACGGATATAGAGCGTGGCTGGCATACCGAAAGCGCCAGCATGCACCGCAAGAGCCAACTGGGCAGCCACCGCGGGATCGCCGGGCGTGACCTTGCCTTCCGAGCCGAACACGATGAGCTTGCGGGCAGGGTCCACCCCAATCTTGGCAAAAAAAGTTTCCCGCGTCTCTTCCATGGCCGCATCTGCCACCACGTCGAACTGCGGTACGCCGACGACGGTGATGTCGGCCGAGCGCATGTTCTGGAATGCCTGGGCATGGCGGACAATGGCCGAACCCCACACCAACAGATGGTCGGGCTTGGCCCGCATAGAAAGCTTGGGCAGGTTATCCCAGCTCTTCGGCATGGCCACCACCCGCACGCCATGCCGACGGGCCGCCTTCATGACGTGCGCGTCTGCCGTTTCCGTGGGGTTGGTGACGAACACCAGCGCCGGCTGTTCTTCGGCAAACAGGGCATCGTATTCCCGTGCCGGCCGGAAGAGCGCATCGGCCCAGCGCACCGCTTCCTTCAGCCAACCGATGTTTCGGAGCGGGCGGAAGATGAGCCGCTTCAATACCCGGCGGACGGCATTCGTTTCTGACGCGCTGAGGAAGCCGTACCGGTCGCGGAGGTCGGTGGTGGTGTTGTAGACGAGCGCTTTATGGAGCCCGACCAAAACCTGGTCCAAAAAAGTTTGCCGTGGATCGACGAGCTGCGCCATGCGGATGCCGTCCCCGCCAAACGTCTCAGTAAAAAACGGATCAGCTAGCGTCGGCACCAATAACACCAGTCGGTGGCCGGCATTCCGCAGTCGTGTGTGCAACTTCCCGCTACCGAAAATGTTCCAGGCAATGGAACCACGGGAAACGGTAATAAAGATCGTCGCCATATTTATGGCTGGTAGACGGCATCAATGGCGTCCCACATCTGTTCGGCCACACCCGAGCCGTAGGGATGCTGCCAATTTGGTTCTTTGGCCAGCATGGCATCCACGCAGCGCACGATCTCCTCCGGAGCAAAGCCGGCCAGCATGTTAGAACCAAGCGTGAGCGTTTCCTGCCGTTCGGTATTTTCTCGCAATGTAACGAGTGGAATCTGCAAGATACAGGCTTCTTCCTGGATGCCGCCGGAATCAGACAGGAGCAACCGGGCATCTTGCATGAGCGCCAAAAAATCAAAGTAGTCCAGGGGGTCTATCACCCGCACGCCTTCGGGAATAGCCAGGCCGAAGGTGGCGATGTTCTTCTGCGAGCGCGGATGCATGGGGTAGATCACCGGTATGGTGTACTTCTCGGCAATGCGTCGGAGGCCTTCCAGCATATCGGCAAAGTGTTTGGGGCTGTCCACACCGCCCGAACGGTGCAAGGTGGCCAAAAAGTACCCTTTCGGCTCCAATCCCAGGCGGGTACGCATATCACTCTTTCCTTTGGCGAGCGGCGCCATCTTGCCGACGACGTCGGCGATCATGTTCCCGACCATACGCACACTTTCCATGATCCCTTCAGCGCGCAAATGTTCGACCTGGAGCGGTGTTGGCGCGAAGTGCAAGGAGGCCACGCGATCCACCACCAGGCGGTTGATTTCTTCCGGCATGGTGCGGTCGAACGAACGCAAGCCGGCTTCCAGCTGGATGATGGGGATGTGGATCTTCGAAGCGGCAATGGCCCCGGCAATGGAGGTGTTGAGGTCGGCATACACGCACACCGCGTCCGGTTTTTCTTTCAAGAGCACGTCTTCAATGCCGATCATCATCCTTCCTACCTGCTCGGCATGGGATCCGGAACCGATGCCTAAGTTGTATTCCGGGTCCGGCAGGTCCAAGTTCTCCCAAAAGACTTTGTCCATGATTTCCGAGTAGTGTTGACCGGTGTGGATGATAAAAAAAGAGCGGCCGCGGGAGCGCGCGGCGTGGATGAACGGGGCCATCTTGATGATTTCCGGCCGCGTCCCGAAGATAATGGCGTACCGGGTGCTCATGCCGCTGGGACGGAGGCATTGTTCTTCCTCCAGGCAATATATCGGTTCAGGCCTTCTTGAAAAGAGATTTGTGTTTCCCAGCCCACCAGCTGTTTGGCCTTGTTGGAATCACCGATCATTTCTGTGGCCTCGCCCGGCCGGGCCTCGCCGTATTGGACCGGTACCCCGAACTGTTGGCCGACCTGTTCGGCAATGTCGCGGATCGAGGTCCCGACCCCGCTGCCGAAATTCAAGACCTCGCCGTTCAATTCCGGATGGTCCAAAACCATCAGGTAGGCGCGTACCACGTCGGAGACATGCACATAATCGCGTGTCTGGCTTCCACTGCCAAAAACCTTAATCGGTCCGCCGCTCATGGCCTGGCTCACAAAAATCGGGATGACGGCGCCGAACTTGCCTTCCTTCTGGCGTTCGCCGTAGATGTTGAAAAAACGGAGGATAGTAACCGGTGTTTTGTACGTTTGCGCATAGGCATAGCACAAGCGGTCGGCCGCAGCTTTGGAGGCGGCGTACGGGCTATGTGGGCGCAGCTCGGCATCTTCGCGTATGGGGACGCGTTCCGGCTTGCCATAGACCTCGCAGGTGGAGGTATGGATCATCCGCGCGCCACTTTTGCGAACCGCTTCCAAAATATTGTAGGTGCCACGGACGTTCACATCGATCGTCCCCCACGGGTCTTCAATGGACTCGTCCACGTTAATACGGGCACCCAAATGGAAGACCACATCTTTGTCACGCATGGCCTTTTGCACGACTTCCGGGTCGGTGATGGATCCCCACAGCACTTCGGCCTTGCCCGCGAGAAGCGGGGCGTTCTGTTCGGCCTGCGGGGTGAGCGTATTCAAGACCGTCACCTTATGCCCGCGGGCATGGAGCGCTTCTGTGAGGTGGGTGCCTTGGAATCCGGTGCCGCCGGTGATCAAAATCCGCATATGGGAGCAATCAAGTAAGCTGGCCTATTTTTGCTGAAACCAGGGTATCTGTCAATGGAGTTTTCCTGCGCCCTGCCCCATCCCCAACTCGCGCAACACCACCGCCGCCACCCGCTCCCCGGCCTTGCCATCAAGTTTGTAGGTGAGCCGCTCGGCACAGGCCCGGCGTTCTGCCCGACGCAATTCGGGGTGTGCCAGGGCTTCTTTGACTGCGGCGATCAAATCGTCGCGGCTCGTCACCAAACGCGTGGCACCGGAGCGGACCACGTTGGAATAGTGGGAGGAGCCGTAAAACATGCCAAAGTACGGACCATCGTCCTTGGGTTCGTCCGGCAGGCGGTAGTTGATGTTGACGATGGGCGTGTCCACAATAGACGACTCAATGGCCAAGGTGGTGGCGTAGGTCACGAGCACATTCGTGTGCTTCAGTTCATTCGCCAAATGCGTCATCTCCTTGAAGGACGGATCCCATTTATCCGTAAAAAACTTCTGGGCCCGGAAGTGCTGGTCCACGAACACGCCCGGCCGTCCGACCATGTCGTCGTACGGCGTGCCTTCGCGTTCAAAGGTCAAATCAGAAAAATGCGGCCGGACAATCACGTTCACGGGTTCGCCAAAAGCGCCTTCGGCAGCCAAGTCGCACACCAGTCGGGCCACGCCCGGGCCGTGCGGCGCCCACACCCCTTCGGACCCGAACATCACCGTCTTCTTGGCCGGATCCAAACCGACGGAACGGAGGAACTCCGCGCGCGGCATAAAGGTGCCGGGTTGCTGGTACAAGTCAAACTGCGGGAAGCCGGTCACTTCCAGCTGCTCGGGTTTGAGCTTGTGGAGCTGCACACCCAAGTCGCGCATCACTTCGTTCTGGATCATCAGCACGTCGGGCGGGAAGGCAATGAGGATGCGGTCCAGGTTGTCCCAGCTGCGGGCCATGCCCACCGAGCGCACGCCATGGCGGCGCGCCGCCTTCATCATGGCCAAGTCGCGCTTGGTCTTGATGGCCGTGGCCAGGATCACGTCCGGTGTGTACTTTTCAAAAAAGTAATCGAAGTCCGTATCCGGCCAGACGTGATATTCAATCCAGCGGAAGAGTGGGATGAAAAACGGCAGCTTGGCAATGAGCGTAGCCCCGGCGTGGCCGAGCACTGCGGTGATGGGGTGCTTGTTCTTCTTGGTACTCCGCCCACCGGCCCGCATAAAGAACTTGGCGGTGTCCGAGTAGACCATCTTCTGCAAGAGCGGCTCAAAAATTTTTTTCCGGAATTTGCCGAACTCCAAATCATTGCTTTCTTCCAAGATGACGTTGGGGTACTTGGCGAACTCGGCCGCAAAATACTCCGGAATGTTCGGCGGCACGAACAGGACAATGCGAAGATCGGGCTGGGCCACGAGCGTGGGGAAGACGGCGGTGCGCAGGATGTTGCGGGCCACAAAGCCGCGCGACAGCATGATGAACAGGGTTTTCATGAAAGGAGGCGTGGCGCCAGGACGGCAGCCAGTTCAAATTCAATCGGCGTGTTGATATCCACGGAACGTTCCGGTGGCATGATGTAGGCGCGTGAATCCTGGCCAAATAGATCGTTGTTGGCGATATGTTGGACGGCCGTAAGGTAGATGGCACAGTTCCGTTTGTAGACCTTCGGCAGCTCATCACGCCGCTTGCTTTGCGTGCCCTCGGCTTCGGCTAGTGGTTGGATGCGGCCGTCTGCGTCAATCACTTTGAGCTTGGCTACCGAAAAATCTACCAACTCGACCATACTCATCACCGAATCCGCGCCAGTATCGACAACGAGACGAATGCTGGCATCAATGTCCTCGCTCGTCCGGAAGGGCGAAGTTGGTTGCAGGAACATCACGTAATCGAACTCCTTCTCTTCATGCTCGTGGAGCCAGGCCAGGGCGTGGTGGATCACCGGGATGCTCTTGGCCGTATCCGTGGCCAACTCGGGCGGACGGCGGAACGGCACGCGGCCCCCATGTGCTTCAGACACACGAGCAATCTCCTCGTCTTCGGTTGAGACAACGCAATCATCCAACAGCGTACTGCCGTGCGCAGCTTTAATAGTCCAGGCAATGAGCGGCTTGCCGTGGAGCTCTTTAATATTCTTGCGCGGGATGCCTTTGGAGCCGCCGCGAGCGGTGATCACACCCAAGATGCGTTTGCCGTTATACATAGCGGGGCTTATATCCTATCAGATAATGGCCCTGGGCGAAGAGGGGGCCAGTTTGCATGGGCTCATCCTTGATGCGCGCACGCAGCCGGTGGATGCCACGGTAGGCACGGGCCAAACCACGTTCGACTGTTGGGTGAACCGGTGTCCAAATAGGATACGGGTTCACGTTGATGGTCCGGCAGCGCTCAAAGCCAATGTCTTCCGCAGCCCGCAGGTACTGGGCTGGCGTGTCCGTATTCCGGAAATAATCTTTGCGCACCGCGGCGGGAGCAAATGGGGCGATGATCTTCTTATACAGATCGTTGAAGCGCTGGACCGACCATTTACCGGGAATGTTCAAGCTGAACAGAAGACCACCCGGCTTCAAGACACGATACTTTTCGGCCAAGACCGTACGGTATTGTGGAATGTGCTCGAGCAAGCCAATGGAGACGACGACGTCGAAGAAATCGCTCGGCAGCCCAGTAGCCGCGGCGTCTGCGCACACAAACTCAGCTGACGCACCAATTGCCGCAAAATTTTCGCGCGCCAAGGCAATGCCGGCTTCACTGTTATCCACGAGCGTGACCGCTGCACCGCGATACGCTGCCAAATATTGCCCGATCGTCCCCCGTCCACAACCGAACTCCGCCGCTCGTGTGATCGGTTCTTTACCGAGGAGGCGGTCGATCGACTGGTAGTAGGAAAAAAGATTGAACTGGCGCTGGGT
>CAZQBA010000040.1:0-8091 GCA_964591635.1 uncultured Gammaproteobacteria bacterium | reverse complement strand
ATGAAGAAATGGCCCACAACCTGGGGATGGTTGACCACGTGCGGTTTGTCGGGAACGTGCCGCGCCAGGAATTGGCCGAGCTGTACCGGGCCTCGGACGTGGTGAGCGTGCCGTCCGTGGATCGCTCGGAAGCCTTTGGCATGGTCTATGTAGAAGCCATGGCTTGCGGCAAACCCGTGGTGGCTTCGCGCCTGCCCGGTGTACGCACCGTGGTGGTGGATGGTGAAACCGGCTTGTTGGTGGAACCGAATAACGTGCAGGCCGTGGCCGATGCTGTTGGCCGGCTGCTGGCTGCGCCCGAGGAAGCACAGCGTATGGGCAAGGCGGGAGCGCGGCACGTGGCCTCCCAATATACCCTCGCCTTATTGCGTCAGCGGTTGCAAAAAATGCTGGATGACTTCACGCTATCTGCATGAACATCGTCCTCTTGAGCGGCTTGTACCCGCCGGCCGGCGGTGGCGCCGAACGCGTCATGGCCCGTTTGGCGCGCGGCTTCATGCAGCTCGGCCATAAAGTCACGGTCATCACCTTGCACGGGCAGGTGGCCATGGAAAGCGATGATGGCGTGGGGATGCTCACCATGCCGGATCGTCGGGCCTACCCGTACGCCGAGCTGGCCCAGCACAGCACGCCTAGCCGTTACGCCTGGCACCTGGCCGATCTTTTGGATCGCGACCAAGCACGCCGGGCCGTGCTTTTGGCCAAACAACAAAAAGCGGAACTCATCATCACTGGGAACATTAAAGGGTTGGGTGGTTTCTTGCCCGTCGAAATCAGAGCGGCCGGGTTCAAGCACATCCACGTGGTGCACGATGTGCAGCCGGTGGAACCGTCCGGTTTATTGGAACAGTCGCCCATAGCAGATGTAGCCCGCATGACGCTGGCTCGCTGGGTTTGGGTTTTTTTGATGCGGCGAGTGTGGCGCTCACCGGCGGTCGTGGTATTTCCCAGCGAATGGTTACGCGCTTTTTGTGCGGGTCGGGGTCTGTTCCCGCAATCGCGCCAGGTCGTGGCCCGTAATCCGGCGGCGGAGGAGGATACGCATGCCACACAGGCGCGTCCTTCCCCTGCCTCCGGCGTCCGTTTATTGTTCGTCGGGCATCTGGAACCCCACAAAGGAATCCGCGAGCTGGTAGAGGCGGTGCGCGCCTTGCCGGACATTGACGTGTCGTTGGATGTGGTGGGAGACGGATCGCTCCGCATGGAATTGGAACGGGCCAAATCCGACAAGCGCATCCGTTTCCATGGCCGCCTGTTTGGCGAGGCGCTGACGCGCTGGTACGGCCAAGCAGACGCCCTGGTCGTTCCGTCACGCGTGGCCGAAAACGCGCCACTTGTGGTGGTCGATGCCCTCTTGCGCCGGTTGCCGGTGATTGCCACGCCAGTCGGGGGCGTGCCCGAGCTGGTTATTCCCGGAGAAACCGGCTGGCTGGCCTGGCCGGAGCGGCCGGACTTTGCCGCGGCTGTGGCTGCGCTTCGCCGTGAAAAACAAACACCGACCCTGCGTTGGCAGCGGTTGCCCGAGACGCCGACCCCCCAGGCATACGCCGCGCGCGTGTTGGCCAGCCTGGAACTCGCTGCCTAGTTTTTTGTGTAGACAAAAACGGCCACGGTGCCATCCCGCGTGACGAACATCTCGTCCGCGGTTTTTTGGGCCTCGGCGGTGATGCGGCTGCTCTGCCGCCAATAGTCGTGGACGACAAAGAATACCGTGTCGACGCCTGCAAAAGTTCCGGCGGCCTCGGCTGTGGTCCGAGTGGGGGCGGCGTTCATGTCCCAAAAGAAGGCATACAAGTCGGCCGCCGAAGATTCGTGGCTGTAATAGAAGTTTCCGGCGTAGTAGGCGGCAAAGCCAAAACGCTCAATGGCGGCAGCAGCATCGGTTTGGTTGCCGAGCACGATGTGCGGGCCGGTGGCCGCTTGTTCAATCCATTCCACGGCTTCAAACGTGGCGGCTGATACGGCGTACCCCTTGCTCTGTACCACCCGGTCGGTGCGTGGGTAGGCAGCGGAGACGTTGGCGGCCACAAGCACGGAAACGCCGAAAACACTCACCAGACGCAAGAGGGGCGTGCGCATCAAGCGGTGCCAGAGATGGGCGAATCCGGGTGCGGCAGCAAGCAACAAGAGGAGCAAAGCCATTTCCAGCATGCGGAAGCGGAAAGGGAAGGTGAGCGCGCCGGTGTCGCCACCCATGGAAAAGCGGAAGATGGAAAGCACCAAGAACGCAAAAGTAAAGAGGGCGGTACCGGCGGCTGCGGTCATGGCCATGGTTTTCCAACGGGGTCGGGCCGTGCGCCAGGTGAGGAAGCTGAGTCCGGCAAACGTCACTGGTGCGGCAAGCTTCCAATATGACTGCATGTCGAGCCAGGCACTGCCGGTGGGCAAGAGGCTGATGAGTGCGTTGCGCGCCTCTTGGAGGAGTGTGGGAAAGAGCGAGAAGGAAAAAGAGATGCCGAGTTCAGATCCGAGACGCTGATTGAGGAGGAAGGCCAGTGGCACGCCAAAGACAACAATAGCTGCACCGCCCATGGCGATGAGGAGACGCATGGGTGGGTTTGTGCGGTCGCGACCGAACAGGAAAAGGATCAGGCCGAGCAGCGGAATGCCGGTGAGCGGATGCACGGCCATGGTGGCAGCTGTGCCCACGGCGGCAATGAGATAGGCGATAGGCTGTGGCCGGAGGGCGAATACGGTGGCCAGGGTCGCGAGAAAGAAGAGGTACGAAAGTCCTTGGGGCGTCGTCACGATGAAAGCAGAGAAGGGGAAGAGGAAGGCGAGCAGGATGGCCGGGGCGGATGGGGTGTGGGCGTCTTTTGAGGCGTGTTGGGCGGTCCAGGCCAGGAGGAGCGGGGTGAGCACGGCATAGCCGGCTGGAACAAGTAGACGGTCCCAAAGGGTGATTGGCAGGTGGGTGAGGTGGCTGATGAGGACCACCAGGACGTATTGCCCAACGTAGTAGGGAGTCTTCGGGAAGACGGCGCCGAGCTGGAGAATGTCGTTCTCCGTACGCTGGTGGATGAAGGTGTCGAAACCGTAGCCAAGCGTGTAGACCACGGTAGCAACGGAAAGGAGCACCAGGGCATGGAGGACGCCGACCGTCATGGCCAGGCGGCGGCTCTGGCCGTGCGCCAGGGTGGCAATGCCGGCCGAGGCTATGGCGATACAAAAAAAGAAGAGGGGATGGACCCCCAGCCAGGGAGAATGGATGGCGGCATCTGTGGCGCCGCCCATCAGGCAGGCCACGGCCAGGAGGTCGGCCGCCACCACGGCCAGGGCAATGAGGAGCGGCGCCAGGCTGCGGACCTGGCCCTGCCAAAAGGCGGCCTCCGGTTGGTGGTGGGCATGGTCTTGCCGCAGGCCAAGCAGGAGGCAGGCCAGGCCAACAACCAGCCAGAGGGCGGCGACATATTCCCGGGTCAGGCCGGCTCCCAGGTATATGGCGCTGGCCAGAACCGCGAAACCAGAGGTGAGGACGAATGCGCCCGCGGCAAGACGTTTGGCTCGCGGGCGGCCGGGCAACAATGTTTTGCCGACCAGCTCAGCTTCAATCCAAAGAACGCCCGCGGTGCTCAAAAGCGAAAGCGTCGGTTCCTGGAGCCACAGCCCGGCCGTGCTCACGCCTAGAAGCAGGAGGAGCGGCATGGTATAGTTTTCAAAAGAAAACCGCATGGTGCCTATTGTATCACGCCGGCATGCGCGACCCTGCTAAGCCCTATCCGCACGACTACCTGCTCGCCGCAACCATCTTGCGGTTGATTCCGCATTGGGTGTTGCCGAACCACGTGACCATCTTCCGGTTCGTTGCCACGCCGTTCGTGATTTGGCTGGTCGCTGCCGACCATCTGGTTGCCGGCATCATCGCCTTCGTGCTCGTGGCCTTTACCGATGCCATAGACGGGGCCATGGCCCGGACCCGCAAGCAGATTACGGAATGGGGATCGCTCTACGATCCGGTGGCCGATAAGGTGCTGATTGGAGCCATGGTGGTGGTCATTGTCTTTGAGTATGTGAACTGGATGCTGGGCGTGACCGTGATTGCCATGGAAGCCGCGGCATTGCTGGGCGGCTATATCCGGCTCAGGCGGGGCGGCAAGGTCCAGGCCAACCTGTGGGGGAAGATCAAGATGATTTTAGAATGCGTCGGGGTCACCATGCTCCTGATTGCCGTGGCCTTTGGCGTGGAACTTTTTATACCGGTGTCGCTTGGTGTCTTTGCCCTGGCCATTGTTTTTGCCGTCGTCAGCCTGGTCACCCACGGCATATGACGCGGCTCCTTCTGGTTGCCGCGGCCCTCTTCCTGGTCACGACCGGCGGCGTGTTGGCCGCGGGCCAGGCCCGGCAGGGCGTGCACGCCCGTTTCGATTGGCCGGACGAAATGGCCAATGCTTTCTTTGCCCGGCAGATTGCCAATCATGCCCGGCTCAACGTGCCGGACCCCGATATCGCACTTCTTGAGCAGCGGCTCCACCCGCGCAGCGTCAACGTGATCGGTTCTGCCCTCGTGCCCGGCGGGTTCATTGGCTTGCCCTTTTACTATGGAACGCTCGCAAGCATCATCGGTTTCTCCCCAACGCTCTTCCTCACGCCTGTATTGGTTGCGGCGAGCGCCCTGATCCTGTTTTTCGGGCTGCGGAACTTCCTGCATCCCCGCCACGCCTTCTTTGCCGCGCTCGTGTATCTGTTCCATCCGGCAGTTTGGTATTTTTCGGCGTACACCTACTTGCCGAACATGCCGTTTGTGGCCCTGCTGATCCTCAGCCTTGGCACGCTGCTCGCCATTCAGGGCAAACGCAGCCGGGTGGCCGATGCGTTGGGGTTCTTGTCGGGCGCGGCCGCGGGCGCGGCCCTGGCCATCCGTCCAGCCGAAGGGTTGTGGGCGGTCCCGCTCCTTGCCTTGGCCGTGTGGCCGCATCGGCACATCCGGAGCCGGTTGGTGCTGTGGGTGGCGGCCGCGGCCATGTTCTTCCTGCCGGTCCTGGCCCTGCAGTTGCGTCTTTTTGGCAGCGTGTTCGGTGGGTACGCCCGGTTTGATGCCGGCGGTGCGGCGCCGAGCGAAGCAGTGGCCGGGCCACTGGCTTTCGTATTGCCTTTTGGTTTCCATCCGCTCCATGCCCTGGCCCGCTTCTGGGACAGCTTCCTGTTGCCGTTTTGGTGGGTGAACGTGCTGGCCGTTCTTGGCATCGGTCTCGCCTGCATTGGGGCGGTGAACGAACCATCGCGGCGTCGGCGGCTGTTCGGGCATGCCTTGCTGGCCCTGTCTGCTGGGATAGTTGCGTACCTCATCCTTCTCTACGGCTCCTGGCGGTTTGCCGACGCCGAAATTTTTGCGGTGAACACCATCGGCCGCTCGTATGTGCGCTATTGGCTGCCGATTGCCGTCTTAAGCGCAATTGCCGCGGCCGCACCGCTTGCCCGCATGGAAGGGTTTCCCGAACTCCGGGTGCGCGTCGTCGGCCGGGCAATCACCGTAGCCATGGTCGCCGGATCGTTCCTGATGGCTTTTGTTTTTCCGAAGGAGGCGCTGTTGGCCGTACGCGGTCGGCTGGCACACTCCGAAGCAATACGCATTGTAGCGGCAGCCGTACTCCCGGGCGATGCCATCATCCTCACGCAGCGCATGGACAAAGTGTTTTTCCCCGAATATCGGGTGATCGCCTTGGAGGGAAAACTGTTTGAAGATGACCAGGCCATGGATTTGGTGGCCCAGTTTGTCGCCGACCGCCACTTCTTCCTGGCCGACATCCTGACACCAGACGACGTCGGGCGAATCAAGAGCGAGCTCGCTGAGCGTGGCGTGGTGCTCCAGGAAACGGATGAGTCTTCACCGGCCGGAGCCATGCTGTATCAATTCATCCCTGGACCATGAAACGCCATCGTATAACCCCTGCCCTCTTTTTCATTCTTGCAGCGGCCATCGTCGGCGGCCTGTTGTACCGCGATGGCGCGTTTTCTTCTTCTTGGAAGGTCGAAGCACCGGCCACGGGCGCGTCTGCCCGGATGACGGATTTTGGGCCGCCGACGCGGCTCATCGTCGACGTCGATCCGTCCGGCGTGAAACGACGGAAGGTGTTGGCCGAGCCGGTGTATGTCGACGTCCGGGTCCCCGCCTTCTTTGACGAAATAGACGTCAGCCTGCGTTTGTGGGAGGCCACAAAGATCGAGGAGCAGATCCAAATTGGTTTTGAGTTGGGGCGCAACAGTGGAACCTACCAGTTTGATGAAACACAGATCGAGGCGATTCCCGCGCTCGGCGAAGGGATGCTCCCAACCACGGCGTACGCCACGCTCTCCCTGGCTGGTATTCCGCATGAGGACAACCGGTTTCGAATCGTGATCTCTCTGCCAGGCGTTGATGCCGATCATCCGGTGCGGATTGATGCTTTCACGGTGACTGCCCGACGCTCCGGGAATTGGAAGAACATGTTGTCCCGTTTTTTCCGCTTCTAGGCATGCCTCTCTCCGTGCTCACGGCTACGGTTGCAGTAGTCACCTTCCTGGATGTGGTGAATGCCGGGATGGTCTCTTCTTTTTTGCCGTTGCCGTTGGTGTGGACGCTGTTGCTTGGTCTGCTGGTCTGGCGGGAACGGGCGGGTGGATGGTCACGCATGGTCCGATGTGGTTTGACCATCGCGGCCAGCTTCTTTACCATTGCACTCGTCAGCATGTATCTGGTGCATGCCGGAAGCTTCGGCTACCTCGTCCTCATCATTACCGGTGCCGCAGCCGCACTGCTCGCCTGGTCCCTCACCGACCCTTCCTATGCCCACGCATCACTACCACAAGATCGTCCGCGATAAGGTGCCAGAGCTCATCAAGAAGAGTGGTGCCAAGCCTATCACCCGGGTCATGCCGGTGGATGATTTTGCGCGCATGCTGCGGGAGAAGTTGGTTGAAGAAGCACGGGAAGTGAAGGGCGCCAAAGCCTACGACTCGATTGTCGGTGAACTCGCTGACGTCATGGAAGTCGTGGCCTCCATTCAAAAAATACTTGGTATTTCTAGCCAGGCGCTTAGTGCTGCGCGGCGCAAGAAGTTTAAGGAACGCGGCGGATTCACCAAACGCATCTTGCTTGAATCGGTTGATGAATAGTATGGACTGCCTGTTTTGCAAAATCATTGCCGGTGACGTGCCTGCCGAAAAAGTATACGAAGATGCGGGGACGCTGGCCTTCTTGGACATTCATCCCATTAACCCGGGCCATACATTGGTCGTACCCAAGAATCACGCGGTGGGCATTGCCGAGGTGGAGAGTGCCGACCTCCAGGCGGTGATGGCCACCATCAAAAAGATTGCGCCTGCAGTCGTGGCAGGTGTTGGAGCCGACGCCTACAACATTGGTATCAACCAGGGCGCAGCTGCCGGCCAAGTGATCATGCACCTCCACGTGCACATCATGCCGCGCTTTGCTACGGACGGGCACAAACTCTGGCACGGTACAAACGCATCTGCTGAAGAACGAGCCGCGGTGGGGGAGAAGATCCGCGCTGCCATGAGCGTATAGGGGCAGACCCATGCCCGCCCGCCAGAACTGCTGAGCTGTTGGCGGGTGTCTGCCCAAGAAGGGCTTGCTTATAGCTCTTTTTTCCCGTAAGGTCGGGGAGATATGAAACTTCTGGTGTGCGGCGGGGCTGGTTTTATTGGTTCCAATTTTATTCGGCATATCCTGGCTGCTCGGCCGGATGTGTTGGTGGTGAATTACGATAAGCTCACCTACGCCGGCAACTTGGGGAATTTGATGGACGTGGTGAGTGATGCGCGCTACCAATTCATCCAGGGCGACATTTGCGATGCCCCGGCCTTGGACGCGATTTTTGCGGAACACGCACCAGATGCAGTCATCAACTTCGCTGCAGAAACGCACGTGGACCGTTCCATTCATGTGGGCTCGCGCGAATTCGTGATGACCAACGTGATTGGCGTGCAGACCATTCTGGATGCCGTGCGCCGCCACACAACCGCCAAGTTCGTGAATATTTCTACGGACGAAGTGTATGGCACGTTGCAGTTAAATGAACCACGCGAATTTTTGGAAACCACGGCCTTTGAACCGAACGTTCCGTACGCCGCAGCCAAAGCCGGTGGCGACCT
>CAZQBA010000039.1:0-8721 GCA_964591635.1 uncultured Gammaproteobacteria bacterium | reverse complement strand
AACTCGCCTTCGCGGTTGCCCTTGGCGTCATAAATACGGACATGCGGCGCGCCGTTGGAAGCAGGAACCGTGACGATTTCGGCTATGCCATCGGCGTCGGTATCGGCTGCAGCCAGGGAAACGCCACCGGTCCGGACCTTGTCATAAGCCAGGAATTCGGACGTCTGCTTTCCGGTGCCCGAAAAGACCCGGACGAGCGGCTGCAGGCGCGATGCCGGGGCCACCACAATGTCGGCCACGCCATCGCCATCCACGTCACCGACCGCCAGGTTCAAACCACCGGTAAAGGTGCTGGCATATGCATTCCACTGGTGCTTGAGTTTGCCCGATAAGGTGAAGACCCGGACTTGCGGCCCACCGCCCGTGCCCGGGACCGTAACGATTTCCAAATTCCCGTCGCCATCCACGTCACCGACCGCGGCCTTGACCCCGCCTCGGAATGTTGCGGCATAGGCCAGGAAGGAGGCGTGGACCGTGCCGTCATAGGTGCGGAGCGTGACTTCGGGCGGCAGGCCCGCGCCCTGGGCTGTGACAATGCCCGACGTCCCAACCGGCATGTTCATAACGGGCAACCCGCCTGCTGAAATGGGCAGACTGGTGCCGGTGCCTGCAGGAGTAATGGCCAGGGCCCGCATCACGTTCAAGCGGCCGCGGCCGAGCTTGCCGGCGTAGGCCGGGTTGGCGGCATCAATTCCGTCGGCCGAAGCAAACAGGAGTTCGCGGATCTGGTTCATAGTGAGCGCCGGATTGGCGGATTTCACCAGGGCCGCAGCTCCGGCAACGAGCGGGGCGGCCAAGGACGTGCCGTTGTAGCGGCCGCCGTAATATTCGGAATACCCCTCGTGGTTGGCTGAGAATACCTTGGTGCTGACCATGCCGACGCCCGGCGCCGACAAGTCCACGCACGACCGGCCGAAATCGGAAAAAGTGGCCTTTCGGTCGTCCTGGTCCGTGGCCGCCACGCCAATCACCCAGTTTTCCCCGTTTGGCCCGTCCGAGCAGGCCGGGTAGACCGGGCTGGCATCCAAATCCTGGCCGCCATTCTTGGAGGAATCGTTGCCCGCGGCCGCCACCACTAATATGCCGGCGTCATGGGCCCGACGGATGGCGTCGTCCAGAATCGGGCTGCGGTTGGAGCCGGTAAAGCTGAGCGTGATGACATTGGCCCCGGCCCGGATGGCATAGTTGATGCCGTCTACCACGTTGATCAAATCCCCCACCCCGGAACTGGAAAGCACGCGCAAGGGCAGAATAGAAACCCGCCAGTTCACACCAGCCACACCCATGCCGTTGCCGCCGACTGCCCCGATTTCCCCGGCAATCAAGGTGCCATGATGGATGCCGGTGGGCGTGTACGCTTCAAACACCGGGCTGACGTTGCTGTTGTTATCATAAAAGTTCCAGCCGTGGAGGTCGTCCACATAGCCGTTGCCGTCGTTATCGCGTCCGTCGGCAACTTCGCGCGGGTTCGTCCAAATGTTCCCGCTCAAATCCGGGTGGGAGATGTCCACGCCGGTATCCAACACCGCAACCACCACGGCCGTCTTGCCGGCCGTCCGCATCCAGGCTTCGGGAGCGGCGATTTTCTGCAAGTACCACTGGTCGGCATAGTACGGGTCGTTGGCTCCCAAGGCCGCGGCCTGGTAGTGCACGACGAGTTCGGCAAACTCGACTGCCGGATCGGTTGCCAGCTCAGCCAGGGCTGCACCAGCTTCCGCTGCGGGTAATCGGAGCCGGACCGGTTCGGGTATGCCGATAAATTGGACGGCAACATCGGCAATCTCCCCAAGAGCAGCATCGGCCGCATGAACCGGGAATGCCGCCGGCAGCACGCTTCCGGCACACCACACAAAAAATAAACCCCGGACAAAAAAGCGCCGGAGCTGGTGAGTGAAATGTTGAGAGCCTCCTTTCATGTGTTACGGGGCAGCGGGAGCACCCCCAGCTGCAATCAAAGCTTCAATTTGCGCGATCCGTTCGTCAAACCCCTCAAAACGGTTGGCCAGGAGCCGGTAATAGGTGAGCGCGTCAGTATAACGGCCAATATCGAACAGGTACTCGGCCAGTGATTGGACCATAAGCGCGTTATCCACCAGCTGCTCCAGGCCCATACGATAGACATCAATCACCGTTTCGTGCGGGGCTTGGGCAAAGCGCAAGGCTTCCACCAGGCGGACGTAGTATTCGGGCTCGCCCGGGTTTTTTTCTATGGCGAGTCGGAACACCCGTTCGGCATTGGCAAAGTCACGTTGCAGCACGTAGATGGTGCCCTGGTTGGCCAGGGGCAGAGAACTTTTTTCGCCACTCACCTGGTACGCTCGCTGGTAGGCTTCCAGGGCATGGCTGAAATGTTCCGGCTTTTGCGTGAAGTCAGCGATCTGCTTCCAATTGTTCCCCAGGGAAATCAGGAGCTCGGCATTGCCTGGGTCTTGCGAGATACTGTCGCGCAGTTCCAATATGCGCTGGGCCCGGTCGCCATACTCCTGCCCCTGCATGGCAGTCAATTCACGGACCAGCACGGAATCCTTCCACCACGGTATGCCAACAAACACGCCTCCGGCCGCGCACAAGATGAGCACGGCAGCAATGAGGAGCAGCCGCCGCTTCCCGTGGAAAAACCCTTGAAAATCAGGCATAGCCGTGCTACGTTTGCTGGGCAAAGCAGACTATAGAAAACCACATGGGAAGCGCCTTTGTCAAACTGAAAAAACTCATTTTACTCGCCGGGGACGTGGCAATCCTGTACCTCTCGCTGTGGTGCGCGGTTTTGGTGCGCCTCAACGTTTCCGACGGCTCGCGCGTCACCTTTGAAGAGCACTTGGCGCCGTACACCGTGGTCTTTGTGCTGTGGCTCCTCATTTTTGCAGCCAACGGCATGTACGATTTGGCAATTGCCAGCACCAACGCCCGGTTTGCCCGGACCTTGGCCGTAACCTTGGCCGTCTGCGCGCTCACGGCCACCGGCGTCTTCTACTTTGCGCCCTTCGGCAACATCTCGCCCAAGACCACACTCTTTTTGCACCTCGGCCTGTTCACCGCCATGTTCATTGCCTGGCGCACGCTCTACAACACCATGTTCGGCCGGGTCTTGTTGCGGACGCGCGTGCTCCTCATTGGCGACAACGAGGAAATCCGCGAACTGATCCCGCTCATCCGCACCCAACCCTCGCTCGGCTACGACCTGGCTGGCATCATCCTGCCGGAAGACGGCACCTGGATCCCAGACCCGCAGCCGCCGGTCACCCGCCGCGGCTTCAGTGATTTCCAAAAGGTCATCCGCGAAGAAAAAATCGGGGCCTTGGTGCTCGGCATGTCGCCGCGCCAATCGTCCGACTTGGCCCACCGCCTGTACGAAAGCATTTTCCTGCAAGTCCGGTTCATCGACGCCATCCCGTTTTACGAACAACTGACCCGCCGCGTGCCAGTGGCGGCCGTGTCCCGCGTCTGGTTTTTGGAAAACCTGCGCGAAGGGGAAAAACGTGCCTTTGACTTTGCCAAGCGCGGGGCCGATCTGACCCTCGGGCTGTGCGTCCTGCTCTTTACCACGCTTCTGATTCCATTTGTCGCCGTAGCGATTGCCGCGAGTAGCGGGCGGCCGATCTTCTACTCGCAAACGCGAGTCGGCCGACTGGGCAAACCCTTCCGCATGATCAAGTTCCGGACCATGATCCGCAATGCCGAAGCCGATGGCGTCCAGTTTGCCGAAAAGCAGGACCGACGCATCACGCCCATCGGCCGGCTCTTGCGGGCCACGCGGATCGACGAGTTGCCGCAGGTCTGGAACGTGCTCAAAGGCGACATGAGCTTTGTCGGTCCCCGCCCGGAACGGCCAGAATTCGTGCAAGAATTGGAAACGGCCATGCCCTTCTACAGCATGCGCCACCTCATCCGCCCCGGCCTCACCGGCTGGGCCCAGATTGAATTCCCCTACGCCAACACTATTGAACAGAACCTGAAAAAGCTCCAATACGATTTGTACTACATCAAGCACCGCAGCCTCCTTTTGGAAACCATGATCCTGCTGCGGACCATCGGGATTATTTTGCGCGCAAAGGGACAGTAGCCTTGTACCACTCCACGTATTTCCTGATTCCCTGTTCTGGGAGGATTTTTGGATTGTACCCGAGTTCTGAACGGGACCGGGAAACGTCGGCAAAGGTGACGGGCATGTCACCGGTTTGTTGGGGATGATTATCAATAACCGCCTTCTTTCCGAGCGCAGATTCAATGAGCGTGATTATTTCTCTCACGGTCGTGGTGTGCGACTCGCCTAGGTTGTAGACGCGCCATCCATCTTTGTAGGGACGGTCGACGGCAGCAAGAACACCGTCCACGATATCTTCAATGTATGTAAAATCACGACGAGCCGAACCGTCACCATATAAGGGCAGCGGGAGCCCGCGATCAATGACTCGCACGAACGTGGCAATGGCCATGTCCGGCCGTTGACGTGGACCGTAGACTGTAAAAAAACGTAACGCGACGATACTCATCTCCGTTTCTTTTTGGAAAACCGCCGCTTGCCGTTCCATTTCTTGCTTGGAACCCGCATACGGTGACTTTGGTTCTCCCAAGACATCGTCTTCTAAAAACGGTTTCCCGTCCTGACGTTCTCCGTACACGGATGAGCTTGAGGCGATCACGGCATGCTTCACCCCCGCCGCATGTGCCGCGCGCAATACATTCATGGTGCCATCTACATTCACCGCAAAATAAAGGTCGCGCTGGCTAAGTGATGGTCGCACGCCGGCCCGGGCTGCCAGGTGTACCATGCGATCGGGTTTTTCTTTTTGGAAAATCTCGCGCATCTTTCCTTCATCCCGGATATCCGCTTCCACAAGAACCAACGACGGATGATCCTTCACTGCATCCAGGTTCTGTCGTTTGATGGCCGGATCGTAATAATCGTTGAAGTCATCAATAACCACAACGCGCTCCCCAGGTTTTTTAAGGAGCGCTTCGACCACATGGGAACCGATGAATCCGGCCCCGCCAGTGACGATGGTGGTTGACATACGGGGGATTGGAATTTCGAATATGGAATGTGGAAGCCTAGTCCCGAAATTCGAACTTCCAAATTCGATATTCCCTTATTTTGGTACCTCCAACCCTTGGGATGTATGCAAATCGTTGTTGAGCTGGTCTACCAATTTGAGCAAATGTTGCGGTGCGCCTTTTTGTTCGCCCAGCTGGATCAAAGCGCGCGTGTCTTTGGGCAAGCAAGCGCCGCCATAACCGCGGTACCCCTTGTGCATCACTTCCAAGTGCGACGGGCCAATCCGCTTGTCTGCGGCCACGGCATCGCGCACGCGGTTGTATTCCACACCGAGCTTTTCACACAGTTCGAACATCTGGTTGGCGAACGTCACTTTGGTGGAAAACCAGGTGTTGCCAAAGTACTTGACCATTTCCGCATCGGTTGCGGGCAACAGGCGTTCAAAGGGAGCAAGCGGCAACATGCGCATGATGTCGCCAGACACATTGAAGCTTTCCTTGGTGTAGCCAACAATCTGGCGGTCCGGGAACTTCATGTCCTGGTCGGCAGTGGATTGGGTGAGGAATTCCGGGTTGAACAGGATTTTGTGCTGTGGGAATTCTTTTTGGAAGGCTTCGGTGGTACCGGGGAGGACGGTGGATTTGATGACCACGATCTTGTTCCCAGAAATGGTGGCAATCGCCTCGCGCACAAACGACAGGTCAAAGCCGCCGGTCGCTTCCACATAGGGCGTGGGCACGCAAATGAAAATCACGTCGGCCTGGTTGACCGACTCTACTGACCCTTCGTTCTTGCCTTTGTCGTACGTGAACGGCTCCACGCCCACGGACTGGAAGTACCGCTGGAGCGCGCCGCCGACAAAGCCCGTGCCCTTAATGCCAACCGTATACTGCATAGCCATCCCGAATAAGTAGGGAAATGCTACTGCACGGAAGCGGCAGCGTCAACATCGTTGACTTTGGTGATATGGAGGACGACCCGTCCGCCCCGGGCATCCATCTGGTGCGGCACGCCGCGCGGAATGGAGACCGTATCCCCCACCACTGCTTTGATTTCGGTTCCGCCCTCAATGCGTTCACCTTTATGTTCGCCGGGCTTGGTTTCATGTGGCCGCTGGTTGATGACTGTGCCGCCCAAGGTAAAAGTGACTGCGCCTTCCATCACCGTAAACACGTCGGCTGCCGTGTCGTGGATTTCCACTTCTGGCATGACGTCGTTCAAGATGACTTGGGCTACGGCATAGCGCTCTTTCCAGTCACCGGCCAACAGCGTGACGTGCTTGCCCGGCTCCATCTTGGCGGCGGCTGCGGCATCAAACTGGGTTTTCGACACAAGTCCGTGTTCCATAGAAGTTAAGTAAGATGTTGATGAATCCAGGTGTCGTCTAAGAATGACATCATGGCCGGGAAACGCGTCAGACGCGGAATGAGACGATCGGCAATTTTCGGGAGCAAGCCGGGCAAACGGTCATTCTCAAAATGGTGGCGGCGCAGCGAACGGAGCATGCGCATCACATCCCAGCGCTGGCTTGCCATCACGGTCAGGCGGTACTCCTCAGCCGGCAACGGATGCGTTTGATGGTACGCGGTGAGGAACGCGGCGGCAAGCGGCGTGAAGTCAGTGTCCTGGTTCCGGGTGTAGACGTTGGAAGCAAACGAGGCCAGCGTGTTCCCGACGTCCCAGATGTACGGGCCCACGCCCATTTGGTCCAAATCCAAAAAGCAATTGAGCGAGCCGTCGGCCGCGAACAAGGCGTTGTTGGTGTGGAAATCGTTGTGGAGCAAACCGTGCTGACGATCGGCCGCGTTCACACTGGACGCGTCAATCTCAGCAATGACTCGGTCGATCACGGCAACCTGTTCACGAAACGCGGCGCAAACAGTGGGGACGCTGCAGGTGTGGGTGGAAAGGAGTGTGTCGCGCAAACCAGTACTATAGAGGGCCCGCGATTCTTCGTATGGTTTTTCTACCGGAATGAGTTGCGGGATGAGCGCTTCTTCTTGCGGATGCGCCGCCAGGTACGTTGCGCCTGCTTGGTGAAAATGCCCGAGCGCCGCACCCGCCGCCGTAAACTCTTCCGGCCGAGCGGAAAAGTGATCGCCCGAGACAAACGATTGGACAATATATTGTTTGCCACCAGACTCCCCGGCAAATCTGCCATCCGTGGTGCGCACGGTCTGGGCCATGGGCACGCCTGCCAAACGCAAAGCTTCGCTCACCTCATACACTTTTTCCAAAGCCGGGCCCGGGCCCACCCATATGGACGTTTTGACCACGTACGACTGTCCGTCCTGCCCCGTCACCCGGTAGACCGCGCTTGAAGCCGTCTCTTCTGTAAACTGGACAATGCTCTCCGGAAGAACGGGTAACTGGAACCGTTCGGCCAACACGGTCACGATGCGGGTGCGCACCTCGTCTGTAACCGGGGCATAGCCAATGGCAACGGTATCCACTTTCATATCACGGCACTTTGTTGACGCACTCCACGCTCCAGCGCTTGCGGTCATGGTCAAAACTGCAGACGTTGATGGCGCAGTAACCCTGGGAAATGCGGGGGCGCACACCGTGCGGCACCGCCAACATGTGACCGATCAGCACTTTGATGACGTTGCCATGAATCACGTACAGCAATGTCTGGCCGGTCGTGTCCGCTGCCACGTGCCCTTCAATCACCGGCACGACCCGTTCGTGGACAGCAGCAAAATTTTCGCCATTGGGAAAATGCGCGTCTTCTTCCCGGCTCCAGCCGTCAATCACTTCGGGGAAGCGCAGCGGTAACTCGTCGCGGCTCAACCCTTCAGCATCACCCTGGTGGCGTTCTACCAACGCTTCCAATTCCGTATACGGCACCGATTCGTGGAAACGAAGGACGGCCATCGCCGTATCGCGGGCCCGCAGCGCGGTGCTGGCGTAGATGTGGTTGAAACGGATGTCCCGCAACGCCTCGGCCAGGCGGCCAGCCTGGGACCGTCCTTCCGGGGTGAGCGGCACCTCTAAGCCGCGCCCTTGCACGATGTTGCGTGCGCCCGCTTCACTTTGGGCGTGCCGAACCAAGTAGATGGTTGTCTTTACACCACCTGCCATGGGGAATAATCAATGGTGATGCGACGGCCTTCGGCGTGGGATTGGTGGGCTGCAGCCAAGACCAGCATGGTGTCCAAGCCGCGCTGGAGATGAATAGGCGAATCCTTCCCCGCCACTTTCCCGTCCAGCATATCCTGAATGTGCTGCGCCTCCCGTCCAAATTCTTCGGTCCGTGTTTTTTCAATCACAAACTTCTGGGCTTCGCCCTCGAGCGGATTCAAGTGCACCTCATCGGTGGTCTTGGACACGTCATTCGCCCACAAGAGTGAACCCTTTTCACACTGCAGGTTCAAGAACTTCTTCTTGGGTTGGGTGAACACGTCTTGGGCCAAGCGGCCGACCAAACCGGATTCGGTGCGCATGGTCAAAAAGCAGGAGCGGTCATATTCGGCGCCGTTCTCCGCCACGTAATCAAACGTCGCCTCCACGTGCGTGACCCGGCCGGCGCCCACCACGTGTGCCATGTGCTGCCAGAGGTTGATGCCGTGGATATGTTCACCGCCAGCCCCGCCACCGCGCTTCCAGAAACCCAGGTACGTATCTTGCGGGCCAGAGAGCCACGGATGAGCGCTAAAGATGTTTTTCCAATGACTGCGGAACTCACAGTCAATGGAGAGCGGCTTACCGAACGGATTTTCTTT
>CAZQBA010000038.1:1725-8821 GCA_964591635.1 uncultured Gammaproteobacteria bacterium | reverse complement strand
ATCATCAAGAAGCTGGAAGAACGTGAGGCACCGGCGCCGGAAATCGAAACCGTGGGTGGCGGCACGCTCACGTCCTCATCAACAATGAAGGAATGGCGCCTCGCGCATATCCTTATGAAGAAGCTGCGGGCCTCTGATATTGCGCCCAACGAGCCGTGGAAGAATTCGGAACTGTCGGGCAAGCAGCTGGAACGGGCCCAAGTGAGTTTTGACCAGCAGACGGGCAGCGTCCAAATCGCCCTGCAGTTCAATTCGGAAGGCGCCAAATTATTTGCAGACATCACCAAGCGCAACGTGGGCAAGCGCGTGGCCATTTTCCTGGACGGTCGCCTCCTGAGCGATCCAGTTGTCCAAACGGAAATTTCCAATGGCCAGGCCGTCATCACCGGCAATTACACCATTCCGCAGGCCCGCCAGTTCGCCCGTGACCTGAATGCCGGCGCCCTGCCCGTACCCATTAGCCTGGTTAGCCAGCAGACGGTCGGCCCCTCGCTCGGTGCCGCTTCGCTGGAGCGGTCGCTCTTGGCCGGGCTTATCGGTTTTGCCGTGGTCGCGGTCTTCATGATCCTGTTTTACCGCTTTGCTGGAGTGATCGCTGTGGTCGCTCTCAGTATCTATGCAGTGATCGTGCTCCTCATCTTCAAGACTATTCCTGTGACCCTTACGTTGGCAGGGATCGCCGGATTCATCCTGTCCATAGGCATGGCCGTGGATGCCAATATCCTCATCTTCGAACGCCTCAAGGAGGAGCTCCGGTCCGGCAAGTCGCTGCGCGAGTCCGTCGACGAGGGCTTCCGCCGGGCCTGGCTCTCCATCCGCGATTCCAATGCCTCATCACTCATCACCTGCCTCATCTTGTCCTGGCTCGGCACCTCGCTGGTGAAGGGGTTTGCTATCACCCTGGCGATCGGCATTCTGGTCTCCATGTTCTCGGCCATTGTCATTACCCGAACCTTCCTCAAAGCCCTCGGCGGGAACTGGATGGAAAAACATATCTGGCTTTTCGGCGTCCGCCGCCGCTCATCCTAACCTATGCGCCTGAACATCATCGGAAAGCGGAAAATCTGGTACGCCATCTCGTTTGTTCTCGTCGCCGTGTCCGTTGCGGCTATTGCCCTGTGGGGGCTGCGTTTGGGCGTTGACTTTACGGGCGGCAGTCTCATTCAAGTGCAGTATGCAGCCGAGCGTCCCGCTGTGACCGATGTCCAAGAGCGATTGCATGCCGCCGATGTCGGATCGGTGACGGTCCAGCCGGCAGGAGACAAGGATGTGATTATCCGCGTCCAGGGTGCGGACGAGGCCACCCATCAAAAAGTGTTAGCAGCGCTGCGGGAAGGTGTGCCGGCTGAGCAGGCGAAGGACGCCGTGCGCGAATTGAGTTATGAAACCGTTGGGCCCACGGTCGGGGCTGAACTGCGACGCCGCTCATTCACGGCCATTGCCATGGTGCTGCTGGCCATCATTGCCTACATCTCGTTTGCTTTCCGCAAAGTGTCCCGGCCCGTCTCATCCTGGAAGTACGGCTTGGCTGCCATCGTTGCCTTGCTCCACGACGTCATTATCCCCACTGGGGTGATTGCCGTGCTCGGGCATTTCTTCGGGGTGGAAGTCGACGTCCTGTTCGTCACCGCCGTTCTCACGGTCCTGGGCTTCTCTGTGCACGACACCATCGTGGTATTCGACCGGATCCGCGAGAACCTGCGCCGGAGCGGGGGAGCGTCGTTTGAGGAAGTGGTGAACCGTTCCATCAATGAGACGTTTGCCCGCTCGGTGAACACCTCGCTCACCGCCCTGCTCGTCCTTTTGGCGGTTTACCTGTTCGGTGGCGAATCCATCCGTAATTTCGTCCTTGTCCTCCTCATCGGCATCGGCATCGGGACCTATTCGTCCATCTTCATTGCCTCACCCATCCTCGTCACTTGGCAGTTGCGGAACCAGAAGAAACGGTAATCCACACCCCGCCCCGCCTTTCACGCATGGAATGGCGGGGTTTTTGTTTGGGTGTGGTATACTGTTTGCGCCTATGCCGGAGATCGTCATAGATCTCGGTCCATTCATTGATTGGGTCGTCCAACTCGGCCAACAGCCCCCACCCGTCATCATGTGGGAACTTTTTCGTTCGGGCGGCTGGATCCCAGTCCTGATTGTTTTTCTCAAGGGGTTCTGGTGGATTTGGTTGAACGAGCGCCAATCCATCTTCATGTCTGGGGTGAAGCCGGTCTTGCTGGCCATTGACGTACCAAAAACAACCGAGCAAACACCAAAGGCGGTGGAGAATATTTTCGCCCACCTGCTCGGTGCCCATTCTTCCATCACGAAGAAGGAGGAGTATTGGGAGGGGAAGATCCACCCCATCTTCAGTTTTGAAATCGTCTCAATTGAGGGCTACGTGCAATTCCTCGTGCATGTCTGGGACAAGTACCGCGATTTGATAGAGGCCGTGATCTACGCCCAATATCCCGATGCGGAAATCACCGAGGTCGAGGACTACACCAAGCATTCGCCGGAGCACAAGTGGCCGTGGCCAGCCAAGGAATGGGCCAGTTGGTCCTGCGAATTCGTGTTGAAGAAGGAAAACGCCTATCCCATCAAGGTTTATCGTGAGTTTGAGGACAGCGTCTCCGGAGAATACAAGGACCCGATGGCCGGCCTTCTGGAGGCTATGGCCAAGATGCGTGCTGGCGAACAGTTGTGGATCCAGATGATCGTCCAGACGTCTCCCCAGGATTGGAACGAACCAGGTAAGAAACTTGTCCGAAAACTGATTGGTGCCAAGGAGAAGAAGAAGGAAACGGCCCTGGACAAGGTCATGGGCGAGGTTCTGGGCGGTCTGCAGTCGATTTTTGGGGCGCTCATGGGTGCGGAGCCGGCCGAGAAGAAGAAGGAAGACAGCGGCGCCCGCAGCGAAATGCTTTTCCTGTCTCCGGGCGAGAAGACGGTCGTGGAAAGCATTGAACGGAAACTGTCCAAGATCGGATTGAAGACGAAGATCCGCGTCATTTACATTGCGCCAAAAAAGACCATTCGGGTCGGCACCATCGTCGGGCTCATCCGCGGGGCCTTCCAACAGTTTGCCACTTTGGACATGAACCAGTTCAAGTTCTTCCCGGAAACGCTCACCAAGTACGACTACTCCTGGCAGATGAATCCTTTCTTCCATTATTTGTCGCTGACCTTCTATAAGACGGTTGACGTTCGAGTACGTGAGAACTTCATTGCCTATAAGTACCGCAGCAACTGGCGCGGCGCGCCGCATTACATCCTCTCCACTGAGGAATTGGCCAGCATCTGGCACTTCCCGGCCATCACTATCCGCACGCCGACTACTAAAAAAGCGGAAAGCAAACGCTCCGAACCGCCCATCCGCCTGCCGGTTGCTGATCGTGGCGCACCACCAACGTCGGCCCACCCTCCGTCCGAATCGCCGGACGGCGCGCCACCCGCCAACCTCCCGGTGTAACACTTCTCCATGCCCGTCCCATACGACCACGACCACGACCGCGAGATTAATTTCTTCGCGGAGACCAACTTCCGTAACATGCGGCGGAAGTTTGGCATCAAGACGGACGACCGCCGCCGGCACGTCTATGTGCTCGGCAAGACCGGCATGGGCAAGACCACGCTCCTGGAGAACATGGTCTTGAACGACATTGCGGCTGGGCATGGCGTGGCGTATGTGGACCCGCACGGCGATACGGCCGAAAAGCTGATTGATTTCATCCCGCCCCACCGCATCAATGACGTCATCTACTTCAACCCGGCGGACATTGATTTCCCTATAGGCTTTAACATCTTGGAAGCCGTAGATGAAAAGAACCGCACGGTTGCCGCACAGGGGCTAATGGGTGTCTTTAAAAAGATCTGGCCGGACGTCTGGAGCGCGCGCATGGAGCACATCCTCAACAACTGCATCATGGCGCTCTTGGAGTACCCGGGTTCCACCATGCTTGGCATCAACCGCATCTTGGTGGATAAGGAATTCCGCCGGCGGGTGGTGAGCCAGCTCAAAGATCCCGTCATCAAGGCTTTCTGGACCGATGAATATGCCCGCTGGGAAGACCGGTTCCGGAACGAGGCCATCGCTCCGATTCAAAACAAGGTCGGCCAGTTCTTGGCGTCGGTCGTCATCCGCAACATCGTGGCTCAGGTCAAATCAACCGTGAACATGCGGCAGGTCATGGACGAAGGGAAGATCCTGATCGTCAACCTGGCCAAGGGCCGCTTGGGCGAGGACGCCTCGCGCCTGTTGGGTGGCATGATCATTACGAAGCTCCAACTCGCGGCCATGGAACGCGTGGACATTCCCAAGGAGGAAGATCGCCGCGACTTCTATCTCTACGTGGACGAATTCCAGAACTTCGCCACCCAAAGTTTTGCCAATATCCTGTCCGAGGCCCGGAAGTACCGCCTCAACCTCATCATCGCCCACCAGTACATTGAACAGTTGGATGAGGATTACGTGCGCCCGGCCGTGTTCGGCAACGTCGGCACCATGGTTTTCTTCCGGGTCGGCGCGGCCGATGCCGTGTTTCTTGCACCAGAAGTCGCCCCGCGCTTTGTGGAAGAGGATCTGGTCAACCTCACCAAGTTCGAAACCTACATTAAACTGATGATTGATGGTGTGTCGTCTGAGCCGTTTTCGGCGAACACCTTGCCACCCATTAATGCCCGTCAGGGGAGCATGGACCGCATTATCAAGGTCTCGCGTGAACGGTACGGCCAGCCGCGGGCCTCCATTGAAGAAAAGATCCTGCGCTGGTCGGGGATGATCCATGATCCGGTGGCACCTGCCGCAGGTGCTCCAGCAGCTGCTGTGCCGGCCGTCACTCCGTCAGCTACTCCTCGTGTCGCCCCGACTACCGCTGTTGCGTCACGACCTGCATCACGTCCTCCGATGAGTGCGCCATCGACTGCTCCACGTGCAACATCTCCCGCAGCCCGTCCGTCTGCCAAAAAACCGAAGACCCAGGTAGTGGTAAAGTGCAGCCGCTGCGGCAAAGATTTCACATCAGGCTTTGCCCCCGATCCGACCCGCCCCTTCTACTGCGACGATTGTTTCGTCATCATCAAAGAAGAGCGCGCCCAGCAACGGGCCCAGAGCGCCCCACTGCAAGCGCTCAAAGAATCTCCACCCACGCCGTTCAAGCCGTCTGGCGGCAAACCAGCTCCCGGCGAGGTGGTGACGTTTGACGATGGCGGGGACACGAAATAACCAGCGGCTGCAAGCGGGGTGGTCTGCTTTGGCAGCCCCCCTTCTTTTGTTTGCTGCGTTTGCCGTGGTTGTGCTTGGAGGCATGCCGTTCCTTCCGGCGTCCGGCGCCTGGCTGCGGCCGACGTTTGCCCTCGTCCTCATTTTGGCCGGCCTGGCCTGCAGCCGACGACATTTCTCCCAAGTGCGGACATTGAAGAGTGTGTGGGCCGCATTGGCGTTCCTCGGACTCCTATTGGTGTTTTGGTTAGTTCAGGGGCAACGAACGCTTGGTTGGTTCGGCAATCCGGATACGCCACAACTCAGCACGTCGCTTCTTATCGTCTCGATCGGCGTCATTCTGCTTCTTTTACTCGCACAAAAGCATCGTTTGGTGGATGCCTTGCCTGTTTTTCTTACTGCAGGCCTAACTGTCTGGAGTACGGTCGCCTTTGTGCTCTCCTTCTTCCCAAGTACCTTTTTTTCCTTCCTCCAACTGTTTCAAACCACACCCACCACACTTGCCGTTCTTGCGGTGATGGCCGCCCTCGTGCTCCTTGCTGTTCTTATCTTTAAACCACTTCCATTGCTTTGGCGTATCGCCGCGACCGTAGCAGTCGCAGGAAATATACTCCTTCTACTTCGGATGGATCGTCCACTGGCCTGGGGTTTGCTTGGTTTGGGCACCGTTGCTGTCCTCGTAATCGCGGTTCGTCGCTTCCAAGATGTTTCGGTCCGTACAACTGTTGCCGCCTTCGCATTGTGCGCATTGGCGCTCGTGGCTACTTTCTTACGTCTCCCGGAACCGATCCGGGCTCAGGTACCGGCTGAAGTAGGCATCCAGCACCGCCTCACCATCCAGATCGTTACAAAGGCGATCTCGGCCCATCCAGGAGGTCTGGTGTGGGGATTTGGCCCTGATTCCTTCGTCCGGCTCTTCGCCGCATATCGTGGTCCAGCCTGGAACCAGACACCACTCTGGAACGTGCGTTTTGCCGAACCGTCATCGCTGGGTTGGCAATTCGTTGTTGGTTGGGGACCACTGGCGTCTTTGGTCGCGACCGTGTTCGTCGCATGGGCGACCATGGTCTCTGCGCAGGTTGCCCTGGCTGGCCAATGGAGAGGGACACGCAAGGCATTTGTCCGCAGGGCGGGCTATGGCAGTGATATGCAACCGACCGCCGTTGGTGTGGTCGCGGCACTGGTGGTTGGTGTTATCGCCATTCTTTTGAGTTCGGTCGGGGCATCAGTCCTGTTGCTAGTCGCTATGCTGGCCGGTTGGTCGTTGCGACAAGGGGCGACACCAGAAGGATCGACCGATTCGCAACGCGCACGAATGATCGGATTGTGGGTGGTCGTGGCTTGTTTTTTGGCTGCGGTCGCCTGTGGTGCTGTGGCCGTTCGTGCAGCCCAGGCTGAATATAAGCTGCAGCAGGCGCTTACCAACAGAGATGCCGCGTCATGGTCACAAGGCCTCCCGTGGCTCATGGACCAGGCGCAGCGCTCAACCGACGCTCGATTGCTTCGTCTTGCCACCTGGGCACGCCTTCGTTCAGCTCATGCCACAGATATCGATGAAGCAGCTCGCGCCCAGGCATATGCAGAATCGGTCCTCGCAGCACAACGCGCAGTCTCCGTATCAAACGACATTCGTACCCTCGACCAAGGTATTGTCACCCTCATGGAAGCACGTGCCGCTGGTGCGCAAACGCCTGAGCTCGAAACATGGGTGGCACAGGCTCACGCGGCTGAACCAGATAGTCCGGTTTGGCCATTCGTGGTTGGGACACTCGTGGATGTTTCCGATCCAGCCAATGCAGAAGCAGCGTATCGAGAAGCCTACGCGTTCAAGCCCGATTATGTGCCGAACACGCGGGCTCTGGCATTGCTTTTAGAGCGCACCGAGCG
>CAZQBA010000038.1:0-1625 GCA_964591635.1 uncultured Gammaproteobacteria bacterium | reverse complement strand
CACGGAACTGTGTCCCAAGCCGGCGAATCCCATCATTGGGCGCTCCTGTTGCACATGATGCCGGCTACCAAAGAAAGCTATGCTTCTTTCCAAGAAGCACTGGTCGCCGCTGGCGTCTCATCACTCGCTATCGACTTCCGTGGGCATGGTGAAAGTGTGCTTGGACCGAATCGGCAGAAGCTGGAGTACAAGCAGTTTAGTGATGCCGAGCATCAAGCCAAGTACCGCGATATAGAAGCGGCCATCGCATATCTCGCAGATACATATCAAGCCACGTCCGACCGGGTCGTGCTTGTTGGCGCCTCTATTGGCGCCAACCTCGCACTCCAATACCTGGCAGCGCATGCAGAAGTGCCGGGCGCCATCCTCCTTTCTCCTGGCCTCAACTACCACGAAATCCCCAGCATGTCGTTCACCCAATCCCTCACGCGCGACCGAAATATCCTCCTCATTGCTGCCGAAGATGATCCGGAATCTGCTGCGGCCGTTGATAAGCTGGCGGAGCGCTCATTGGCAAAGACGGACGTTATTCTTTTGAAAGCGGGTGGGCATGGAACAGATGTGCTTGGTCATGCTGAAACACAGAAGCAAGTCGTCGACTGGATTTGTTCAAACATCGGCACCTAAAGTCCATTGACAAAGCGCCTTCTGCCTGGTAGATAGCAGACGGAGGGGTGTGATGCCGACAGAAAGACCAGTGCTCGAAGAGCGGGTCTTTCTGATCCGCCTACAAAACCTGCTCGATACATTGTTGCCGCCGCAATGCGTGGCCTTCACTCTAGCCACCCATGGCATGCGCATGTCGCTCCTGCCGGAGATCCCGGACGAGGAAACCGTCGTCGTGGAAATGGTACTTGCGCCGGAACCGGAGCACGAGGTGTACGACCGCTTCCGGAGTTATGCCGACACAGCACATCTCCGGGTGTTCGACCGAAACCATCAGGAAAAGCGGCGGTATGTGATGAGCCGTGGCGAGGCCAAGATCGTCCGGAAATACATGGAACGGAATATTTCCAGCGTCTTTTCGGTCCAGCGCAGCCGCCAGAACATCACGGTGAACAACAGCCTGATGGGCTGGACGTTCGATCGCCTGATGGACAGGGACGACCGCGCTCGAACGCCGGAAGTTGTGCTTGGCCGCATCGAGTACGCCAAGGACGTGCCGTTCCCCGCAGCCGCCTGGATTGTTGAGGAGGTGACGGATAACCCATTGTTCTGTCTCCCGAAGATTCTCCAGCTGCAGACACGAGCGCGCCGCTAACCCCGCCGCGCTCGCTTTTTATGAATATGCAACACGCACAGCAAAAAACACAGGTTCTCCTCGGCATGTCCGGCGGGGTGGATTCATCGTTGGCTGCGGCGCTTTTGGTGGAGCAGGGGTATGAGGTGGTTGGTTGTTTCATCAAAAATTGGTCGGATACTAAGAATGCGGATGGGGTGTGCGATTGGAAGGCGGAGCGGCGTGATGCCTTAGCTGTGGCTGCTCGGCTCGGTATCCCGCTGGTCACCGTTGACTCAGAGGCACAATATCGCGCTTCAGTCGTGGAGTATCTCTACCAAGAATACGCTGCTGGTCGCACGCCCAACCCGGACATCCGCTGCAACGAGCTCATCAAGTTTCCGGT
>CAZQBA010000037.1:0-8947 GCA_964591635.1 uncultured Gammaproteobacteria bacterium | reverse complement strand
GAGCTCACTGAAGAGTTGGTGCGGGAACACGGCCAGCAGGTCAATCGCGATGCCTTCGCTACCGAATTCACTAAACACCAAGACCTTTCCCGGGCAGGAAGCGAAAAGAAGTTTGCCGGTGGCCTGGCCGATCATTCCGAAGAAACCGTGCGTTTGCATACGGCCACACATTTGTTGCACCGCGCCTTGAAGAATGTGCTAGGGGATCATGTGGAGCAGAAGGGGAGCAACATCACTCCCGAGCGTTTGCGCTTTGATTTTACGCATCCAGAAAAAATGACAGCCGAACAGCTCAAAGAAGTCGAGGCCCAAGTCAACAAGGCTATCCAAGACGACCTCCCTATGCGCTGGGTGGAAATGACCACGGAAGAAGCCAAGGCCTCTGGTGCCATTGGATACTTTGAAGACAAGTACGCTCAGCTCGGTGGCAAGATCAAAGTCTACATGGCGGGGGATGAAACCAAGGGATATTTCTCAAAAGAGATCTGCGGCGGCCCCCACGTGACCCATACCGGTGAGCTCGGGAGCTTCAATATCCTCAAGGAAGAGGCGGTATCGGCCGGGATCCGTCGCATAAAAGCCTCGGTTTCCGGGCCTTTTTCTCCACAGTCCGGCTCTTGACGCCCTTCTCAAAAACCCGTATATTACGCCCAGTTATGAGTGAAATCCCACGTCTTGCCTTTATTTCCGTGCTGTGATAGATTCCTCGCGCACCAACGGAAATGGGGCAGCACAACCCCCATCATCCAAGGATGTTATTGAAGTCCGCGGCACGGTGACGGAACTCCTCCCGGCAGCTGCATTCAAAATCACATTGGAGAATGGCCACGTCATCATCGGGCACTTGTCCGGCAAGATGCGCATGAACCGCATCCGGCTCCTGCCTGGCGACCAAGTCAAAGTGGCGCTCACGCCGTACGACCTGACCAAAGGGCGGGTCGTCTACCGCTTCTAGTTTTTAACAGACACCAGTCTGTTTTCGTTTACGCATGAAAGTCCGCGCCTCTGTAAAAAAAATCTGCCGCGACTGCAAAGTCATCCGCCGCAACCGCCGGCTGGTGGTCATTTGTAAGACGCCCAAGCATAAGCAGCGCCAAGGATAATTTCTGTTATGGCTATCGCACGCATTGCCGGCATCACCATCCCGCAAAACAAGCGCACCATCATCGCGCTCCAATATATCTATGGCGTCGGGCAGACCCGGGCCAAGCAGGTGTTGAAGAACACGGGCGTGGACGGCAACCGCCGCATCTCTGACCTCACGGACGCGGAAGTGAACAGCCTGCGCGAAGCTATTGAAAAAACGTACAAGGTGGAAGGCGAACTGCGCCGCGATGTGCTTTCCAACATTAAGCGCTTAAAGGAAATCGGTTCCTGGCGCGGGACTCGGCACCACAAACGGTTGCCGGTGCGTGGTCAGCGTTCCAAAACAAACTCCCGCACCATCCGCGGCAATGTCCGCAAGACGATGGGCAGCGGCCGCGTGAAAGCAGGCTTGAAGACCTAACCGACCTATGGCTGAAGACGTACTCACAACGCCTGTTGCCGAAGAAGTGGCAGCCTCGGCTGAAACGGAAAAAGGCAAAGGCAAGCGCGTGGTTCGCAGCCGCAAGAAGAAAGCGGTGCGCCAGGTGCCGTCTGGTTGTGTCTATATTCACGCCACCTATAACAATACCATTATTACCCTCACGGACCCCCATGGGAACGTGTTGGGTTGGTCTTCCTCCGGCAAGATGGGCTTTACCGGCCCTAAGAAAGCCACGCCGTATGCAGCTTCCGTCACGGTGAAGGACGTCTGCGATAAGTTAAAGGAAGTCGGTTTGAAGGAAGTGGCCGTGTTCGTGAAGGGGATCGGGGCTGGCCGCGAAGGCGCAGTTCGGGCCTTGAACGCCAACGGACTTTCGGTGACCACCATCAAGGACGTCACACCCATCCCGCACAACGGCTGCCGCCCGCCGCGCGCCCGCCGCATTTAATCCATTCCCACTGGTATGTCACGCACTGTTCTCACCTCTTGCAAAATGTGCCGCCGCGCTGGCGTCAGTTTGTGCGGCCGCAAGAAGTGCGCTGCCCTGCGCCGTCCGTTCGCGCCGGGTGCCCATGGCAACGCCCGCCGGCCGCGCCTCACCCCGTACGGCATCCAGCTCCGGGAAAAGCAGATGGCCAAGCACCTCTACGGCGTGCAGGAAAAACAGTTCCGCAACTACTTCGACAAGGCCGCCCGCAAGAAGGGCAACACCGCCGACATCCTGGTACAAATGCTGGAAATGCGCCTGGATAACGTGGTCTACCGCCTGGGCATTGCCGCCAACCGCTTCCAAGCCCGCCAGATGGTCGGACATGGCCACATTGCCGTGAATGGTAAGCGCGTGGATATTCCCAGCTACACCGTCCGTCCGGGAGAAGTCGTGAGCGTCTACGAAAAGAGCCAGAAGTCCAAACTGTTCACCAACCGGGCCGAAGATATGAAGAACGCCGAGGCACCGGGTTGGTTGGCCTTCGACGCCGACGCCATGTCCGGCAAAGTGGTGCAGGAACCGGCCGGAGAGGAACTGCGCCAAATCTTCGATCCCAAAGTGATCGTCGAATTCTACAGCCGCTAATTTTTTGACACGTTACTGTCTCTCCTATGGAGGACATCCTCTACCCGTCTAAAGTCGAACTCCGCCCGGGCGCTTCCGACCACGAGGCCACCTTGGTGATGGAGCCGTTTACGCAGGGCTACGGCACGACCATTGGCAACGCGCTTCGGCGCGCCATGCTCACGTCCTTGCCGGGCGCGGCCATCACGGCCGTCAAACTCAAGGGAGCATCCCACGAGTTTTCTAGCGTGCCGAATATCAAGGAAGACGTTTTGGAAATCATGTTGAACCTCAAGCAGGTGCGCTTGAAGTCGTACTCAGATACGCCAATCAAGCTCACCATGAACGTGACCGGAGAAAAGAAGGTGTCGGCCGCGGATTTTTCCCGCGACGCGCAGGTGGAAATCATGAACCCGGACTTGCATATTGCCACCATCACCGATAAGAAGGGCGTATTCGAGTTGGAAGTCACCATTGAACGCGGCCGCGGCTGGCGGGCAACGGAGGAACGGGGGAAGGAAAAGATGGAATTGGGCACGATTGCCATTGATGCCCTCTTTTCCCCAGTCCGCACGGTTGGCTACGTCATTGAACCGGTCCGCGTGGGCGACATCACCAACTTCGACCGTTTGGTGATGGCTATTGAAACCGACGGCACCATTTCGCCAAAGGAAGCTGTCCTGGAAGCGAACAACATTTTGCTCAAGCACTTCAATCTCTTGGCTGGGTTGGACGCTGCTCACGAAGCAGCTGCCCCTGCCGCAGACTTGCCGGAAGCTGAGGTATCGGAAACAGCCGATGTTGCGGACGAGGCAACGTCTGACGAAGAGAAACCCAAGAAGTCTCGCAAGAAGGCGGAATAAACCCCTATGCGCCACCGCAAGCAAGGAAAAGTTCTGGATCGGAAGGTCGGCCCGCGCACGGCCCTGCTTCGTGGTTTGGCAACGAGCATGATGCTGCACGAAAAAGTCCGGACCACCAAAGCCAAGGCCAAGACCGTCCAGCCGATGGTTGAGCGCCTGATCACGGTGGGTAAGAAGAACACCCTGGATGCCCGCCGCCAGCTTGGCGCCGTGCTCTACACCCAAGGTGCCGTGAAGAAGGTTTTGGAAGTTCTCGGCCCGCGCTACCAGGCGCGCCGGGGCGGGTATACCCGCATCACCAAAATCGGCCGTCGCCAAGGCGACGCTGCCGAAATGGTGGTTCTTGAGATGGTCTAAACGTATGGCAACTGCTGTGACCCGCACCATCCACACTATTGATGCTACCGACCAGACCCTGGGCCGGATGGCCACCCGTATTGCCACGCTTCTTATGGGCAAGCATAAGGCCAGTTTTGTGCCGAATGCCGACATGGGCGACCGTGTAGAAGTGGTCCATGCCGCTTTGGTGAAGGTGACCGGCCGCAAGGCAGACCAGAAGGTCTACAAGCATTACACCGGTTACCAAGGTGGTTTGAAGGAAGTACCGTACCTGCGTTTGCAAAAGGAACGGCCGGAGGAAATCATCCGTAAAGCCGTCCTCAACATGTTGCCGCACAACCGGCTGCGCGCGCCCCGCATGAAGCGCCTCAAGATTTCTGCATAATTATGGCTGAGACTTCTAAGACAAAAGCACCGGCTCGCAAGCCTGCTGCCAAAAAAGCTCCGGCGCGTGCGCATAAAGAAGAGGCAGCGGTGGCCGTTGTGTCCGCATTGGCTGAAAACAGCACCCCGGGCATGGTGAAGGCCCTTGGCCGCCGCAAAGAAGCGGTCGCCCAGGTTCGCTTGGTACCGGAAGGTTCTGGTCAGTGCGTGGTTAACGGCCGCGAATACCATGACTATTTCACCACCGACATTCTCCAAGGCATCGTGGAAGGCCCGCAGAAAGCCGTGGGTGCCCAAAAAGCCGACATCTCCGTTCTAGTAAAAGGCGGTGGCGTCCATGGCCAGGCCGAAGCAGTCCGGTTGGGCATTGCCCGAGCCCTGCTCGTGGTCAACGCCAACAACCGCGCCACCTTGCGCGCTGCCGGGTACCTGACCCGCGACGCCCGTGTGAAGGAACGCAAGAAGTACGGTCTGCACAAAGCACGCCGCGCACCCCAATTCTCCAAGCGCTAAGAACCAACCCCTTCCAAAACGGAGGGGGTTTTCGATTGAAGCCGTATTGAAAAACACGGCCTTTTCTGCGAAGATACCCGTAATGCGCCACAGCACCCAGCAGATTTTCCGGAGTACCGTGTGGTACACCTCGGCCATTGTTGGACAGAAGGTACTGTCCTTTTTCTATTTCTACTTGGTTTCCAGCCAACTGGCGCCACAAACGCTCGGGGCCTATATCTGGATGCTATCTATTGTTTCTTTGGCGGGTGTTGGCACCGACATGGGCATGCTCCAGTTGTTGACCCGAGAAGCAGCTCAAAAAGAAGAGGAGGCGATGACCCTGGCCCGGACCGTCCTCGGCATTAAAATTCCGCTCCTTGCGCTCACCTTGGCCGCCATGTGGATCCTGGTGATTGCCGGCGATGAACGTGGTGTGTACACACCGCTCCTGGCGCCCGCATCCATCCTCTTGGCCGCGGACACCATCTCCATGGTCATGTACGGTCTGTTCCGGTCGCGCCAGATGGTGTGGGTGGAAAGTATCGGCATTGTTCTGTTTCAAGGCATTATCTTTGGTTGCGGGTTGTTTGTGCTATGGACACAGGCCACGCCCTTCCTCCTGATGACTGTCGTGGCGGTCGGCGGCGTAGTGAACATGCTCTACTTGCTGTTCATGTGCTACCGCTCCTTCGGCAGGCTGCCCTACCCAGACCTGGATATCGATCGCGCCTCCGAATTCCTGAAGCGCTTGCCGGCCTTCACCTTCACTAACGTTTTTCAGCGCATCTACAACACGGCCGATACGGTCCTTCTCGGCCGTCTGGCAACGGCTTTTGACGTCGGCATTTACGCGATTCCGGCCAAGGTGACGACGGCCTTACAAACACTGGTGCCCGGGGCATTTGCCACGGCCATTTACCCGTCCCTTTCCCATTACGCCAAACATGCCCGGGAAAGGGTGGATGGTTTGTTTGCAGCTTCGTTTTCCTACGTCCTCATGCTCGTCCTGCCCATGTCCGTTGCGCTCTTTGTCATGGCCGATGTCATATTGAACACACTGTGGCCGCAGTACACGAGCGCCTCGGTTCCATTCCGGATGATGGTCGCAGCTCTCCCCGCCGTTTTTCTCGCCTATCCTACCGGGTCGCTCCTCAACGCCATTGGCCAGGAACGGCGTGCCTCCATCCATCGGGGGGTGGTTACGGTGGCGAACATCACGGTGAATATAGCGCTCATCCCGCGTTTTGGGGTGCGCGGTGCAGCCATTGCTTTTGTGGTGGCGAACATATTATTACTGTCGCTCGACCTGTGGGTGGTATCCAAGACACAGCTGGGGGCCTTGCGCCAAATCAGCCGGACGGTGATGCGCATGGGCCTGGCTGCCGGGGTGATGGGTGGTGTGCTGTTTGGAGGGGTGATTGCGCTCGAGAGCCGTGTCCATGGTGCGCTCTTGCTGCTTGGACTCGTTGCGATGGGCGTGGTGGTATACGGTTTCCTGTTGTGGCTGATGCGGGTCGTCACAAAAGAAGAGGTGCAAAAGGCCCTCCACTTGCTGCGCGGTAAACCAGATGTGGTATGAAGCGCCTCCTCCTCCTCACTCCCGAATACCCGCCAGTTGAAGGGGGTGTGGCCCGGTACCTAGAGACATTAGTAGCAGCTTTGGGACCGTATGCGCACACCCGCCTCCTTGTCCCGCTCGACCTGCGGCCGCGTGTTGCGCACGCCGACGTCCGGATGCTGCCCAAGGCCCACTGGCGGAAGTTCGGCTGGATTTTTTCCATCCGCCCGCTCATTGAAGAGTCCTCCGGCGCCGAAGTGGACGCCGTCGTGGTCAGCCACCTGCTGCCGTGGGGGACAGTGGCGGCACTGGCATCGTTGGTGACCAAAAAACCGTATTGGGTGGTGGTGCATGGCCTCGATATCGCGCTGGCCGAGGAAGTGCCCTGGAAGGCGGCGATCGCCCGTTGGGTCTTGCAACGGGCCCAGCTGCTGATCGCCAACAGCGAGTACACCCAGGCCCGAGCGAAGGCTGTTGCGCCCCAGACGCCAAGCGTCGTGGTCTACCCCAGCACAGCACGCTCCATTTCCGTACCGCATCCATCCGCCCCGAGCAGCCGACCGTATGCATTGGCGGTGGGGCGCATGGTGTCGCGCAAAGGGTTCCGGACCATACCGCGCATGATGTCCTTGGTCCGTCAAACCATCCCGGACGCCCAGGTGGTATGCATTGGTGATGGGCCGGAGCGGTACGAGCTCATCAAGGACATCCACGATTTGCATATGGAGGATGCTGTTCTAGTAAAAACCGCAGATGATGTTGCCTTGGACGCCTGGTACGCGCATTGCCGTTTTTTTGTGTTGCCCGTGCTGTCTACGGAGGGCGACCCCGAGGGGTTCGGCATCGTCTTTTTAGAGGCGGCGGCCTTTGGTAAGGCTGTCCTTACCGGGTGCGGTGGTGGGATTCCTGAAGCGGTGCAAGATGCGCGGACGGGGTTATGCATCGACCCGCGCGACCCCAACGCCCTGGCTACCGCTTTCATTCGCCTGTGGAGCCATCCAGAAGAAGCCGATCGGTTGGGGCAGGCAGGGAAGCGGCGGGTAGAGGAACGCTTTCGTCCCGAACACACCATCCAGCCGCTTCGTGAGGCACTGCAGAAGCTATGAGCGAAATTTCCGTGATCATCCCGGCCTACCAGGCCGAGAAAACGATTGCCGCCTGTCTGGACAGCATTGCCACCCAAAGATTGCGCCCCCACGAGGTGATTGTTGTTGATGATGGTTCGACCGATGCCACGGTGGTCGTGGCGAAAACCAACAGTATGACCACTCGGGTGATTTCTCGGCCGCACCAAGGCGCGGCGGAGGCTCGGAACGTGGGCGCGGCGGAGGCAGCAGGGGATCTGCTCTTCTTTTGCGATGCCGACGTCACGTTGGATTCCCGTGCACTGGAGCAGCTCGACCACGCACTTGCATCTCATCCGGACGCCGCGTTTGCCTACTGCTCATTCCGTTGGGGGCAGAAGGTCTTCCGGGCCGAGCCGTTCGATGTGGACCGCCTGCGCCGCAACAACTCCATCAGCACCATGAGCCTGATCCGAAAAAAAGATTTCCCCGGGTTCGACACCGCACTGGAGCGATTTCAGGATTGGGACGTGTGGTTGACCCTGGCTGCACAAGGAAAGAAGGGGGTGGCAGTGCCGCACACTCTTTTTTCTGTGCAGCTTGGTGGCCGCATGAGCCATCGTGGTGGGTTAAGCCGGCTACGGGCAACGCGCATTATCCGCCAGAAGCACCATCTCCCGGCTCAGGTACTCGATTACGTCTTGGCCATTCGTGAATGGCTTCGCGTGTGAATATGGCACAGCCTGACGTTTCCATTGTCATTCTCAATTATAAGGTGCGTGACCTGGTAGTCCGCGCTGTGGCTTCGGTTATTCGGCAGACGCAGGGGGTGCGGTATGAAGTCATTGTCGTGGACAATGCGAGCAATGACGGGGTAGGGGATGCCATGCGAGCGCAGTTTCCAGATGTCAAAGTGATTGAGAATGAACAGAACCTGGGTTTTGCCGGAGGCTGCAATGTGGGCATACGGGTAGCGACGGGACGGTATGTTCTGCTTCTCAATCCCGACACGGAGCTGCGAGAAGATGCGGTGACTATACTTGTTCGTTTTGCGGAAGCGCACCCCAAAGCTGGTGTGGTCGGCCCAAAAATCACGAATCCAGATGGTTCGTGGCAGCCGTCCGTCCGTGCATTCCCCAAACTGGCCGACCAGGTTTCGATCATGTTGAAGCTCCACCATGTGTGGCGGAACATGCCGTGGATGCGCCGGTATTTGTGTGATGGGTTTGACGCTTCGTGTGCCAAGCAAGTTGATCAAGTGATTGGGGCGGCGTTCCTCATCACCCCTGCGGCGCGACATGTGGTTCCGTTGCTTGATGAGCGCTACTATATTTGGTTTGAGGAAGTGGACTACTGCAAGATGGTGCGTGATGCCGGCTTAGAGGTGTGGTACACGCCGGAAACATCGGTGATGCACGAAGGCGGTCAGAGTTTTGCCCAAGTATTTTCTGCCCGTAAGCAAGGCTATTTTAATACAAGCCTCTCGCAGTACATGCAAAAACATCATGGCCGGTTGAGTTGGGCGGTGGTCTGGTTCTTCCACCCTGCCTCCATGCTGCTTGCTTGGGCCATTGGTGTGTTGAAACTCCGACGAAAGACGTACGTATGATCGTGCATAGACGCGCGTTTTGGTTGGCAGGTGCCCTGACCCTGGCTGCGTAC
>CAZQBA010000036.1:0-9019 GCA_964591635.1 uncultured Gammaproteobacteria bacterium | reverse complement strand
ACCAAAATAACCCGTTCCGCGGGGCGTACTGGGGGGCCGTGCTCGGTTGTGTATGCAGGTTAGCACGTGGCCGGAAGGTTGACAAAAAGTGGTGTTACTGATTGACTCAAACCGACCGGTTCCCGGTTATTGGTCCTGAACAATTGAAGGAAAGGAAGTGTCCCATGAAGGCAAATCTTGCACACGGCCGAATCGCCGGACTCCCGGCAACGGGTGGGTATGTGACGCTGGAGCAGGCGGATGCCACTTCGCTTGTGAATGCGACTACCGGACTCCTACGAGAGGGAGTAAACGCTGGCCTAAAAGTAGGAGCAATTGCTCTCGGAATGTACGTTCTTCTTGACATGCTCGGGCGCAGTGCCGAAAAAAAGAAGGAGCGAGAGCAGGAGAGGCTACAAAATCCTCCCCTCCCGATGGGTGGAATCTGCAAGGTGGATTGTTACCCAAGTACCTATTTCGGAATTTGTCTTGAAACTGAGATAGTATTCAACTTCGCCGGAGGTTCGATGAAGGTGCCCATCGAACAGGTAATCGGAATTAAGAGAATCACCGAAAATCACATGTTCGGAGTTGATCATCTCGTTCTGGACCTGGTCGATGGTTCAACCTTTCGAAATATTTATTTCCCGAAAAAAATCTTCAGATTCGCAACAATTGCGGGCATTTCTGAAGTCGGAATAAACGACAAAAGAGGTCTCGAGATCGAAGGAATCAATCTTAAAGAGTCTGAACTCATAAGAGGAAGGTTACGTCAGCATCTGACAAAGACGCGCGCAAGTCTGATCGAGGAATTCGGCCTCGACCTCGTCCGTAAGTACTTCCACGTGCAGATGGAGGAGCCGAAACAGCCGCTCGCACTACCTTCGACAACGCAGGCAGGCGCACGACTGGAAGTGGTCATCATGGAGATATCGAAGTCGCAACGAATCGCAACAAGAACACTGCCTGAGGGAAAGACTTGGACTGTTGCATTCGGTGAAGCTCAAGGTGGGGCGGATATAATCTTTGGAAAAGTCGAGAACGTTGCCCCATACTCGTTCCGACTCCTCTCCCAAGCTGGCTGCCTGTGCATTACTGGAACAAATGTCCAGGTAACATCACTTCTGGTTGACGGAAAAAAATCGACAGCTCCTCTCATCCAGGCCGGAGACGAGTGGGTGCTGGATTGTCAAAAACAATCCCACGTTGTGGTGGTCAACGGGCACTGTATGCTACACGTTTGCCCAAGGAGCCAATAACCGAACCGAAACGCCGGGAACCCGCCAGGCGTTCTTTTTTAACAAAAAAAAGACCCGCGGTGGCAGGTCATGGCTTGCGATGCTGGAGAATGCGATGGTAGAGCCGAGCGCGGATCTCCGGTGTCGCCCCTTTTTGAGCAGCGGTTGCAGCGCGGCGTTCATCCCCCACTGCCAGCCAGGCGTCGACTTCGGTTTCACGCACCGCAGCCATGGCCCCAGGCGTTCCTACCAGCCGCGCGATGTTTTCGGCAACCAAGAGATCAGCGTCTTCCCTGCTGCTCTTGTACACAGCGCGGCAGGCCACAGCCCGCATCTCCATCCCTTCGATCTTCGAAATGAGCAGACGCCCCATATCAGGCTTCCCTTTGGTCAGGTAGCCGCCGATGATGGCTTCGAACCCTGCATCCCGGAAGTAGGCACGCCCTTCGATCTCTGGCGATTCCTTGCTCCGACGCGGCTCAGGAATTTCCTCGAGGACCTTTGCCGCCAAACGGGTATGGCCCGTCTGAGCCAGAACACGCACCACCAACACCGTTGATTTCCAACGGAGATACCCTGCCGGAGTATCTTTCAAACCATTCAACGCCCAACCCAGATCGCTGTTCACCCGCGAACGCGCGAACAGCTCCACCGAGCAAGCAATCTGGGCTTCAGCCCCGAGAATGAAGAGCAGCACCGTCCGAGCCTGTTCGAGATCCTGTGGGTCGCCCGTCACGTCATAGAGATCCAACGCCGCAGCGAAGCGGAGACTGGCCGTTCCGATGGATGCGACGGCCGCACGAGCGGCGTCAATCGTTTCCTTTTCCGCCACGTGGCTTCCTCCTCCACCCGACCTCACCACGCAGACTCAAGGCCGTCAACTCAGACTTCGACCATCTTGTTCGCTGTAGCAACTGCTGCGGGAATGCCCAACTGGGTCGAGACAGTCTTTTGAAAGACTTTACCCACCGCAGCGTCGCTGTGGTTCACCAACACCTGCTTGGGCATGCCAGCCTTGATCCAGCCTAAGAGCTTCTCCTGGTCGGCATGGGCGCTATAGGCACCGATGGCTTCCACCCGGGCCCGTACCGGAATGCGGTTGTTGTGGATGATCACGGATTTCGCCCCACCAAATATCTTGCGGCCCAATGTCCCGGCCGCCTGGTAGCCGACCACGAGCACGGTGGATTTGCGGTCGGGCAAATAGCGGCGCAGGTGGTGGAGAATGCGGCCGCCGTTCATCATGCCGCTGCCGGCAATGATGATCTTCGGGGCATGCGTGGTGTTGATGGTCATGGACTCCTGGCGGCTCAGAGTCATTTTCAGCCCCGGAAACTGGAAAAAGTCATCGCCGCAATCCACAATGCATGCCGCCTTGGTGTTATAGAAACTGCGCGATTTCTTAAAAATCTCCGTTGCCCGGATGCCCATTGGACTGTCTAAGAAAATAGGAACGCGGGGAATGTATTTTTTTTCCACCAGGAAGTTGAGGTCATAGAGCAATTCCTGCGTCCGCTCAAAGGCAAAGGCCGGGATCATGAGGACCCCCCTCCTTTTAACCGTACCCGCTATCACGCTGCGCAACTTGCTTAACCGTTCCTTCTGATTTTCATGCAAACGGTCGCCATACGTGGCTTCGCAGACCAAGAGGTCGGCCGCGGGCAGGCGTTCGGTGGGATGCATGAGCGGCACGTCCCGGTTCCCGACGTCACCGGAAAAAACAACCACTGTATCCCCAGCCTTCAGCTCCACGAACGATGACCCGAGGATGTGGCCGGCATCGTGGAAGGTGGCTGTGACGCCGGGCGCGACCGTCACGGTCTTTCCCCAGGAGGCGCGGGAGAACTGTTTGACCACCTTCTTGATGTCCTGCTCGTCATAGAGCGGCTGGTGCTTGGGATTGCGCTCTGCTTCTTCCCGCATGATGTGCAGGGTGTCGGTCCACAGCAGCTCCGCAAGCTCAAACGTGGGCTGCGTGGCGTAAATCTTGCCGCGGAACCCTTGGCGCACCAAGGCCGGGATGCGCCCGGTGTGGTCCAAGTGGGCATGTGTTATGACAAGTGCGGTAATTTTTTTTGGTTCGAAGAGGAATGGCTCGCGGTTGCGTTCATCCGCCAGCTGCATGCCCTGAAACAAGCCGCAGTCTATGAGAAGACGCGTCTTACCAGCTTCCACCAGTGTGCACGAGCCGGTCACTTCGCCGGCCGCGCCGAAGGGCGTCAACTTCATTCCGCTTCCCGGTCTTCCTTCTTTTGGAAATCGCGATACCGGGCCCGCAAGTCTTCACGCAATTGGATGAGATCGTCATCAATGTCCACTTCAGCCCAATCCAGCTTCTGGTTCAAAACCACTTCTACCATGTCATTCCACGATTCCTGGCTGGCCACGCCTTCGGTTTCCGCCATCTCGCGCACGGCTTGGAACAGTTCTTCCTGTGAGTATTCCAGGTTCTCCATAGCTCAGAATTCCGAACAATTATAAATAATGAGATAGACGCAGGTCGCGCTCTTGCAGACCACTTTGCATTTTTCCTGCACAGCCAGAGTGCCGCAGGCCGGACAGGTGGGAACGGCGTCCTCCATGCCCATAGTGTAGCGCACTCCCCCGCCTGCTGCAGCCAGTCGTCAAGATTTGCACCCAACGGCTGGGGTTGGTAGCATCAGCATGCCGCGGCTCCTGCCCCTACGCAGACCCGGCTTTGCTGCCGACCACACACGAAAGAGCATGCAGATGCAGTACACTCCGAACCGGGAGTAACGAATTGAAGCCACGATGTTGGACGAACAAGGGATCAGAATCAAGCCGGTCGCCCGGGCGACACCCCCGCAACTGGCGTGTCCGACGCCACCGGTCGATGCTCCGCCGATTGTTGGACCTGAAGCGTGATCCCGCGAACGTCAAAGGACAGAAGGCAATCCAGGCAGCCGCGTAGAAGAAACGATCGGGTTGGCCCCTCCGGTAAGCGGGCCTTCTTTTTTTCCAAAGAAAAAAGCGCCCCCGAGAAATTTCAGGAAGCGCCGATGCGGTCGGTCAGCTCGTCGAGCATCTTTCCAACGTCGCGCAAACCATCGGGCCGCATCAGGTGTGTGGCCATCCCCACAGCCTTGGCACCATGGTTGAGGTAATCCACCACATCCTGTGTACAGCTGACACCGCCCACGCCGATGATGGCGATGTCGTCCGACAACAGTTTTCGGAACTCGACCACCATCCCGATTCCTTGCGGCTTGATGTGGGGACCACCCATCCCGCCCATGCCGTCCGTGGCAGTGATCTGCGGTTTTCCGTTCGCGTCCAACCACTTCGACGCGCCGAGGGTGTTGATAGCGGTCAGAAACTTCAGACGTGGCTGGGACTCCATGAGGACTGCCGCAACTTCTCCACGCAGTCCTGGGTCCGGACAATACGTAATTTTGTATCCGATGACGGGATCCGTAGGCAGGGCGAACCCATCACGCCTTGCCACATAAAGCCGATACGCGATGGCGGAGATGATGCGCTCGATAGTGCGCGGGTTGTAGCAGGCCAACCCCTTCTGCTGCCCGCCGGCCCATATGTTGGGGCACGCCAGGTTGACCTCGATCGCGTCGGCGCCGGCAACCAACATCTCCACTGCGAGCTCGGCATTCTCGTCCGGCGAGAACCCAGAGGCGCTGAAGATCAAAGGTTTCCCTGAAGCCCGCGCTCGGGCCAGGAGTGCCGGCATGGCCGCTCGGTATCCTTCGAGGCCGGGGTTCGGCAGCCCCAACGAATTGACGGACCGATGCTCATCCTGCTCGAAGGTTTTCCCCTCATTGCCAGCACGCGCCTCCTTCGTGCCCGACCCAATGACGACCGCAGCGAGCGCGGATGCGAAGTGCGACTCTGCATCGCTTGGATTCTTGCACGTTCCCGCCGCATTGATGATGGGATGTTCCAGCTGCAACCCGCCAAGATTCACGGCCAAATCCGTCATGCCATCCTCCTGGCCCACAGCCTAACAAAACGCCACAAAAACACAAAAGCCCCGCCGGCGGCGGGGCCTTCTTTTTTTGTCCTTACATCCAAACGGCCAAGATCACGCCCATCATGACCATGGAAACCAGGTAGTACCCGGCAGTGATGGGCAGGAGTTTCCATGGCTTGCCGCCCCACAGCTGGTCGCCCATGACCACTGGCAGGATGAAACCGAGCCAGTTGTAAAAACCACAGGCAACGCCAGCCCCCCAGCCACTCACCTTCATGTAGGCCATGGCAAACACCAACGCGTGCGCAAGAACATAGGCCATCACCAACGAGCCGAGACTCATGAGAATGTAGTTTGTGGTCATGCCCTTAGCTTTAGCCGCGCTCATGGACTCTTGGGTAAAACCCATCATCTTCATCCACGGCTTGCCAAAGAGCGGGCCATACCAGACAAAACCCAGCACCATGCTGGCCACGGCAGCCACCAAAACCGCCAAATAATTGATAGGAACTTGGACATCCATAGCAAAAAGTGAGTGAGTAGATAGGAATATGGTTGCATGGCGGCCAAAAAGCAGCAAGCAGGCTATACTGAATACCACTATGTACCGCTTCCTGCTTATTGCCTCGTTCCCATTACTCCTTGGTGCCGGATGCCTCACCACCCCCGAAGTCGTGCGTCCTACCCCAGCTCCCGTGCCCACAGCAGTGCCGACTGTTGTGCTGCCGATCGACGGATACGGCGAACGCCGAACGTTTAAGGGCTTCGGCGAATTTATCATCGACCGATTTGAGGGATACCACGCGGGAGACGATATCGAATACGCGGACGCCGCTGGCGACGTGCCGGTTCGTGCCATTACTCATGGTCGGGTACGGCTTTCGAAATGGGTGTCGGGATACGGCGGATTGGTTGTGGTGGAGCACGCATTGGATGGAAAAACATATCAGGCCCTGTATGGGCATATTGACCTCGGCTCCACAAGGCACGCGGTCGGCGACACGGTGTCTCAAGGGGATGTGCTCGGTATACTCGGCGACGACCGCACTGCAGAAACTGACGGCGAACGGCGACATCTCCACTTTAGCATCGCCGAAAGCGAACCGGACGCCCCGGTCCGCACGGCAGGATACGCCGCCTCCCCTGCCCAGCTTGCCCAATGGCTCAACCCGTCTGACTTTTTTGCAGCCCACGGCGTATCCATACCCGTTCCGGAACGCATGTTCTCGCCCGCATCCGACCTGGGCGGCAGCGCGTTTCGCGTCTCATTCCCCATACCGAGCGGCTGGGAAGTAGAGTATGTTCCTTCTCTTCCCGCACTCAACCTCTACACACTTGCCGGCAGCGGGTCGGCCCGGGAACGCTCCCAAATCTTCATCCGCTACTTCGACAGCACCCGGTTTGAAACTCTTTCCATGGTCACGGTCCACGGCACGGCCGATACTTTGGTGGGCACAGGGCAGTACGCAGCCAAACGGTACGATATTGAAAAAAAGCCGGGTGTCCCCGACTTCATGCACCAGCCTGCCTGGCGCAATCGCCGCCATCACGTGACTGACTTCCGCGGCCAGGAAGGCCGGACCCGGTATTATGTGGTTGCCACACACCCGGATCTTGATCCGGCCACCGTTGCAGCATTCCTAGATCGAATCACGATTGTGGAGGAGTAGGTCCGCCCACGGGAAGAAGGCGTTGCGATTTAAGAAAATCGACGATCCCGGTGGCAATCGCCGCAGCAACTGTGTCCGGCTCGCGCGACAATAGGCGGCGATCAGCAGCATTCGTCAGGAAACCGGTTTCAACAATAGCGGCTGGCGTTTTTGGGTGAATGGCGTGCTCATAGCGCCGCCAATTGAAGGCATAGTACCCACGCATCCGCGAAGTAATGTTGTCGTCCTTACGCAAACCCATGGCAGTGCCATATGCGGTTTCAATGCTGTTGGAAAGTGCAACCGCAGCACCAGAGTAGTCGCGTCGCGGTGGGGCCACCTTGTATCCGGAAACAGACGTGTCGAGACTGCCATCGGCATGGATGGAAACAAACGCGTCAGCCACATATCCCGGTGGCACCGTAGCGGGTAACAACTCCGCTTGGATGCCTTGGGCGGTCAGCTGTTCCACCAAACGCTGGGCAATCACCAATACCACCTCGCGTTCGTTCATACCGCCACCGACCGCTCCCCCGCCGTTCTTCTTTAACCCTTCCTGCTCTTGCGGTACTTCATCATTCTTCCAATGCCCGGCCTGGATCCCGACCTTGGGTGGCCCAGCCGGGCGCGTCCATGCTTCCAGTTCGGCTACGCTATAGCGTCCGATCATCGGTTCCGGACCATCGTCTGCTTCAAACCCCTGTTCCTCATGACTGAACGACGGAGCCGTGGCAAAAGACGCGACAGCAACGCCCATACCGGCGAGCAAGATGCATCCCAGGAGGAGAAAAGCTTTCTTTGAAAACACAAAGCGCGACATACAATACTATTACCACTTTTCTTTCAAAAATCTTTCACGAGTGACTACAATCCTAATAAACTTGGAGGTGTGGGGAGTTGCACCCCAAGGATACTATTTGACAAGATAGATCCTGCACTCAGCCACCCCCAAGTGCGTGTATCGTACTATTCCGTTGACGCCCGGCAGAGATCAGTGATATTGTCAAGAGTGACAAGATAGATCCCGCAATAAAGCCAACACCCCCCTCTGAGCAGAGGGGGGTTGTGATTCAAAACAGTACCTTTGCTAATCCGATAACGGCAATCAACAACCAAATCGCGTTCAATACTCCTGGTTGATATGTTTTCTTAGAAAAAGAGACGACCACAATTCCCAAGGCGCCGCTGGCATTGAGAACCTGATACCACACACTGGTCGAATCAAGCACCGAAAAACTAACCAATGCGTAAGCCAATAAGATTGCTCCTGCGCCGTACCAACCAAAAATTTCAGCTAGTAGTTTCATGGCACCTCTCTTATTAACAAGTCACTGTATGATTCTGACAGAAGGTCTTCCATGTGTATACCGAACAAATCGAGATACATTTGACATTGTTGTGTCAGTTTCTGCACACCAACCGTTCCATCAAAATCAATGGCTTCAATCTCTACAAATAAGCCTAATTGATCCACTGTGTCTAAATGGAATTTTACATTTTCGATAAAGTATATTTCACGAACTTTGTCGACAACGATTCGAATACCGATCGATCTCGTCAATATCTCTTTCAAAGATGAACCTCTTTCATTTTTCATTAAAACCACATCAGACTGTTTCGGGCCAGCTTGATCGTTTCTTTCGTAGTAAACAAGGGCGTTCTCTATACTACCCTCACGCAACTTCAACCTTCCTTGAGAGACAAGAAAATACGTATCAATTTGATGGTCTGTCCCACGAAAATCTGCGCCCTGCTGCCTAAGTAGGTTTCGGATTCGTTCTTGGTCGCGACAACGCGCCTTTATCTCAATGTTGATGTGAGACATACCGCACCACTCTACCAACATCTCGGTTGGCTGCAAATACTGTAATCCCTGGAGATGTGGGGATTTGCACCCCAAGGACAATGTTTGACAAGACATGTCCTGCACTTCGCCACCCCCAGGAGCTTTCATCATACGACTTCGGTTGACGCACTCCACACCTCGGTGATATTGTCAATACGACAAGACATGTCCCGCGAAGCACGAACCCCCTCCGTTTTGGAGGGGGTTTTTTTTAGAGTTCTTACTCTATCAGCATCCGAGCCAGGCGCAAATCGTCGTAGGAAAAGGCTCCGCGGAGGTGTTGGAAGACGGGGCCGAGTTGGTCTGTACCCATGTGTTTGAACGCGGTGTGGATGGATGGGAGGCCAGCCTGGAGTTCGGG
>CAZQBA010000035.1:2232-9395 GCA_964591635.1 uncultured Gammaproteobacteria bacterium | reverse complement strand
CCCTCAACAACCCCGGATCCAATGCGTACCGCGTCCGAATCCGCCCGGAAGGCTGCGATGCCACCAATGTCCGGATTGATGCCTTCAACAGCTCTGGCAACCCGGTACCGTTTCCAGATCGGGTAGCTGTGGTGTCAACTGGGAGTTACGCCGGTACCAAGCAGGCCATTCAGGTGTCGGTCCCGCTCTTCGCCCCACTTTCCGGCCTCTTTGATTTCGCCCTGTTTTCCGAATGTTCCATTGACAAGGGCGGGACGCCGGATTGCCCGGGCGACCAATCGACCAACACGAACACTAATACGAATACAAACACAAATGTTCCACCTCCGCCGCCGCCACCTCCGCCGTCCGATGGGTGTCCGCTCCCCAATGATCCATACGTGTGCGGTGACGGTTGCACGAATCCTTGGTACGAGTACTGTGACAACGGCTGGATGAACGGCCAGGCCTACCAATGCAACCATAACTGCACCGGGTACTGCTTGGCCTCGCCGTGTTGATATGACTCAGTCAGAGGCGGAAAAGCGGATCGCCAAGCTGCGGCAGGAAATCGATCGCCACCGCTACCTCTATCACGTGCTGGACCGCGTGGAGATTTCTGATGCTGCGCTCGATTCGTTGAAGCACGAATTGTACACGCTCGAACAACAATATCCTGACCTCATCACGCCCGATTCTCCCACCCAGCGCGTAGGCGGCGAGCCGCTCCCGGAATTCAGCAAGGTCACGCACCAGGTGCCGATGCTTTCCATGGAAGACGTGTTTACAGAAGAGGAGCTTACTGCCTGGGCCGTGCGCGTCGGCAAGTTGTTGCCAGGCGGCAGCTTCGACACGTATTGCATGGTCAAGGTTGATGGCTTGGCCATGTCGATAGTCTACGAAGATGGTCGGCTGAAGACGGCGGCCACGCGCGGGGACGGCAAGATCGGTGAAGACGTCACAGAGAACGTGAAGACCATTGAAGCCGTGCCGCTCACGTTACGGACACCGTCTGTGGCCGAGCTCAGCGCGTTTCTGAAAGCGCATCCCGAGTCCGACGCCAAACAGCTTCGAGCGTTTTGCGCCGGCATGCCTGGGCGATTTGAAGTGCGCGGCGAAGTCTACATGACCAAGAAAGATTTTGCGGCGTTGAACGCGCGCGCCAAAAAAGAGGGGAGCGAACCATTTGCCAACCCGCGCAATGTGTCGGCTGGCAGTGTGCGCCAGTTGGATTCCAAAATCACGGCCAGCCGGAAGTTATCGTTTTATGCCTGGGATGCGGTAACAGATGTGGGGTGCCGCACGCATGCTGCGGAGTTGGACTTGCTTCAATTGCTCGGCGTCCCGGTGAACCCAGAAGGTAAGTTGGCGCATGACATGCGTGATGTGCAGGAATTATTCACACGCATTGGCAAGAAGCGAGAGAAGCTCAATTATTGGATTGATGGCGTGGTTATTCGCGTGAATGACAACGCCGCGTATGCCGAGCTCGGCGTGGTCGGCAAAACACCGCGTGGCTTGGTGGCCTACAAGTTTCCGGCCGAACAAGCGACGACGATTGTCCGGGAAGTCCACTGGCAAATTGGCCGGACCGGCGTGCTTACGCCGCTGGCGGTGATGGATCCGGTCTTTGTGGCCGGTACCACGGTGCGTCACGCGACGCTTCACAATGCCGACGAGATTGCTCGCCTTGGATTGAAAATAGGGGACACGGTCATTCTGGAAAAGGCGGGCGATATTATTCCCAAGATCGTTCAGGTGTTAGAGAAGCTGCGCACCGAAAAAGAAAAAACTATTGTTGTGCCCAAGACCTGTCCGGCCTGTGGCGAACCGGTTGGCCGTCGCGAAGGTGAAGTCGCCATTCGTTGTGAAAACAAGCGCTGCCCGGGCAAGGATATGGAACGGCTGGCGCACTTTGTGGCCAAGGGCGCCTTTGATATCGACGGCCTTGGCCCCAAGATTCTGGAACAGCTCCAGAAGGAAGGCTTGCTCTCCGATCCATCCGACTTGTTCACCCTCACCAAAGACGAGTTGGTCGGCCTCGACCGTTTTGCGGAGAAGTCAGCAGAGAATACGGTGGCTGCGATTGAGGCGGCCAAGCGCATCAGCCTGCCACGCTTCATTGTGGCCCTTGGTATCATGCATGTGGGTGAAGAGACTGCTATTGATTTGGCGGCGCACTTTGGCACGCTCGAACGTATTCGGTCTGCCTCATTTGATGACCTCAACAGTGTGCCGAACATCGGTGGAGTCGTGGCCCAAAGCATTGCCGAGTGGTTCCATGAAAAGCACAACGCAGCACTGGTCGACCGTCTCCTCAACGTCGGTGTCGTTGTAGAAAAAGGGGAGAAGAAGGTGGCCGGTCCATTGACTGGAAAAACTTTTGTCTTCACTGGAGAAATGGAAACCATGAGCCGCGACGCTGCCAAAGCCAAAGTCCGCACCTTGGGCGCCACCACCAGCGAATCCGTTTCCAAAAAAACCGACTACGTCGTTGCCGGCCCCGGCGCTGGCTCCAAACTGGACAAAGCCAAACAGTTGGGTGTGACGACCCTGGACGAAGCCGCATTTTTGAAGCTTATCAAGCAGTGATATACTGGCCGCCATGCACCTTTCCGAACAAGAACTGGAACACCTGGAAACGCTGGCCCGGTTGAAAGTGCCGGAAGCGGAGCGTGAGAAAATGCGCCATGATATTGGGGCGATTTTGTCGTATGTGTCCTTGTTGCAGAAGATTGATACGGAGGGAGTGGATCCGACTTTCCGCGGCGGGGCCAGCCTGCCGACCTTGCGGGCGGACAGGGTGGTGGAAGACGCGGACCAGAGTACGCGGTTGGCTGATGCCGCACCAGATAGCTCGCATGGCCACATCCGCGTGCCCGCAGCTCTGAGTCATAAAAAGAGCGCATGACCATTGCTGAACTCCAGGACGGTTTCAAGGCAAAGAAGTTTTCCGCAGCCGAGGTCATGCACCAGACCTTGGCGACGATTGAAAAACAGGATGGCGACATCCATGCGTTTTTGGAGGTGTATGGCGACGAGGCATTGCATGCTGCGGAGCTCGTCGACGCGGCACGCGATGCCGGCGGGTTGGGTGCCTTGGCCGGCATACCGGTCGCCATCAAAGATAATTTGGTTGACGAAGGGCACATTGCTTCGGGTGGTTCGCGCATTTTGGAAAAGTACCGGTCGGCATACACTGCTACTGCAGTTGAGCGGTTGCGCGCGGCCGGTGCCATTATTGTGGGGCGCACCAACATGGATGAATTCGCCATGGGTTCGTCCACGGAAAATTCCGCATATGGACCCACCAAAAATCCGGTGGACCACACCAAAGTGCCAGGCGGTTCATCGGGCGGATCCGCCGCAGCGGTTGCGGCAGGCATGGTGCCGGTAGCGCTGGGCTCTGACACGGGCGGTTCCATTCGCCAGCCTGCTGCCTTGTGTGGTGTTGTCGGCCTCAAACCCACCTACGGCCGCGTGTCCCGCCACGGGCTCATGGCCATGGCCTCGTCTTTCGACCAAGTCGGCCCGCTCACCACAACCTGCGAGGACGCGGCCATCCTCCTTTCCATTATTTCCGGTCAGGATACGCACGATGCCACCACTGCAGCTCAGCCACCTTTCCGCTGGGCAGCCCACACAAATCTCTCCGGCCTGCGGATTGGCGTGCCCAAGGAATGTTTTGGCGATGGCCTGGATCCGGAAGTGGAATCCGTGATACGGGCCGCCATGGGGGACTTGACCCGGATGGGTGCGGAACTGGTGGATGTGACCTTGCCGCAGATCGCAAGTGCACTTGCGGCCTATTACGTGATCGTCCCGGCAGAAGTGTCATCCAACTTGGCTCGCTACGATGGTGTACGTTATGGAAAACGTGAGGCGGCGGACACATTACTTGAGATGTATCAAACGACACGCGGTGCGCATTTGGGAGCAGAAGTGCGGCGCCGTATCCTGATTGGGACGCACGTCCTTTCTGCGGGGTACGCCGACGCCTACTACCACAAGGCCCAACAAGTGCGGACCCTCGTGCGTCACGATTTTGATGCGGCCTTCACCAAAGTCGACGCCTTGCTCACGCCTACCACCCCAACAGTCGCTTGGAACTTGGGAGAAAAATTCACAGACCCGCTTACCATGTACCTATCCGATATTTACACCGTGGGCGTGAACATAGCCGGATTACCCGCCCTCTCCGTACCATGCGGGTCCGTTCAAGGCTTGCCGGTCGGTCTCCAACTCATCGGCAAATCGTTTGATGAAGGCACGCTTCTTTCCATCGGTCACCTCTTTGAAACGCGGCATCGTTCAGCCTAACCACAACCGTATGCGCACTGGACCCAATTCCCGCAGTCGGATTTCCCTGGCACAGAAAAAAGTGTCGACAGCCGCGCGCACGTCCGGTCGGAAAACGCGGGGCGCGGAGGCCGGTGGACATATGGCGCAATGGTGGGAACGTGATGCAAAAAAACCGAGCGGGGTACGTTGCTCCAGTTGTGGCAGCGTGTTTGTCGGCGGCCACTGGCATCAGCTTGGCAGCGCCGCAAAAAAGTCGCCCCACTTTACACTCACTACTTGTCCGGCATGCGCCCAAGAAAAGAAGGGGAAGGGTCGCACGGCCTGGGCCGGGGAGCTCACTATCCGTGGCATGCATCCCGAGCAACATGCCGATGTGCTTGCTGCCATTCACGCTTTTGGCAAACGGGCGCGCAGCCGTGATCCGGAAGAGCGGATCCTTTCGATTGACGCAGCCAAGGCCAACCTCGTCATCCATACGAGCCAGAACCAAACCGTGGTGCGCCTCGGCAAGAAGCTGGACAGCGCCTTCAAGGGCGGCAAACTCGACATTTCCTATTCCAAAGATGACCTGCCGATCCGCGTGGTTTGGCAATTCCCAGCTCGTTCACGATGATTCCCTACATCGAACTCCACCGCATCATGGTCGGGCCCATACCTATCCAGGTGTGGGGGCTGTTTGTGGCGGCCGGCATACCCTTGGCCACACTCCTCATGGCCCGCTTGGCGACGAGTCGGGGCATCCCCAAATCCTTTGTCTACGATTTGGCCGCAATCGTGGTCGTAGCGGCGCTCATCGGCGCGCGCCTTGGGCACATCATATTCTACGAGCCGGCCTATTTTATTGCGCGCCCAGGAGAAATCGTTGCTTTGTGGCACGGTGGCTTGTCTTCTTTTGGTGGTTTTGTTGCTGGTGCTGCGGCTGGTTTGTGGTATATCCGCAAGCAGAAGGCAGACGTGCGGGTGGTGTGCGACCTCTTGCTCACGGCGTTGCCGCTCGGCTGGATGGTCGGACGGATTGGTTGTTTTTTGATCCATGACCATCCGGGAAGACTCACCCAATCTTGGTGGGGTGTTCAGTATCCCGGTGGCTCCCGTTTCGACCTCGGTCTCTTTGAATCTCTCATTGGAGCTCTTCTTTTTTTGGTGGCGGTGTTTGTGCTCGGCCGATACGGCAAGCGCTTGCCTGGCCTGACTGCAGCCGTGGTTTTGGCTGGCTATGCCGTGCTCCGGTTTGCCACAGATTTTCTACGGGCCACGGATATTGTGGGTGCCGACGTGCGCTGGTGGGGGCTGACACCCGCCCAGTACGGCTGCATGGCGCTTTTTGCTTGGGCAATGTGGTTTTTTGTACAGACTTTTCAAAAGAAACAGTCGTAATATTGTGATATACTAATCCCCATGACTGGGGGAGCGCCTGACCGGCATTCGTCACGGCACCTGTTGATCTTGAGCGCATTGCTTTGCGCACTTGTTTTTGGCGTTTTTGGACAAGAAATAACAGAGTCTCCGGGGTCGATGAGCGCTCCAGCCATACCGTCAGCCGAGCAGTCGATCATGCTTTCGGCAGCTGAAGAAGAGCGTGTCGCCAATATCCGATTGCCATTCGTAGAAAACCGGGGGCAGTTCGCATACGCTGATGCGAAGTATGTGGCGGAGGTCGGTGGCGGTACCGTCGCTGTCTCGCCCGGGAAGATCTCCTATCACCTCGGTGGCACAACATTTACCGAATCGTTTACCGCCTCCATCCCGGAAGCGGGGCAAGCGAGTCCGACCCGGGTGAGTTATTTTTTGGGGAATGACGCCGGACGGTGGCAGAGTGATTTAGACTCCCATGAATCAGTGGTGTTTCCAGACATTGCCCCCGGCATTGATCTGGCCCTCCAGGCCCGGAGCGGAACGGTTGAGAAGGTCATCACTGTTGGTCCAGGTGCAGACCCGGCAGATGTGTCTTTTGCACTCACGCCTGGTACGGGCCTCATTGTTTCCGATGATGGCGGGCTGGTTGTGGACACTGGGAGCGGATCATACGGCTTTTCTGCGCCCGTTGCTTGGCAGGACATCGGGTCTGAGCGTCGGGAAGTGGCAGTGGCCTACGACCTGCGTACAGGAGGGTATGGTTTTACCGTGGGTGATTATGACCTGGATTATCCGTTAATAATAGATCCGGTCTTAGACACCCTTGTTGGATCAACGTATGTCGGAGGGAACGGGATTGGTTCGGGCAACGACCGGGCGTGGGCTATTAAGCGAAAGTCTAACGGAGATGTGGTGGTAGCCGGCATGTTGAAAGGTGCCGGGCTGGCAACGTCTGGGGCATATGACGAAACAGTCAACGGCGGAACAGAGGCATTCATTGCGATTTATAATGACGACTTATCATCATTGTCCGCTTTAACCTACATTGGTGGTTCTGCTACCGAGTGGATTACAGAAATTGACGTGGACAGCGATGGAAACGTTTTTGCGGTTGGGAATACTCACTCAGATAATTTTCCAACAACAGCTGGTGCAGATAGCACCGCTAACGATAATAATGTGACCCACACCGACATGTTCGTCTTGAAGATGAACAGTACGCTGACGTCGCTCACGGCAAGTACATATTTTGGCGGAAATGAGTATGACGCAGCCACATTTGGCATGCTCGACGCGAGTGGAAATTTTTGGATCGGGGGGTATACGAGCTCGACTGATTTTCCTTTGCCAAACGGCGGATCCGAGTATGATCGGGTGTGGAATGGGGACATGGACGTTATAGTCGCAAAATGGAACAGCGCAGTGTCTACGTCAACCGCAACGACTTTCTTGGGCGGTAGCGGGTACGAATATTCGGCAAATCTTGCTTTTGATAGCGACGAGAACCCGTGGATCACAGGCACCAC
>CAZQBA010000035.1:0-2132 GCA_964591635.1 uncultured Gammaproteobacteria bacterium | reverse complement strand
GAACTCGTTCGATAGCATGGATTACTATAACGGGTATCTCTATGTCTCTGGCCAGACAGGCGGCAACCTACCTTTGACGAACGGTTCGTACGACAAAACGTACGCATTGAACACTGACGGGTTCGCTGCGATTATTGCCTCCAGCGACAGTCCTGCCGCTCCAGCCGCCGGGCGCACACCGAGTTACGAGGAGTACAATCCGCCTTATGCACCGACGCCCCGTACGCCGGAAGCCCTATCAACCACCACTATCCGCTGGAATTTTCAGGACCGTTCCGCAGCCGAAGGCGGATTCCGCATTGTGGATGCGGTGAACGGCACGGTGTATGCAACTACCGAGCCAGTGGCTGCCCAAGACCTCACATACTTGGACGAAACTGGTCTGAGTCCTGGCTCGTCATATTGCAACCGCGCTGCTGTCGCCGTGAACGGAATTGGCGCTTCAGGTGTGACCGCCCAAAATACCTACCCATGCTTTGCCACACTGCCCAACGCGCCCGCCACGCTCACCGTCACGGGACGCCTGAACACGGAAATCCGGTTCAACAACCAATTCACCCAGAATACCGGAAACGGATCGGAGACCTTGTTTGGCATCCGCGAAGTGACCACCGGCCAGTGGGTTACTCCTGTGGCTGCTTCTGGAAGCAATCCATATATATTGGATGACGAGCGGTACATGGATGTGGCAACGCAATGGCCGGAGACGATCATCCTTTCTTCTTTGACTCCAGGCACGGCTTACCAGTTCATCCCGGTCACCTCCATGGCGGGCGCGACAGTGGTCGATGGGGGAACAGTCGGGGCATCCACGATATCCCAGGCCCCGGCCTTGACGATCACATTGACAGCCCAAGTGTTTTCGTTCGGCGGGGCTTTGGCGGCCATAGGCATGGCATCATCTGTGGCTACCCCCTTGTTTAGCATTATTGTTGTCGTACTGACGATTGTTTTTGTATGGGCCAACCGGAACGTCGGCCGTACTGCGCTCGTGCAAAGTATTTGGGCAGCGGCCGTGACCAAAAGGCCGGCCACAACCTACAGTCAGTACTTGCTCAATCAGAAGCACCCCCCATCATATATAACCTTCCGTACTTGGCACCGGTGGTTACGTCGGGCTCTGCGGGGCATGGCAGCAGCGGTGCTCTTTAAATGTGTGGTCATTATGGTTGCGGTCTTCACTGCCGGACTGCCAGGAGGCGCCACAGCGAGCACAACAGCCAGTGTGGGAGACCGGGTGCAGTACACGGTCCGAGTGGAAAATACCGGCCAGGGTGACGCCACCAACCTGGTCGTGAGCCATACATTGCCCGTTGGTGCAACGTATGCTCCGAACGCGCTTATCGTAGCCGGGTCGCCGGTCACCGACGCGGCCGACGGCGATGCCGGGACACTGAGTACGAGCACGCTCCAACTGGTTGCGGCTTCCGTGCCGGCCGGCGGGGTGGTGACGTTTGGTTTTGAGACGGTTATCACTGGTGTGGATGAGGTAGGTGGGCCCGTGACTGTGGTTTTGTCACAGGCCTGCGTCACCTCATTTGAAGTGGCCGAACCTGCGTGTTCGAACGTGGAAGACACCACTATTGGGAGCGCACCGGTGAACGCGAACCAAAATGCCAATACCAACACGCCGGAAGAAACCAACGTGAATACAAATGTACCAATACCCGAAGAAACCCCGCAGGCCCCTCCGGTGGAAGAAACGCCGACCCTCCCCGAACCAGAGGCCGACACGGTTGCGCCAGAAACCCCGCGCATTCCCAGCATGCTGTTGCCGGAATTCCTGGAAGAGCGTGCCCGCCAAACAGCCATCACCGTCAACGGCCGTCCGGCGAGTGAGCCGACGAACGACGCGACCCCGGAAATCGGCGGCGTGGTGGTCGGTGCCGGTTCCGTGACAGTGGAAATCGCTGGTCAGTCAGTCGGAACTACACGCGCGGGTGCTGGTGGGGCCTACAACCTGGTCGTGCCAAATTCGTTACCGGACGGCGTCTACCGCGTCGTCATCCGCCGCGCTGGCACGGAACTCGACGCCGCAGACATGACGGTGGATACCGTGGCGCCGCGTCCGCCCCTCCAGGTCCGAATCAATTTTCCAGGCATCTTCCCGGTACCCGATGCCACGGGCAGCG
>CAZQBA010000034.1:1811-9912 GCA_964591635.1 uncultured Gammaproteobacteria bacterium | reverse complement strand
TTGGCCGGCTTCTTTTTTTGTGCAGTCCTCCGTACTGGCATGCCGCGATACTATATCACAACCCGGCCAAAAAATCCTTCAACACTTTGGTGGCCCGCACGTCGTCTTCATTGTACTCCACGATTTTCTTCAGGAGCGCGGCTTTTTTTGACTTCCGCCAGGAGTGGTACCACTCCACCGATGCCCCGCCCGTGGCCCCTTTGGTGCGCCAACGGAACCCCAGGTACTTGGCAATGTCCTTAAGCGAATAAAAGTGCACGGGGAACAGCACGTTCTGCGCCTCCTTGAGCAGGTCCACCATCTCCCCCAGGCGGATGAGCGCGGCCTTGGGCGCACCGTACCGTTCCGTCAGTTCCCGCACTACGCGGTGTTCGTACGCGCCATAGTGGTAGATGGCCGTGTTGTCTGGCAGCGCCGAGATGAAGTCCATGAAGTCGTGCCACGCCACGTCTTCGTGGGCCGGGTCGCGCACCACAAACTTCTTGTAGGTCACTTTCTCCACGGTGCGGCGCCCGTGCGGCTTCTCCACAATGAGGACGCCGTGCAAGTAATGGAGGTTTGGTTCAGGAATAGTGTCCGACTCCACGTCGTAGTAGACCTCCACCTGGGCCTGGGGCAAGGACGGCGGGGTAATAATGGCATGCGTGTTGTGCACATAACAGGCGGCGTGCTCTTGCAGGCGTTCCAACCGGCCGATGCTGATGTCGGTTTTCTTGCGGAGCGTGTCCAGATCGGCCGTAGCCATGGCGTGGATGGTATCGATGCCCTGGGCCCGCAGGCTGGCGTATTCGTCACGGCGCAGGCGGTAGATGAGCGACAGGTCATCGCAAGCCACAGCTTCCCCCCGGCAGGATTCAAACCAGGGCGACTGCTTGCAGGAAGAAGAAAAAAAGGGGGCTGGCTTTTCCCCGCTCAGGATTTTTTCAATTTCGGTGCGCGTGGCATGGAAGCGCTCCAGGAGGGGGGCAATGGGAATGGTGATGCGGTCCCCGCTGCCGGTGATGATGTAGCCGTTCTCTGGCAGGACGCCTTGGATCTTTTGGAGCAGCACGGCATAGAACACCAGCTGGAAGCGGTGTTCGTCCTGCACCTCCATGGATGACTTCACGTCCATAGGCGCGTAGACCCACGGACCGAGCTTGGACTTCCCTTTCTCCGGCACCAAAAGGTCTGGAATGCCCACCCAGCCGTCTAAGACCAGTCGGCCATGGTAAATGAGCTTGCCTTGGCCCATCAGGTCGAGCGTGTCGCTCACTTGCTCATCCACATCATCGCCATCCACCTCAACTGGGCCCATGAGGCGGACAATCCGCTTCTCATGCTCAGTCCCCCGCTTCTTCAGCATGGCCGTGAGCTCTGAATCCGGCGCCTTCTTCTTTTTGTCGCCATGCGCATCAAACCAGACCCACATGGGGCACGTCAGGTACTGGTAAAAATGGGTGGCGTTCAAGTCTGGCATGATCATTATGATAGGCGCGACCGGGCGGTACCGAGCCGTCGCCAGCCGCAGGCGGCGCTTCGCAGTCTGCGAGGACATGTCCCGGAGGGACCGAGCCCGCCCCTCGATGCGCGAGTTCCGCAGCAGACGAAGAAGCCCGCCTGCGGCCGACGCTATGTGCGCTTCTTCGAAAACCGTGCGGCGATGGCTGTGGTGATGGGTACAGCCAGGAGCAGGCCGATGGAACCGACCAGCGTGCGCACCACTTCGGCAGCCACCAGTTCGTTATTGAGCACGTCGCGGACAGAAAGGAATGGCGCCTGCTTCACAGAGAAGAGCAGGAGAAGCGGCAACGAGGCACCGGCATACGCAAGGAACAGGGTGTTGGTCACAGCTGAGGCATGGTCCACCCCGACCCGCATGGCCCGACGGAAGACCTCCAGCGCCGTGAGGTCGGGATTCGCCTTGCGGATTTCTTCCACCACGGCCACCTGGGACACCACAATGTCGTCCAGAACGCCCAAGGCACCGATCATCACGCCCGCCAGGAAGATACCTTTCATGTTGATAGTGGCCCCGAGCATCTGGCTCAAGTAATACGACTCCTCGCTGCCAAAGCCGGACAACCGGGCCCAGGCCGAAAACCCAAACGACAACCCGGCCGTTACAATGAGTGTGGCGCCGACCCCAGCCAGCGAGAGGTAGGAGCGGTGCTGGAAACCGTGGGTCAGGAAAATACCGACCGTGAGAATGAGCGCGGCCCCGCCGGTTGCCACGAACACCGGATCCTGCCCGGCCAAGATGGCGGGAAGGACCAATTGCAAAATAACGGCGAAGGAAAAGGCGAGAGCAAGGAGAGCCCGCGCCCCCTGCCAGCGCCCGACCGCAACCACCGCCAAAGCAAAGGCCAGAGCCATCCACAATAAGGACCAGTCACGCACGTAATCCGTTACGTAAAACACGTCTGTGCCATCCACGTCTTTTGACCACCAGACCATGACTTCCTCGCCTGCCCGGTAGCGGTTTGCCCCGATCACTTCCAAGGCCATGCCGTCGAAGACGACTTCTTGGCCGGCGAACGGGCCATCATGGATGCGCACCTTCAACTTCTGTTGGACGGCCGTGCCGCCATCCTCTTCAGACGGCACATCCTGCTCTTCCAGAACCTCCAAGACCTGCCCGCGGAACAAGGTGTCAGGCACATCCACCACGGAAGCGGAGGGGAGCTCCTCTTCTAAAGGCAGCACCGCATCGGCCGCGTGGGCAAACCCGGGGGCGGTGAGAAGCAGGAACAACAACGGGATGAGTCGGCGCATATGCCCCCCAGACTACCGCAGACCAGGGCGAGCGTCCATGCAGGCTTGATTTTTCCGCAGTTCCGTGGTAGTTTGGCCTCTCAGCCTTTTTCTTCTGTATGATAGACGAAGCACTTCTTCGCTTGGGTGTGGCCCTGCTCCTGGCAGTCGGCGTGATCCTGATTCCCTTTTTTTTGGAAAGCCGCGGATAACGCAGCGGCCGCTTGGCGGTCGTCCCCTTTCTTGATACGCTCACAGCAATATGAACAACGACTCCCCCACGCCCTGCGAACATTGCGGGAAAATCCACGAACCCGAACACAACGAAAGCAACGATGCCGAAACCCTGGCCAAAGTTTCAGAAGAAGCCTTTTTTGAACTGGTGAAGGAACAGGTCAAAGATCGCCTGCGGACAAACAATCAAGCCGAAATTTCCTGCGCCGCGGACATTGCCGTGGATGCCATGAAACAGTTGTGGCGGGAAGACCTGCGTGGCCAGCGCGACGAATCGGTGTGGGAGACCCTGCACCTCAAGGCCTGCGCCATTTGGAAGCAGCCGGGCAGCCTCAAGCACGAAAAAGAATAGAAACGAACCCCCCGCCCAGAGAGGCGGGGGTTTGTTTATGGGGAGAAACGGACGATGAGGTAAAGAAAATATGCAGCGTAAGAACCGAGCATGACCCGTCCCTCAGCCCGAGAAATGTGTCCACGTCGCCGACCCCGAAAGGCCACGAAGGCCAACAGGCCAAGCGCTGCCAGGTTCACCCACACGTCCGGCAAAAACGCATTCGACCAGGGCAAGCCGTACACCGTTGCCGTGGTGCCGAGCACAAAAAGCAAGTTGAACAGGTTTGAACCAAGGGCGTTGCCAATAGCAATGTCCCGTTGGCGGCGAACAACCGCCACGAGCGTGGTCATGAGTTCGGGCACCGTCGTACCTAAGGCAGCCACCGACAACCCCACGGCTTCTTCCGACAGCCCGACAATCCGTCCAAAACTGGTGGCGCCGCGCACAAAGGCCTCACCGCCCAGGTAAAGCAAGACGGCCGCTGCCACAAGTTCCAACACGGCTAACCACACCCGGCGAGCGCCCACCAGAGCGGTGATGGTGCCGTTTGCAATCCGGAAATGGTCAATGATCCGCTGTCCGTCACGCGCCCGCCCCAGAAGGAGCGAGAGGAAAAAGAGGCCGAACACCACGAGCATGACCACACCATCGGTCCGCGACAGCACATGTTCACGACCAACAGCCGTACTCCAACTGCCGCCGAGGTAGGCCACAAGGACGGTCGCAACCAGCAGGAGCGGCAAATCGCGTACCAGACCATCCCGCTTCAAGGTGAGCCCGCCCAAGGATGCTGCCAATCCCAAAATGAGGAGAATATTCACGACATTCGCCCCAAGGATATTCCCGACGGTCAGGTAAGGCAGCCCCTCAGCAGCAGATCGCAAGGCCACGAGGAGCTCGGGAGCGCTTGTCCCAAAAGCAACCACGGTCAACCCAACAAACAAGGACGGTACACGCAGACGGTACGCCAAAGTCGATGCGCCATGGACCATGAACCGTGCGCCATGAAACAGGAATCCGGTTCCGGCCAACAACAAAATCAAAGCAAACACCATGGCGTTAGTATACACCTAGAGCCGGGCGATTTCTTCCCAGGGCAAGCCGGCCTTGCCAAAGTGGCCGCCGGTTGCGGTGCTGCGGTAGATGGGGCGGCGCAAACCGAGACGTTCGATAATGGCTTGCGGACGGAAATCAAAATGTGGACGGATGAGTGAAGACAGGTCGCGCCCTTCACCGGATTTGGCGGTGAGCATCATGGGTTCAGCCCGGCCAATGGCGTAGGCTACGGAAACAAGCGCGTTCTTGGCATAGCCGTTGGCGACAATCGCCTTGGCGGCAAAGCGGCACATGTAACTGGCGGAGCGGTCCACCTTGCTTGGGTCCTTGCCGGAAAAGGCGCCGCCGCCATGTGGCAACAAGCCGCCGTAGGTATCCACCATAATCTTGCGGCCCGTGAGCCCGGTATCTGCCGCAAAGCCGCCGCGCACGAATCGTCCGGTCGGATTCACCAGGATTTCCACGTCACGCACATCGCCAATCACTGGCTCCACCACGCCTTTCACCACCCGCATTTCCACATCATCCGCCTCAATATCCTCGGCGTGCTGGGTGGACACCACCACCGAACGTACGGACGCGCCTTCCATGGTCACTTGTGCCTTGCCATCTGGCTTCAGCCAAGAAAAGGCCGGGTCGTGTTTGCGCACATCAGCCAAGCGGCGCGTGAGGGCGTGGGAAAGCACCACCGGCGTGGGCAACAGCTCCGGCGTTTCTGCCGTGGCATAGCCGTACATGATGCCTTGGTCCCCTGCCCCGCCCGTGTCCACGCCCTGGGAAATGTCCGGTGATTGCGCGTCCATGTGCACCAGCACGTCAATCGGCTCCGTGTAACCGATCTCGGCGTACACACTGCGCGCCACGCGTTCCACATCCACCTCGCCGCGCGACGTCACTTCGCCGCCCACAATCACCACCCCATGCGACCCAAACACTTCCACGGCCACCCGGCTCATGGTGTCGCGTTTCAGGTATTCATCCAGCACCGCATCCGCAATCTGGTCGCAGACTTTGTCTGGATGCCCCTCGGTAACCGATTCCGTGGTTTTCCACGACATACCGCCAAACCGTAGCAGGCCGGACACGGCGGGTCAATCGGCACATGAACACCCTACCCGTCATCCCCGCGGAGGCGGGGATCCAGAAGATAAGCAATGTCATCCTGAGTGGGAACGAAGGATCCTTCCAGTCTTTTCTGGAAATAACAAGAAAGATTCGTTCACTGCCGTTCAGAATGACAAAACTCGTTACCATGGATCCCCGCCTCCGCGGGGATGACAGTCAATTGGCCCAGACAATAAAAAAAGAACGCCCGCGGTGGTGCGTTCTACTTGCTGGTGAATCTGATGCCAGCGACCTGATCGTCTCGCGTAGTCACACCGACAATGGAACCGACGACGACTGGCTCCCACACCGCTTGGATCCGCTCGATAATATCTAATGAAGCTCCAACCATACAAGCCACCCCCGGCATCATCTCGTCACGAGCCATACTCCGCTGCACGAGAGGGAGCTCGCGGCCGGAGGGAAACCGAATGGTGGTGGTCCGCTCGAAGGAACAGGGGTTAACATAGAACGAGGATCCTTCAAAAGCGACCGAGTGGCTGACCACGACCCCCTCTTCGTACGCGAAGTCGCCTCGCTGGGATGTACTGCACTGCGCAAACCGCTGTGCCAAATCCTCAGAGGACAGCCGCGATCCCACCACGGTCGACCGGGGAGTCGGCCTGGATGGTGCAGCAGACTCCTGCCGAGCTGATCGGTCACGGAGCTCGGCCAGTATCCGCCGCTCTTGCTCCACTTCGCGTGTCAACTGCCGATGCACGCCCTGGAGCGTTCCGTACTCGGCACGGAAGGCGTCCGTGCGACCGCGCGCACCCTCCATCTCCAGGTTCGCCTTACTGACTGCTTCTTCAAGGATGTACCCCGTGTACCAATACCATGCGCCCACTGCGAGAACCGCCAAACACATGCCAATGAACAGCATCTGGTGGTGCTTGCGCCGCGTCGCGATGTCCGGCGCCTTGAGCTTCTTCAGCGCGTCGAGCTCCTTCTCCAGCTCGGCGCTTCGTGCCTGCGATGCCCCCAAGTCGTCTCGATACCCTTCGCTGTTCGACATGATTCCTCCTCCACAGCACCCAATTGTGCTGATGCGCCCGTTCTAACACATTCCGGCCTAGCGGTCAATGTGCTATACTCTTCGGGTCTTCCTATGAACCATTATTCGTGGATTGCTATTGGCGCGTTGCTCCTGGTTGGAGTTGGGGTCTTTGGTATGCTGTCTGTCCTGCCACGGCCGGACCGCTATGTGGAGCAGGAAAAACGGATTTCAGTAAACGGAAATGTGACATTGGGAGAATAGAATTTGGAATGTAAGAATTCGAAGACCTGACACGAGACTTCCATATTCCATATTCGAAATTCCAATCCCTACAAATCACTCACATCTCTCAAAAACCCTGACCGGGGTTTCTTTTTTTCTCCAGCCGCATCTACCTCTATAGCCTCTTCTTCATACCCTTCGTCCAAGGGATCGGCCGGCCGGCTGCGTTCGGACACTTTGAGGCGCTCCAGGCAACCGTCTGGCACTTCTTCCAAAAACAGGGAGGGACGCATCATGGTCATAGCGTCGTGCCCCGCCACGAGTGGGTAACTCAAAATGAGCTGGCGGCGAGCGCGGGTCACGGCCACATAGAATAAACGGCGTTCTTCTTCTATGCCGTTTTCTTCCAACTGGGCGCGGGGGTGCGGGAAGCCTTGGTCCGTGAGATGGATCACGAACACCACGTCCCATTCCAATCCTTTGGATTGGTGAACGGTGGAAAGAATCACGCGATCTTCATCATCCTGGCCCCGTTTTTCTTTTTTAGAAGCAAAATCGTCCTTGAGCGAGACGTCGTCTAAAAAGTCAGCAATTGATTTGGCTTTCTCCGCAAACACCGCGAACTGCTCCAAGTCTTCCAAGCGGTCCCGCCAGTTGGGATACTCCTGCTCCAAATAATCGGCGTACCCGGATTTGATGAGGGTGCGAATGGCTGCGTCCGGCCGGGTGTCAGCACCAATCGTCGCCAATGTTTCCGACGCTTCCTGCCAGCCCATGCGCGCTTTGGGTGTGAGCAGGTCTTCCACCATCAAGGTCTTCACCATGGCCAGGGTTTCCAAACTGGAGGCGCGGTCCGCAATGCGACCGGCGGTAGTGGAACCAATGCCGGGGTACATGGAGAGAATGCGCATCCAGGCAATTTGGTCGCGTGGGTTTTGGACGAGGCGCAGGAACCCGACGGCGTCCTTGATGTGTGTCCGCTCAAAGAACTTCATGCCACCGCGGTAGTCGTACTCCCAGCCGCGCTTGGTGAGCTCCAATTCCAACATCTGCGAATGGTGGGTGGCCCGGAACAGCACGCACATTTGGTTGCGCGGCACACCTTCCTTTTCCAAGGCCACCATCATGCTGGCCACAAAGGCCGCTTCTTGCTCGGCTGAGGCAAGTGCTGCCACCACTGGCCGGGCAAACGGTTTGCGCACGGCTTTGAGCTCCTTCACATACTGGCGCTCGTTGTTGCTGATGACTTCATTGGCCAACGTTAAAATTTCTGGAGTAGAGCGATAGTTGGTTTGTAAGCGGAAAATCTTGGCGTCTGGGTAGCGCTCTTCAAACGCCAGGATGTTTTCAATATTCGCGCCCCGGAAGGCGTAAATGGATTGGGCGTCGTCCCCCACTACCAGCAAGTTGCGGTTGACGGA
>CAZQBA010000034.1:0-1711 GCA_964591635.1 uncultured Gammaproteobacteria bacterium | reverse complement strand
ATCGATAGGTCTTTGACGCAGAGCTTGATGAGGTCGCGACTGTCCTCACTATCGAGGATGGTGAAATTGGGTTGGTAGCCCAAGAGGGATCCGTACTTGCGAAGAATGCGGTTGCCAATGGAGTGGAAGGTACCGGACACCAGTCCTTCGGGTTTGCCACCCAGCATTTCGGAAACGCGGGAAAGCATTTCGTTAGCCGCGCGGTTGGTGAACGTCAAAAGCAGCAGGTGGGCTGGCGGCACGCCGCGAGCCAACAAGTACGCCACCCGAAAGGTAATGGTCCGCGTTTTTCCGGAACCTGCCCCGGCCAAAACTAAACAAGGACCATCACCCTCTGTCACCACTTTTAGCTGCTCATCGTTCAACTCAGCGGCGTAGGAAGCCAAATCCACCTCCCTGAGCGGCGCTGGTTCTATCACAAACTCATGTTGCATGGCCGCATCTTACGCGATTCATCCCAAAAGAAAAATGGTGGCCTGTTGGAAAAGGAACCACCACTATGCCGTCTTGGACGGCGGCCGAATTCGGGCATCGCGGATGTGGGCAATAAGCCAAATAGCACCCACAGTAGCCATGAATGGTGGGACCAGGGCGAACCCCACTGCAATAAAGCCCCACTCCAGCCCTGCGTTCATGACCTGCGGAAACCACTCACCCCGCTTTAGTTCTCGTTTCGGCACGAATCCCTCCACGATCAGATTGCCAGAACCACTCGCCGTGTCAACTACCACGACCCTCCCCCGCCGCCACCGCCACCGCCGCCGGACGAGCCGCCGGAAAAACCGCTTCCTGAAGAGGCAAAGGTGCTGGCCACCTGGAGTTGGGTGGAAAAGTCAGCCATGGCATCGGACAATGATGCGGCGCCCATAGCAGACGTGCCGTGGTACCATTTTGGGTTTTCCGAAAACTGGCTGGAGAAGGCGTTGGTCCAATGCTTGGCCACGCCAAAGACCATGGCGTACGGCAAATACTTTTCAAATAAGCCTTCTTGTTCCTGCCACTTCAAACGGTCGCGTTCGGCCGTGTCCAAGAACAGCTTAAACCCTTTGGCTGCTTCCACGGCCAACGCGCCCTTCATGGTGGTCTTTGGCATGATGAAGCCAAAGAGGATCACTTCCGTTCCAGTAATGAACCCCGCCATAACCCAAGCCGTACCCATGTTGGTAAGGATGGTGACGGTCCCAGCAATCACACCAAGCCCAATGAGCACGAAGACGCCGATCACCTTGCCCGGATGGCGGGTGAAGTACCCCATATCCGTGAGATCTTTTTGAGTTTGGAGCCCGACCCAGGCAAAGGTGCGCCGCAATGCCGCAGGTTTTTTGGAAAGATCCAAGCGCGGGTCATTGGCAAACAGGTCGTCCATCACGCGCCGGTGTGTGGCCGAGAGTTCTGGCCCGGCATCCTTCTGTTTTACCAAAGCAAACTGCTTCTTCTTTTCATCTACTGCTTCAATGGTCAGGTATCCACGCACTGCCAAATCCACAATGCCAGCGGTCACATGGACGGGCTTGGTGGTGCCGGACATGAGTGTGCCCAACATCATCGGGTCCAACCCATCAGGCGGCTGGTATTCCGGAATAATCGTACCGCGGCCTTTGGGATCACGGCCATGGCGGAACCAGACGGCGAGCAGGATGAAGAAGACGACTACAGGGAGCGCAAGAATACCGTTGTCCGCAACAAACCAGCGCACCGTGTCGAGCAGGGT
>CAZQBA010000033.1:0-10087 GCA_964591635.1 uncultured Gammaproteobacteria bacterium | reverse complement strand
GAACGGCCATCCGACCAGCACCTGAAGTGGGGATTGTGGTACGTGAACCACAAGATGCAGATCCTGGCGGCCGGCACCACATTGTTGGTGTTGTTTGTGCTTGGCTTTGGCGGATACGCGCTCTACGGATTTACCAAGCTGTACCTGGTGGAGTTTGGCAGTTTCCGCCGGGCCGTGAACCAGGCCCCGGACACCCTGGTGAACCCAGAGGCCTTGGGCAACCCGCAGCCGCTCACTGCTCGGAACGTGCAGACCTTTGCCGCTGGGACGGGAAAGGTGGATGCCATTGGTCTGGTGCGCAACGTGAACGCCCAGTACGGCGCCACTTTTTCCTACCGTTTTGTCGGAGACGGGTTTGCTGGGACGCCGCGTCCAGGTTTTGTACTGCCGGGGGAGGAAAAATACCTGGCCCAACTCGGATTGGATACGGCCCAGCTTACGGGTGGCCGTTTGGAAATCAGTAATGTCTCGTGGCGGCGGTTCGATACGCACCTGGCACCCGATTACCCGACCTACGCCCGCGAGCGCCTGGCGGTGACTACCGAAGACATCAAGCTCCTCGTCCCGCAGTCGCCCGGTGGCCCGACCCGTGTGCAGTTTACGACCACGAACAGTGGTGCTTTTGGGCTCTGGAACGTGCGCTACATTGTGCTTTTGCAGCGTGGCACGGCCGTGGTGGGCGTGAATACCATAGAAGCCGACTCATTGCAGAGTGCGGAAACGCGGCCGCTCACCGTGACTTGGTTTGAAAGCGTCCCGGCCGGCAACAAAGTGCTCATCCAGCCGGAAGTGAACATTTTAGACCAAGGCGTCTTCATGCAGGCGCCGTAGGGGCTACCCGCAAATAGCCCGACATGCCACAATCGCGGCATGCTCGGACGCATCATTGCTGCCATCCGCCAATTCGACTGGGTCCTGTTTGCCGCAGTCATTTCCTTATTGCTCATCGGCTTGGCCGTGATCGGCAGCGTTTCCCTTTCCCAAATCCAGCCGGATTTCAACAACCTCATCAAGCAGGGGGTTGCGGCCACGATCGGGCTCGTGGCCGTGTTCGTCTTGGGCAGCATCAATTACCGGGCCTTTGAGCCGGCCGCCCGGTTGCTTTACGTCGGTGGGATCGTTGTTATGATCCTTGTCCTCATTTTCGGTCAGACCATCCGTGGCACCCAAGGCTGGTTTGTGGTGGGGAACTGGAGCTTCCAGCCGGTCGAGTTCGCAAAGATCATTCTGGTGATTTTCCTGGCCCGGTATTTTTCTCGGCATGCCATGACCCGTGATTTTCGATCCGTGATTGGCAGCGGCCTGGGCGCCCTTCTGTTCGTGGGGTTGACCTTCCTCCAGCCAGACTTCGGTTCGTCCATGGTGCTCCTGGCGCTGTGGCTGGCGCTCCTGCTTATTTCGGGAACCAAGCGCAAGTACGTGGCACTCATTTTGGGTGCCGCGCTCCTTACTGCAGTGCTCGGCTGGTCCTTCGCGCTGAAGCCCTACCAGCAAGAGCGGGTCCTGACCTTTTTGGATCCGGCCCGTGATCCGCTCGGCCGCGGCTATAACCTTACCCAATCGCTCATTGCGGTGGGTGCCGGCGGCTGGTTTGGCCGCGGGTTGGGTTTTGGTTCGCAAAGCCAGCTGCGATTTTTACCGGAAGCACAGACCGACTTCATTTTTGCCGTGGTGGCCGAGGAACTCGGCTTTTTGGCGGTCTGTGTGGTGCTGTCGCTGTACCTGTTGGTGATTTGGCGAGCCATGCGCTTGGCCCGGCTGGCTCGGGATAACTTCACGGCATTCCTCACCACCGGCATTGCCGTGCTGTTGACCGTCCAGATTTTCGTGAACATTGGCATGAATATGGGGCTCATGCCGATTACGGGTATTGCTCTGCCCTTCCTCTCGTACGGTGGCTCGTCGTTGGTCATGTCGCTGGTCCTTATTGGCCTCCTGCAAAGCGTGGCCGTGCGGGTCAAGACCACAGGCGCCGGCACCATTGACGTCCGGGAGCGGGAATGGTAGTCTCGGCACATATGCAGACTTTGACGCTTGCCGCTTCCACGCGGACCGTAACCGGAAAAGCCGTAAAACATCTTCGTACCGCAGGCCGCGTTCCCGCCGTCGTGTACGGCTTCGGCATGGAACCGAAGAACGTGGAGTTCGACCGCCGCGCCTTTGAAAAGTTGTTTGCCGCCGGTGGCGAATCCACATTGGTGGATGTGGTGATTGATAACGGGGCCCCGGTCAAGGCCTTGGTCCAAGACGTGACCCATGATCCGTTTTCCGGATACCCCACACATGTGGATCTGCGCGCCGTGAACATGTCCGAAAAAATTACGGCCGAAGTCCGGTTGTCCTGGCAGGGCGAATCGCTGGCCGAAAAGGCACTCGGTGCGGTTATCACCCGCGTCCACGAAGATGTGGAAGTGGAATGTCTGCCGAGCGATTTGGTGAGCGAATTGGTCGTCGACTTGAGCCTCTTGAAGAACGTGGGCGACACCATCCGCGTCCGCGACCTGGCGGTACCCCCGGGCGTGACCATCCTGGCTGATGCCGAAGAGGCGCTCGCCACCTGCAGCGCGGCCATGACTGAAGAGGAAATCAAGGCCATGGAAGCGCAGCCGGTGGGCGACGTGTCGGCCATTGAAGTGGTGGAAAAGAAGAAGGCCGACGATGGCGAGGAAGCCGCACCAGCCGCGGAAGCCAAAGAGGCCAAGAAGGAATAATGCACAAAGAAAAGATCATCCGTTGGGCCAAGGCACATCCCCGCCTGGCAATTGGTGCCGGTGCGGTCGGTCTTGGAGTAGGAGTGGCGCTCATTGCGAGCGCCACTATTTGGTTGGTGAAAGGCGGCAGCGGGCCCGAGCCCCTGGTGCCGACGCCGCAGGTGACGGATAGCGGGCCGTCGGGCCGCGATTGGCTCACGGGCGTGCCGAGCGACACGCTGGCCGAGCGGCCGTTTGCCGTGATGGTGGAAAACCACAGTGAAGCACGGCCGCAATCCGGCCTGTCACAGGCGGCCGTGGTCTTTGAAGCGCCGGTGGAAGGCGGCATCACCCGGTTTCTCGCCATCTTCCCGGCCTCCAGTTCGGTGCGGGAAATCGGCCCGGTGCGGAGCGCCCGGCCGTATTATGTAGATTGGGTCAAGGAGTTTGGTGCGGATTACGCCCATGTGGGCGGCTCACCAGAAGCCATGGACCGGATCCGTGCAACGGGCGTGAACGATGCGGATGAATTTGCCTGGGGCCGGTTCTTCTGGCGCTCGTCGCAGCGTGCCGCACCGCACAATGTGTACACTTCGATTGCTCTGTTGAACGAGATGCGCAGCGAACGCGATTTGGGTGCCACCTCTACCGTGCAGGGCTGGCGCTTTGCCGATGCTCCGGCCGAACATCCCACCTCTTCGCCCCCCATCGTCATTGATTTTTCTTCGCCGGTCTATCGCGTGGAGTGGCGCTATGAGGCCGACACCAACAGCTACCGCCGCTTCATTGCCGGCACCCCGGCGAACGACAAGGACGGCACACCTATCCGCGCCGAAAATATCGTCATCCTGCGCACGGAAACGCAGGTGCTGGATGATGTCGGCCGCTTGCGTTTGCGGACCACGGGGAGCGGCAAGGCCTGGGTCTTCAAAAACGGCCTGCGCACCGAGGTGCGGTGGAAGAAGCCCACGAACCAGCAACGGCTCCGTCTGGAAACCGTCGACGGCAAGGAAATCTACTTCATGCCCGGCCGGACCTGGGTGGAAGTGACCACCAATGATATGCCGGTCCGGCACGGCACTGCACTGTAATGTCTCTGCTTTTCTCGGCAGGTGACCGGCGGACCATGATATGGCTTGTGGTTGCCGCTCTCCTGCTGCAAGCAGGGGTGGGCGCTGCCACGTGGGCCTGGGGAGACGGCCGATTTGCCTGGACGTCGGATGCCGAAGGCTACCTCCATATTGCCGATACGTTTCGGCGGTTCGGCGTCCTCGCTTTTGATTTCCGCTTGGGGCCGCAGTCGCTGCGCACACCCGTCTATCCATTCCTCGTCGCAGGAACATTTTTTTTGTTCGGACATGCCTGGCCCTTCCTTGTGGCCCAACAGGTGTTGGGAGCGCTGACGGTAGCCATGACCTACCTGGCTGGCAAACGGTTTTTTTCTGCCACGGCCGGACGTTTTGCTGCAGTGGCCCTCATGCTTGAGTCAACCCGCCTGCAAAATACCAGCCAGTACATGACGGAGACTGTGTTTCTGTTTTTGCTCCTCACTGCAATATTATTTTTTCAGACCTGGCTGGTGAAATATCGGGCTTGGTCTGCTATAGCTGCCGGTCTGTGTTTTGGCTTGGCCACATTGACGCGGCCCGTGGCGGTTTTTTTTCCGCTCATCCTTGTTTTATGGACCGTCGTATTCCATCTTGTAGGACGTCGGGTGCCCTGGCAACGGTTGCTTCTCGCCTCCGGTCTGTTGCTGGTGGTCCATGGCGCCGTCTTGGCACCGTGGCTCCTGCGGCAGCACCGGCTGTTTGGTGTGTGGAGCTTGGCCTCGGGCGGGGACGCCTATGCCTACTTTATTGAGACCGACTACTACTTGCGGTATGTGACCGGCCAAGACATGAAGGCGCGGCTGGTCCACCAGGCAATCCGGGCGCTCGACTACCGGCCGGTCCTCGGTCTTCCGGCTGATGAATCGTTCCGGCGGTTCGGCATGTTCGAGGCTGCGTATATGCCACAGTTCCGAGCCTGGTGGTGGGCAGTGCTTAAGGAGGCGCCGCTTGCGGTGGGCTTGGTGCATGCCTGGAAGACCGGATTGTTTTTTATTGAATCTGGTGCTTCTCGTTCGTACCACGCTGTGTTTTTTGGTGCGGGTCTTCCCGCATGGTTGTTTTATCCGTTCTTGTTTTGGGCAGGCCGGCTGGTCTGGGCAGCGTTTGCTTGCATCCTGGTGGCCGGTCTCGTTGTCCGGCGTCCGCGACAGTGGTTTCCACTTCTCATGTGCAGCACGGTGGTCTTGCAGGTAGCTGTAGCCTTGGCGATGAATCCGGATGCGCCACGCATGCGGCTGTCGGCCCTGCCGTTGTACTTGTGGGCTGTGGGTGATGGTTGGGCCCGGCTGGAGGTGTCCCGCCGTTGGCGGCGCATGCTCGCGTCCATCGTCGGCAGTTCATGGGTACCGCGTTCACTTCTCCAATGGGCAGATGATTGCTTGCTCCTCTTTGCTTTCCATCTTCCCTCCTCAGCAGTCCGGCGGTGGTTCCACGGCCTGCGCGGCGTGTCGTTCGGTACGGATGTGTGGGTCGGTCACAATGTGGTCTTGGGTAATCATGCCTACCTGTTGACGGTTGGGGATGCGGTGACCATTGCTTCTGGTGCGCAGCTCCTCACCCACGACACGAGTTTCACCCGTGTGGGCGGGCGGGATATAGCCGCTCCTATCCATATTGGGAATCGCGTCCACATTGGGGCAGGCGCAGTAATTTTGCCCGGAGTGACCATTGGTGAGGGGAGCGTGGTGGGTGCGCAGGCGGTAGTCACGCACGATGTGCCGCCCGGAAGTGTGATGGTGGGCGTGCCCGCGCACGCTCAGGGAACCGTGGCTGAAGCCCTGGTCCAGCTTCCAGAAAAACAACGCCGTTTATGGCCGGAACGTGACGTTTAATATGGACATGATTCCACTCCATCGTCCGTATTTTGATGAGGCTGATCATCAGGCACTCGATGCATCCCTGACGAGCGGTTGGGTGCGCGGCGACGGCGATGCCTGCCGCCGGTTTGAAATTGAGTTTGCGTCCTACCTGGGCGTGCGCCATGCCTTTCTCACCACCTCATGCACCGCAGCTTTGGACTTGGCGGTTCGTGCACTGGATGTGCAGCCGGGCGAAATTGTTGTGCCCGATTACACCTTCACCGCCACGGGCTTGGCCGCCTTCTTAAACAACCACACTGTCCGTTTGTGTGACGTGGATCCGGCGAGCGCCATGGCCACAACCGATCAGATACTTGCCGCCTGCACCAAGAGAACGCGCGTGCTTTTGCCTGTTGACTATGCCGGTTTTGCCTGTGAGATGGAGCCACTTATGGCCGAGGCTCGGGCCCGGGGCATGTGGGTGGTGGAAGATGCGGCCCAGGCCTGCGGAACATGGAGGGGGGCGGCCCGGGTGGGCAGCCAGGCCGACGCTACCTGTTTCAGCTTTCATTCCACAAAAAATTTGGTGACCGGTGAAGGGGGGTGCTTGGTGACGAACAACGACGACATCGCCGATCGCGTGCGGGTTGTGCGGAACAAAGGGATCAGGGACGCGGGCGGTGATGCCGGATACGCTGAACGATTTATGGCCGAGCGGGTGGGAAACTCCTACGTGCAAAGTGACCTGCTTGGCGCCTTGGCCGGAAGCCAGCTGGCAAAACTGGACCGCATGAATGCTCAGCGATTGGCTGCGATTCGTCGGATGACGGACGGGTTGTCCGGTTGCTCGGACGTGACAGTGCACATGGCCGGACAACTGGATGCAGGCAATGGACATATATTTGCCATTCGCATTCCTGCCGCCCGGCAAATAGCTCTGCGCCGTGCCATTCGGGAGCGGGGCGTAGCCTGTGATACCCACTACCTGCCGCTCCACCGCCAGCCACTCTACACACAACGCGCGCAACATGAGGATGGGGCGTTTCCGGGTGCGGACGCGGTATCCACCACCGTATTGCGTCTGCCAGTCTTTCCCGGCATGACCACTGCGGAATGTGATCGCGTGGTGGCCGCCGTGCGTGACGCTGCCGCATTCGCTTCCCGGCTATGACCGAGCTGACGTTGATTGTGCCCTGTTATAACGAGGCATTGGTCATTGCCTCCTCGCTTGGGCGGGTGTGCGCTGTACTCGGCCAAGTGACCCAGCATTTTGAAGTGATTGTGGTCGACGATGCGTCAGAGGATGGAACAGAAAGAGAGGCGCAGGCGGTGGGAGAGCATGATGCGCGTATCCGAGTGGTGTCGCTACTAAAACGAGTCGGTAAAGGCGCGTCTCTGGCGGCCGGTCTCGCTGCCGCCCAGGCAGACGTGGTGGGATACATTGATACCGACCTTGAAGCCGGTCTTTCGGAAATGGTCGAGATGATCGGTCGCGTCCAGGCCGGGGCCGATTTGGTGTGCTTGCGGCGGCGGTATTCAGTCACATTTATTACTCATCATCCGTTGCGATACGCCGCGCATGTGCTCTCCGTGCTCTGGTACCGTCTGCTTTTCACAAGCGCTGTGCACGATCCAGGGTCAGGTACCAAATGGCTACGGCGCAGTCGCGTCCGGTCACTTCTACCCAACATCACAGACCAGCACTGGCTGTGGGAAACAGAATTAGTGGTCTGGGCCGAACGGGCCGGCCTGCGTGTGGAAGAATGCGTCGGTAGCAATATGCCCGTACGCCGTGCCTCGCACGTCCAGCTCTGGCGGGACGGCTGGACTCAGCTGCGCGGCTTGTGGCGGTTGCGCTGGTCGGCATGAGCGTAGTTTTGCTTGTCGTGTTAATATAAAAATTGTATTTTTTTATTGTATTTCATTCGACATGATGAAACACGCGTTGCATATGACACTCTCCAAGCACATACTTCGGATGTTTTGGCAGCCTAGCCGGACTTGGGTGGAAGTGACAACTGCCGCCATGCCTGTCCGCCATGATGTGACGTTATGAGCCTCGCCCCGAACGACCTTCTGCGCGGCGTGTCCGATTTTTTGTGGCAGGACACGGATCCGTCGGGAAAGCTGGTGTGCCGCAAACACCGGGTGGAGCACACCGGCAAGAACGCCTACTCGATCATTACCGACCTCCACCTCCTGGCACAAACGGGCGAGGACCTTTTTTTTCATCGGGCCCGTGTCCGCGCGCTGCGGGTCGCGGGAAACATGCTTGTCCATCCCCGTACCGGCCACTCGTATTACGGCCCGGGCCGACAATCACATACGAACATGTCGAATGCGGTGATCGACAGCGGCGGTGCAACGGACGCGCTCTCCGAGTTGATCCTTCGCCAGGAGGCGCGTCTTTCACCCGAGGAGCGGGAACGCGTGCGGCATGCGATCGAGCGGAACGCGGAAACCTATCTCAAAAAAGCGGTCCCGACTAAAGAACTTCCCGACCAGCGCATGTGGGGTGGGGCGGCGCTGGCTTCGGCCTACCGTATCTTCCAGCGGCCAGAATGGCGGTCGTCCATGCTGAGCGGGATCGAGCGAACGCTCTTGCAGCAATGGCCGGACGGCACCTTCCCGTACCATCCCAACTGGAAAGAGTACCGGGTCGCCGAAGCCATGCACGATACCACTGCCTTCTACCATTCGCGGCAGATCGGATTCATCCTCCACATGCTGGAGTGCATGAACGAACCAGCCGCCCCGTACATCGATGCGCTCCGGCGTGCCGGCGAGTTTTTGTTGGCCATGTATATGCCCGACGGCCACAAGCTTATGGCGCTGGAAACAAAGCGCTGGTATTGGTTCAGCTCGTATGAGGTGGCTGCCTCGGGGTTCGACATCTACGCACTCATACGCTTGAGCGAGCTCACCAACGATGTCCGGTACTCAGAGGTCGCGGCCCGGGCCTGGCAGGCACTCTTGGCGGAGGTGCGATCCGACGGCGGCATTGATGCGCATCACGAAAAAAAGTCGAATTTCCAGTGCCGTATTTTTTGGAATGCGCACCTGGCGTGGCTGACACGGGTTGCAGATCGTATTCCCCAGCATGTACCTGACGTTCCGCTCCGCCCCGGGATGCGCCATTTTCCCGATGCTGATGTGGTCCGGATCAATGCGCCGTCTGCCATCGTGGTGCTCCGTGGCCGTAAGCAACCTGCAGACACGCTGTACGGGCCGCCGCTTGGCGGGGGAAGCGTGGTGGGGTTGTCTCTTGCTGCGCACGGTTGGAAAAATGAAATCGTCGTGCCGGAGTGGACGAATCACCTGCCGGGTAACTTTTTGTTTTTCCGCCGGGGCTGGAGCCTCCACCGCTTCCTTTCTTTTATCAAACGCGAGCGCAAGAACCTGCGGGCCCTGGCGTTTTATTGGTACGTGGAAGTACGCGGGCTCAACTGGCGGGGGGTGCGTGATCGTGGTGCAGATATGTTGTGGAAGCTGTGGAGCGCGGGCAAGGATGAGGCAAATACCGGCTGGGCCACACATGTGGAAACCATACTCACCGAAGGCAGTGTCCGTTATCTCCTTTCACCAGAAACGCGAGAAGGACAAAAGTGGTCTGCCGTTCACGTGACCCGCCAATACGACCTGGTCGGCCAGGGCGTCCAGCAGAAAGATACAATCATAGTCCGCGATCCGTCCCTCAATTGGGTGCGCGTGAATGCGCAGGGGGATACAGTCAAGCGCGGTCACGGCATTGGCGAATGGACCTTTACTGAAGTGTGGGGAGTGTAATGGGCCACGCCACGCCGTTTTTTTGCTTAAAATAGTGGTAATATACACACGTTTTTGAAGTGAATTTCGTTTGGACATGAAGCAACACGCGTTGAATAAGGCGCTCACCAATCAAACGCTCAAGATCTTCTGGCAGCATGGCCGAAAGCACGGCTGGCAGGCCGCTTTTTTATTCGTCGGCATGCTTTTTGTCGGGCTCGTTCAGATCTACACGCCGCTCGTCTACCGCGACCTGATTAACTTGCTGGCCGATGGTCCAACTGAGTCGGTGTTGAACGGTGCGATGTGGTTGGTGGTGACTATTTTATGTTTGAACGTCGCGCGGCTTTCTGTGTGGCGGATGGTCGGTTTCGTCAACAATCGGTTTCAGCCTCGCGTGATGGCTGATTTGACGAACAGTTGCTACCAATACTTGCAAAAACATTCGTACGCCTTTTTTAATGGCAACTTCGTTGGTAGTTTGGTCACGAAGGTGAAACGGTTCGAACGTTCGTTTGAACAGATCGCCGATCAAGTGCTGTTTGAACTCGGTCGTTCGTCATTGGATGTAGTGCTTATTTTAGGTCTCCTCTTGTGGAAGTATCCAACCTTCGGGGCCATCATGCTGGCGTGGGCAGTGCTGTATGTTCTTTTTTCTTATGGTTTTTCCTTGTACAAAATGCCCGTAGACATTGCCCGGGCGTATGCCGATACACGGACCACC